>NZ_JBWKDT010000021.1:0-139787 GCF_056435785.1 Streptomyces sp. NPDC043870
TGGATGTCCTGTGGGCAATGCTGCGCGACAAGAGGCTCTTCACCTCCACCCCGCCGGTCACGCAGGCGGCTTGACACGATCATTGAGATTCTCCTGGTCCCTACGGTCGTACGGTGCCGCTGCGGGCGATGAGGCCCTCGCGGGAAAGCGTGAAGTTCTGCTGGTACGAGCCGGGCCTGATGTTGTGGGTGACGGACTTGACGTAGTAGTCGCCGTCGTACGTCCGTCCGCTGCCGCGCACCCCGACCAGCTCGCGCGGCTGGAGCACGTAGCCGTGCCGGTTGACGTCCAGCGAGCCCGATCCGGAGATCGCGTCGGCGGAGGTCGCGGCCCTGGCCAGGAGTTCGGCCTGGGCCTGTTCCGGGGCCCTTTTCGCGGTTCCGGACAGCGTCCTCCGCTTCAGGGCGGGCGTGGCCCGTTTGCCGAGCGGCGGGCGCAGCGGATTGATGTCGGGCTGAGGCAGCAGCTGCGAGTCCCGCGTCCGGGGGTCCTGCCAGCGCGCCTGCGGCTCCTCGCGTGCCGTCCCGTCGTATGCGAACGTCAGCTGGTCGACGGTGGAGTTGACGTCCATGTTGACGTTGAGCGCGTGCTGCCGCGTGCCCAGCCGCCGCTCGGGACCCCAATAGGCGAAGGACTGCTGGTGCCCGGGCCCGGGCTCGAGATAGAAGGTGTAGCCGTTCGCTCTGGCGAGCTCGTTCACGTACTGCAGATCGGTCCCGGTCTGGTACTCGACGCGCAGCTGCTCGCGGGGCGGCTGATGCACCTGCTCCGGGACGACCCGCGGAGTGATGCCGTACTCGGCGTACTTCGCCAGAATCCTCCTCACCCGCTCCGAGGGCGGCAGATTCGGGTACCGGTCGGTCCGCTCCTCGAGATCCATGAGGAGGGTCAGGTCTTCGCCCGTGACGGTGAGGGTGCTCTGGCCGGGGATGTTGCTCGCCCCCACCTCCTGCCGCACGATGAGCCCGTCGAGGATCACGGTCGACGTCCCCTTGATCGAGGTCGTGACGATGACCCGGGTCTTGGGGTCGAAGAATCCGTCGGGCAGCAGCCGATCCGTGATCAACCCTCGTTTGGTGAGGTCGAACGCCAGCTGGAACCCACTCCGCTCCCCGGCGGTCATGGTGATCTGCGCGGACAACAGCGCCTCGGCCACCTCGGCGGGGACGGGACGGGTGAGCCTGGGGCCCATGTGCAGGGTGAGATGAACGGGTCCGTTCCCGACCGGCGTCTCATCAGCCATGGAACCCACCCGGCAGCGGTATCCGGATCTCCCGCCCGGGCTCCGCGGTCAGCTCGTGCGGATCGAGTACGGGACTGGCGTCCGCGATCTGCCACCACTGCCCGGGGTCGCCGTAGTACCGCTGCCCGAGGTGGTCCGGGCGCTCGCCGCTGTTGACGGTGTGCGGTGCGGTGTCCTCGGCGGCGGGCAGCGGAGGCAGCAACCGCCGCTTGGTGTACCGCACTTCGGTCCCGTCGGGCTGCGTGTGCACCCCGATCTCGGCGTCGTGGTACCGGCTCGTGCGGGGATAGGGGTGCGATCCCGGTATCGCGTCCAGCGCGTTCTCGTACGGTTCGGTCACGGTTGTCAGAGCCCCCGTCCCAGTCCCAGTTCGGCCAGCCGCCCGCCCCTTGCGGCCGCGGCGAGCCGCTCCTTCTGCGCCAGATGCGCGAGATACAGATCGGCACCGCGGTGCCCCGCCGGCAGATCGCTCACGCTGAGCACCTTCATGCCGATGCCGAGGCTCGCCCTGATCGGGTTGAGGTTGACGTCGAACGCCGACTCATTGATCGACAGCTCCGTCAGCCGCACGGGCATGACGCGCTTGCTCCCCCAGGTGAAGAGGGTCAGCGGCATCTCGATCGGGCTGATCTCGATCGTGCCCTTCTTGGTCCGCTGGGACGCCTCGCGCAGCTGCGCGGTGGTCGGATGCACGAGCATCTCGAGCGTCGCGAGCTGCGGGTGGATCCCGTCGGGAGCGGCGACCTCGAACTGATCGGTGGCGTCGATCTCGGCGGTGAACTTCCACGTCTCCTGGGCGGGCCCTTTCAGGCGTAGCGCCTCATTCCGGTCTCCGCTTCCGCTTCCTCCGCCGCCGGCGTCGCCGCTGCCTCCGGCGGCCTGGGGGGCGAGGGAGCGTTCGAGGGTGTCGGGGTTGAACTGGAGGACGATGATGCGCTGTGGGGTGCCGCGGTCGGGGTCGACGACGACGATGCCGGAGCGGATGGGTTTGGGTATGTCTGCGTAGCGGGTCATGGAAATCCAATCCGGGGGCGTTACCAGGGGGCGATCGTGGTCTGCTCGGGGAGCAGGTAGAGGGGCGGAAAAGCCAGCTCAACGTGATGCTTGTCGATGACGTCCAAGACCCGGCCGCCGAACACCGGAATGGCCGGATGCGGCAGAACTCGGCCGTCGATCAACTTCTTGGTGGACCAGGCGATCCCGGAGGCACGCAAGTGACTCAGGCTCGCTTCCGTGATGATGGACCGTCCGTCGTCGATCACCATCCACAATCCGTTTCCGCCTTGAACCGTGGCGAACGCGTGCAGTGTGTGGATCGGGTCGGGCAACTCGCTCGCCGAAGTGAGGGACCACAGGTCCCCTGCGGTGTCGCCGTGACGCTGCCATTCGAGATCCGAGGTCACCGGTTTGAGGAGACCCACCATGGTGGAGTTCGCGATCAGGGAGTCGTCCTCCGGATCCTTGGCAAGAAAGGCCCGGCCAGTTGCGGCCGGGGGCGTTGTGAGTACGTCGATGCCCAGATACGCGGCCAACTCGTCAACGCTGTCGGCCGGCTCGACCGTGAACTCGTATCGGAGACGGAATTCGAGCTCCCGCTTCTGCAGTTCGCTCTTCACCGCGCGTCGTGAGTCGGCAGGGACTCGCCATCCGCCGAACTCGGACGTGGGTGTGGCCCCGTTGGCGACGAGGAACCTGTGAAGGTCCGGATCGGCTTCGTCATCGAGGTTCACCAGATAGTGGGTCTTCATCTCACCTCCCGATCAGCTCTTGATATACACCTCGGTTGTTGTGGTTCCGGCGGTCAATCTTGAGCTTGTTCTCCTTGATACACAGCAGGCCCCACTTCCGGTGCTCCGCCTCTGATGCGCTGATTCCGCGAAGATAAGCTCGTACGTTCATGCCGTTGAGGTCTCGGCGAGGTCTGGTGAACCATCTGTTGAACGTGTCCCTGTTCAGCTCCACCGTGGTGAGCGCAAGGTTGGGCACCGCGTGCCGGCCGCCGGCATTCTGCTCGTGTATGTGATGCCACTGCATGCCCTCGGGGTTGCTGAACTCCACATGCTTACGGTAGTTGAGGACCTGGCGTGCATCATTGAAGTCGGACCATTCGTTCTGGTGTCGAATCCGCTCGAATGCCTCACCGGTCTTGTACGACTGCCCCGGGTTGTATTTCTTCCAGCGGTGTCCCCCGGTGAAGGGGATGTTGCGGAAATGGCTGTCTCCCCGGGCGCCGTGGCCGTAGAAGTCGAACCTTTCCTGCTCCCGGTCCGTGTCGGTCACCTCGCCGATGAGCCATGCCATCCCATGCTGCGCCAGCTTTACCTTGTCCCCCTTTTCGAGCGGAACCGACTTCTTCTTGCCTCGGAGGTGTACCTGTTGCTGCCCGGTTTCCGGGTCCGGCTGGTCTCGCTGGGCCTCGCCGGCGCTGTCCTCGGGGTTGAGCCTGGCGCGCACGTCGATGAGCGGGTCGCCGACCGGTGTCAGGCCTGTCAGCTTGTACCACTTGCGCATTCCGAAGAGCATGACCCGGAAGGCGGGATCCCACATCCCCTTCTCGAGCTTGGCCCTGATGATGGGACGGAGCCGGGCGAGGATCTTTTGGAGGCGCGCCTCCTTGGACTCCCTCGAGTTCTCCTTGTTCTTCCGGTCGTTCCTGTGCTTCTTGTTCTGGTCCGTGCGTCGATTCTTGTCGTTGCGCATCTCGTCGCGCTTCTTCCTGAAGAAGTCGCGCATCTTCTTTCCGCTGTTCTTGAGCGCCTTTCCGACTTTGCTCCTGCTGAGCTTCTTCCCCAGTGTCTTGCCAGCGTTGCGGATCTTCTTGAGTGCAGACTTGACCTTGCCCTTGATTTTCTGGAGTGCCTTGCCCAACGGCGACTTGGGCTTCCTCGGCTTCAGGCGCTTCGGAGCCTCGATCTCCTTCTTCTTGGGCTTTTCCGGGCTATTCTCATTCCGGGAGTCGGGCTTCTTCTCCGTGGCCTTGTCCGGGGTCTTGTCCTTCTGGGGGTCGGACTTCTGGTCAGGCGACCTCTCGGGAGACTTGTCGGGCCCGCGGTCGGGCGTCTGACTCGGAGTCTTCTCAGGCGCCGTGTCCGGCTTCTGCTGGTCCCGCTTCGCTGCGTCGTCCTCCCGCCTGCGGTCCCGTTCCCGGTCCGGCGTCCTGCTCGTCGGCCTGTCGCGCCCGGCGTCCGTCGGCTCCCGGTTCGCCCCCGGCCCTCGGTCCGTCGACGCCGAGCGGTTCTTCGGCACGCGCGGGCCCTTCGCCTTCGCCGGGACCGTCGGCTTGCGCAGTGCCTCCTGGGCGTTGCGCACGGCGCCACGTGCCTTGTTGACCGCGTCGCCGGCCGCTTCCTTCGCGCCCTTGCCCGTCTTCTTCAGGCCCTTCATGATCTTCTCGGCCATCGCCTTGAGGCGCTTGCCCACGCCCTTCGTCGCGCCTGCGAGGCGGATCATCAGGAAGTTGGCGATGAAGTCCAGCAGCGCGACGATGCCCGCCGCGACAGCCTCCGCGAACAGGCAGGCCGCCGGGCCCGCCTTGACCGCCTTCAAGTAGGCCCAGAACTTGCTGAATGCCGAAAGAATCGAGCTGAGGCTCTGCCAGGCCGCCATCAGGCCCTGCACGATGGTCAGGATCGCGCCCGCCGCCGGCGCCAGCATCGAGACGACCTTCTCGATGACGATCGACGCGATCATCATCGGCAGCGACGCGATGATCGCGTCCCACGCCATCTTCCCGATCTGCTTGATCGAGACACAGCCCTTCACCAGGACGTTGATCACGGCCTTGCCGAGCCCGAGGATGCCCTCGACCTTCGTGTCGAACCACCGCTTGACGCCCGTCTTGATCGCGCCCCACAGGTGGTCCTGGATACCGGACTTCGCCGAGCTGCCCGCCTTGCTCAGCCAGCCGCCCGGGTCAGGCGCGATGTCCGCGATGAGTGCCGCGAACTTGCCCAGTGCCTCGATCGCCGCCTGGGCGAACTTGATCGCGCCCAGGATTACGGCCTGGTAGATCTTGATGACCGCCTTGATGCCCGCTTCAAGGACGTCCAGCAGCTTGTTCAGCCCGGCCGCCAACGCGTCCAGCAGGGCGTTCACTGCCTTCTTCAGGCCGTCCGCCAGCTTGTTGACCGCGTCGATGGCCTTGTCGCGCAGCCCCTCGATCGCCTTGCGGAACTTGTCCCGGAGCTCAGGGAACGCCGCCAGCAGCACATCGCCGATCGCGACCAGTGCGTCCGCCAGCACGTTGATCGCCTTGATGGCGAGGTCACGTACGAAGTCGATGGCCTTGTTGGCCCACTCCTTGAACGTGTCGATGATGCCGTTGACGACCTTGCGTGCGGCGTCGAAGACCTTGGTGACCGCGTCGAGGATCGCGTTGAAGGCGCTCTTCACCTTGTCGGCGACCCAGCCCAAGAAGCCTCCCGAGGGCTTTTCCTCCTCCTTCTTCTTCTCGGCCTCCTTCTCCGCCTTCTCGCGCTCGGTGTCGATCTGAGCGTTGTCCTTGTCCTTCCTGTCGCTGACCTCCTTGTCCTTGTCGTCGCGAGCCTTGACGATTTCCTTGTTCTTGTCGGCGTGTTCCTTCTCGGACTTCTTGTCCGCGTCCTCGATCTTCTTGTCCTGCTCGGTGCGCCAGCTCTCGCGCTCGCGCTGGGCCTGCTCGGCCGCCCGGCCGCGCTCGGCCGTCTGCTTCTCCGCGTTCTGGGTGACCTCGCGGTCGATCTCGGTCTGCTTCTCCTGCTTGGCCTGCTGCTCGGCCTGCTGGTGGTCCTTCTCCTCGGCGACCAGATCGCCCTGCGCCTGGCCCGCGGCGCCCTGGATCTCGCTGCCGCGCTCCTGTCTGGCGACCGCACCGACGCCGGGTTTGGGCGCGGCCGATGCGGCCAGGCCGCCGCCGCCCTTGCGGCGGCCGCCCGCCGCCGTGCCGACCAGTTGCTCCTTGGGTGCGTTGGGGAAGATCTGGTCCTCACCCATCGGCTTGGCCGCGTCCTCGCGACCCGTGCTCTGGATGTCGGACTGCTTCTCCTTGAGCGCCTTGGCCTGGTCGTCCGTGCGCTTGGGGTCGCTTTCGCCCTCGAGCCTGATCTTGGGGGCGGGGCCGACCGTCTTGTTCTGTAGTTCGGGGTCGACGGTCGGGACAGCGTCGGCCGCGGCGTCGACGTTCTTCGCCTCATCGGCGGTCAGCTTCTCCGCCACCGGGGTCGGCGGAGGGGGCGTGTTGTCGGTGGGCTTGGCGCCCTCCGCCCGCTCGCTGCCCTTGGCCTTCTGCTTCTCGACTCGGTCCTCGGGCCCGAGCTTCTCGACCTTGCCGGTGACCTGGGCGGCCGGTGCGGCTGCCTCCGGCGGGCCCGACTGGGTGCGGGGCGCGCCAGAAGGGCGCTCCCGCTTCGGCGGGTTGGCGTCCAGGCGCTGCTGCTCCTCGCCGACCTTCTTGCCCGCCGCGGCGTCCACACCGGGCATCGCGGCCAGCGCCTGGTCCGGCGCGAGCTTGCTGACCGTGCCGATGGCGGCCTTCGGGTCCTGGCCCGAGACGTCCGGCGGCTCCTCCTGCTTCTCCTCGGGAGCCGCGCCGCCGCCTCCGCCGCCGCAGCTTCCGCTGCCCTCTTCCTTCTCCGCCGCGGGCTCGGGCGGCGCGCAGCCGCCGCCGTCCTTCTCCAGCGAAGCCTCGGGCTGCGCCTTCGCACCCTCGGGCGCCGGTGCGCCCAACTTGCCCGGACTGTCCGCCTGTTCTGCCGCCGGGCTCACTGCGGCCTGCGCTGCCGACGGAGCGCCCCCTGGGCCGGTCGCGGCGCTCGGCCCTGCCGTACTGCTACCGCCCACTACCCCGCTCGGCGCGGCTCCCGGTCCGCTCTCCTTCGGGACTTGGCTCCTGGGCGCGGGGGCCTCATGCTCCCCCTTCGCCGAGTCCGCGACGCGGCGCGTGGCGGGGGAGGGCCTGCGGTCCTCGACGGAGGTCCGTTGCGTATACGCCCCCGCCGGCGGCGCGAGCGACGAGCCGAGGCCAGCCCCCGCGGAGCCGGACGTCGCGAGCGACGATTTGTCCGCGGCCGCGCCCCGCGGCTGTCCCTTCGTCTCTTCCTGGTTCCGTTCCTGGCGCTCCTGCTGCTGGTCCGCGGCCTCCTTGGCGTCCGGCGCTTCCTGGCCGTCGTCGCCGTTCGTGCTCCTGTCGTCCGCGTCGCCATTGGCGGACTCCTGCTCCTGCTGCTGCTCCGGACCCTGCTTCTCCGCCTCGGGTTCAGGATCCTGCTTGCCCTCGGTCTCCGGGTCGGGGCCGACCTCCTGATCCACCGGTTTCTCCGGCTGGAGATCCTTCTCGCTACGATCCCCGGCCTCGGACGCCGGCCCGGCCTCGGGCTGCGGAGCCTCGCCCTCGACCGGGCCCATCTCCGCGCCCGGCGGCTTGGCCTCAGCCTCCGGGGCGTCCTCGTCCTCCTCTTCCTCGGCGTCGTTCTCCCGCTGCTCCTGGACCTGTTCGGCCTTGGTCGGCGGGGGAGCGGGGAAGGTGGGCAGCGTGGCCGTGGGATTGTCCGCTGTGGGAACGGACGAGACATCGAGGTCGGTCTCCGGCAGATAGTCCTCGGGCTTCAGCTCGGTCCCGCCCGCACCGCCGCCCCCCTTGACCCGGTCGCCCTCTTCGCCCCCGATCTCCTTGTCCGCGCCCGCCTCCAGCCCGAGCGGCCTCTCCTCCTCGCGCGGCTCGCCCTCGTCCTCGTCCTTCTCGTGCAGGCCGTGCTCGGACAGCGCGCTGTCCCGCTGCTCCGCGCGCTCGTCCACCTTCTCCGGGCGCACGGGACCGGGCTGCGCCTTCGCTTTCGGGTCGAGGTTCTCCTGCTTGGCCCCGTCAGCCGGCTTCGTCGCGTCGTCCTTGCGCTTGCGCTTGTCGGCGCCGGGGGCGTTCGTCTGCTCGGGGTCCTGCTCCTCGCGGTCGCGCTGCTCCTTGCGCTCCTCCTTGGCCTGCTCCGCGCCGTCGGCCTGGCCCTGGGCGCGCTCGTCCGCGGCCTCGTCGACCCGTCGGCGGTCCTGGTCCTGCTTCTCCTCTTCCTGCTGTTGCTCCTGGGCCGCCTGCTGCCGGGACTGGGCGCGCTCGTCCTCATGTTCCTTGCGCCGGGCGGCCTCCTCCTTCTCCGCTGCGGCGTCCGACTGCGCCCTGCTCCGGTCGCCTCCGCGCTTCTCGTCGCGCGCCCTGGCGTCCTTCTGTTCCTCGCGGGTGTCCTCGGCCCGCTTGTTCTTCGACCCCCGGTCGCCCTCCACCTGGCGCTTCCACTGGGTGCGCTCGACACCCAGCTCCGCGAAGAGGTCGATCTCGGGATCGGGCACCTCGGTCGGCTGGAGCTCCGGCTGACCGGCCTCCGCCTGCTCGGCCAGGTCGAGGAGGCGGTCGTACTCGGGCGTGAGCAGCCGTGTTTCGAGCCGGTCGAGCACCGAGTCCTGCAACTGTGGCGAGAGCCGGGCCAGTTCCAGCCGGACCCGACCCGACAGGTCGGCCGGGTCGCCGCGCAGCGAGCGCAGCACGCCGTTCGCGAGCCGGTCCACCAGCGTGGCCGGGTCCAGCTGTTCCATACGGTTCCGGTCGGCGTCGACCGTGGCGTACCGCAGCCAGCCGGGCGTCGACTGCTCGGGCTCCACCTCCGGGGCCTGCGCCTCGTCCCGTACGAGAGCCTGCGCCGCCGACTCCGCCTCGCGCTCCATCGCCTGCTGCGGCAGCGACACCGCCCCCACGTCCCGCCCCGCGCGCAGCGCGCCCAGACCGTGCGGGTTCTGCACCGTGTGCAGCAGTTCGTGTGCGAGCAGCCGCTGTCCGTCCGCCGTTCCCGGCCGGTACGCGCCCTCGCGGAAGAAGATGTCCTGGCCGACCGCGACCGCGTCCGCGCCCAGCATCTCCGTGAGCGCGCCCGCGTCCCGGTCGGTGTGCAGGCGGACCCGGCTGAAGTCGTGCCCGAGCTGCTCCTCCAGCTCGCGCCGTACGCTCAGGTCGAGCGGCTGACCGGCGCCGCTGACGATGTTCTTCGGCTCCGGGGTACGGGACGTGGCCCGCTCCTTGCGCTTGCGGCGCCGCTCGGCCTGCGCGGCCTGGGCGTCCCGGGCCGAGGCATGGGACGTACTCATCGCGACTCACCCCGTCCCGAAAGTCCCGCGTGGACCGCGCGCGCCAGTGCCTCGCCCAGCCGCCGCGGCGAGGTGGTCGCGGGCAGCGGCGGCAGCCCGGACAGCGCGTCCAGTGCCCGGCCGCCGTCCGTGGCCAGCGGTACACCCCGCTCCCGTACGAGCCGGGCCAGTTCGGCCTGGAAGGCGGCCGACACCCGGTCCGGGTCCAGCCGTTCGAAGCCGTCCAGCACCAGTTCGCCGATGTCCACACGAACCGTCCGTGGAGCCTCGTTCAGACCCATCCGTGGACCTCCGAGGGTGTCAAGGAGCGGTCCAGCTTGAGGTATTCGGTGCGCGCCGCCTCCAGCATGTGCCGCATCTGGAGCCGGTCGCCCTCCTCCGCGGCGAGGAAGGCGCCGGACAGCGCGATGTTGCGGATCGAGCCGCCCGCCACGGTCAGCCGTGCCAGCAGCTCCGGATCGACGCCCTTCATCGGGGCCTGCGCGGGCAGCACACGCCGCCAGATCTCGGCGCGCTCGCTCTCCCCGGGGAAGGGGAAGTCGACGACGAAGCGGATACGGCGCATGAACGCCGTGTCCAGGGCCTGCTTCATGTTGGTCGTGAGGACGGCCAGTCCCCGGTACGCCTCCATCCGCATCAGCAGATAGCTGACCTCGAGGTTCGCGTACCGGTCATGGCTGTCCTTGACCTCGCTGCGCTTGCCGAACAGCGCGTCCGCCTCGTCGAACAGCAGCAGCGCGCCGCCGCGTTCGGCGGCGTCGAAGACCTTTCGCAGGTTCTTCTCCGTCTCACCGATGTACTTGCTGACCACCTGGGACAGATCGATGATGAACAGATCCAGCCCCAGTTCCCTC
The DNA here is from genome assembly GCF_056435785.1 of Streptomyces sp. NPDC043870. NCBI lineage: Bacteria > Bacillati > Actinomycetota > Actinomycetes > Kitasatosporales > Streptomycetaceae > Streptomyces > Streptomyces sp. NPDC043870. Next base: position 10,201 of record NZ_JBWKDT010000021.1, read on the forward strand.
GCCATCACCTCGGCGGCGAGGGTCTTTCCGGTGCCGGAGCCGCCGGCGAAGAGTGCGGTGACGCCGAGGCCGCGGCGCAGCGTCGCCGCGAAGCCCCACTCCTGGTAGACGGTGGACCGCTGCCGTACATGCGCGACGATCTCCCGAAGGATCTTCAACTGCCGCTCCGCGAGCACCAGATCGCCCCACGACGCCTGCGGTTCGATCCGCCGGCCCAGTTCGTCCATGCCCATCCGGGCCTCGGTGAGCCCCGCCTTCCACGCCAGTCCGGTGGCGTCCAGCTCGTTCTCGTCCGGCAGGTCCCGTACGACGGTCGCGCCGGCGGAGCGGATCAGATGCGGCGGCAGCGAGAACTGCGCGACGAGATCACGGAGGTCTTCCTCGGACACCTCCGGTACGTCCTCGAACGCGTCCGCCCACACCCCCAGCTGCTCGTCGGTGTCGAGGGCCGGTACGGTGACCCGCTCGCCGCGCTGCCGTGCGGTCTGCCGCGGATCGGGACTGGACACGACGAGGGGTACGGCGGCGCTCTCGAGGAACGCGTCCGTGGCGGCGGCCTGTTCGCGCTCCAGGTCCCCGACCTCCACCAGGAGCGCTGCCGGCAGCAGGATCGCCTCGCGCTGCCAGAGCCGGGCGAGGCGGTCGCGCTCGGCGGGGTCGGTGGGAATGTCCTCGGCGGCCATCGAGTACAGACCGAGACCGGAACGGCGGGCGGCCGCGGCGGCGATGTCGGCGCGGGAACGCAGATCGCCGCCGACCAGCTCGACGCGGAGCGGGGCGCTCCGGCCGGCCCCCGCCCAGCCGGCGGCGACCCGGCTCGCGGCCAGGTCGTACGAGGAGGGGAGGGTGTCCGGCACGCTCGTACGGCGGAGGAGTCCGTGCAGGCGGGCGTCCAGATACGGGGAGCCGACCAGGAAGTGCAGGATCCGCTCGTCGAGGCGGAGCCGGGAGGTGGTCAGCCGGGTCTCGTCGTCCAGCTCGACGAGCCGCCAGCGGCGCAGTGGCGCGACGGGGGTCAGCGCGCTCCAGTGTGCGTCGGCGAGCGCGGCAAGGGCGAGCGAGAAGGTCGGATGCGCCCGTTCCGGGTCGCCGCACGCGGCGGCGCAGCGGCTGCCTGTGGTGGGGTCCAGCTCCGCGGCGGCGGCGAGGAGAACGAGGTCACGCTCGAAGGGCGTGAGCCCGAAGCACGCGACGAGCGCGCCGAGAGTGGCCGGCCCGTCGGGGAAGGCGAGCACATCGCCCGTGCTGCCCGGCTCGACGGTGCCGGGCGCGGTGGTGTCCCGGCGTGGCTGCTGCGCGGCGGAGGCAGCGGACGTGCCGTTCGTGGCGTCGCCGCTCACGGCGAGGTCCCCGCCGGGAGCTGCGTCGTCGGGGTGGCGGACGCCCGCGGACGCGGCTGAGTCCGGCTGCTCGCCGGCAGGTGCGGCTGCCGCGGAGTCGCCATGTCCGGTGCCGGATGCGGATCCCGGCTCCGGTGCGTCCACCGTCGCACGGCGCGGACCCGTACCGGCAGGGGAGTCGGTCCCGGTGCCGGGCGTGCCGGCGGCGGCACTCCCGCGGGCTCCCGTCCGCGCCCGCGCCGCATGCGCGTCGACGCGGGCGAGGACCGAGCGGATCGCCGTCGCCAGCGCGCGGCCGTCCGTGCCCGCGTCCGTTCCCGTGCCCTGGCCGGTCCCCTCGTACGTGCCCATGTCCTCACCCGCCCCCGTGTCGCGCACCGTGACTCAGCTCTCCTTGCCGTCCGCGTCCACAGCGCCCGGACTCCGTCCCGTCGCCTTGCGGGCGCGGGCGGGCGTGGAGCGTTTGTTGGCGGCCCGCTTCCGCGCGGGAGGCGGAGGGGGAGCGGACGCAGCAGCAGGCGCAGGAGCGGCCGGGGCCCTGGACCCCGGCTCGGCGGCTCCCGGCTCGGCGGCCCCCGCCTCGGCGGACGCGGGCTCCACCACCGCATCCGCGCCCGGCGGCACGGGCGCACCCGGCGCTCCGAAAGGCAGCACCCGCACCGTCCGGTGCTCCACCGGCTTCGCCGGGACCGGCCGCTCGCGGCCCTCGATCAGTACCAGCGACGCCTGGTAGGCCACCGAGAGGGTGTAGGGGGTCTGGTGCAGCATTCCCCACAGCTTGGACGTCTCGTCGATGTCCATCACCGTCGGTGTGAACCGCACCTTCTGCGGTGACTGCGCCAGATCGCTGCCCGCCAGATACGGACGCTCCGCCGCGAGCTCGATCAACTCCTCGGGCAGGACGGGGATTTCGTGCAGGGTCCGTACCACGCAGCCGATCAGCCGCTGGCCGACCAGCTCCGCCTCCTCCCCGTACGCGCTGATCAGATAGTGCAGATCTAGCGCCGCCACGGCCCGCTTGACGAGCGTGCCGTCCGAGGCACGCGTCGGCAGGTCCTGGTTGCGCATCGAGGCGTTCGGCGTGACCTGGTAGAGGAAGACGTTGATGGTCGGTTCGGTCGGCGGTTCGGCGGGCGGCTTACGTGTCTCCACCTTCACCGCGATGTCCATCTCGGGCCCCAGATTGCTCTCGATCAGCAGGGCCAGAGCCTGGGTGACCGTCGCGACGGCAAGTGCGTTGCTCATGACCTCGGTACCTCAGTCCCTCTTCTCGCCGCGCGCGAGGTAGTCGTCCAGGGCCAGCGCGGGTGCGCGCCGTCCGGTGTGGTCGGGGTGGCCGGCGGCGGGGCGGTTCGCGCCGGGCGGCGGGGTGGCGCTCACCTCGAGCCGGCCGATCTGTACGTGCACGACGCGCTCGGCCTGCCGGGGCGCACGCCTGCCGACGCCGTTCAGCGCCGGGCCACGGGCGGCCGCGGTGTCGGCGCTGCGCGGCCGTGCCGGTGCGGCGGCCGCGGCCACGGGCGCGGGGTCCGCGGCACGCGCCGCGGGAGCCGGCGACTGCCGCGGCGTGTCCGCCACCGCGGGCGACGCCGGACGCCGGGACGCGGACCCGCTGTCGGGGGACACCGGACGCGGACCGGGAGCGGCCTGCGCAGCGGGCAGCAGCAGAGGGCCCGCAGGGGTCGGCGCGGTGGGCCGCTCGGGCTCGCCGGGCCGCGCCGTCTCGGTCCGTACGACGGTGAGTCTGTCCGTCCGCACCTCGCGCTCGTGGTGTACGGGCTCCGCGGGACCGGAAGCGGGCGCGGGTGCCGACGGGATCAGTGCGGCCGGTTCGCCGGGCTCGGGCGGAGCGGTCCGCAGCGCCTCGACCCGCTCGAACGGGCCCGGCAGCCGCGGCCGCACCCGCGCCGGGGCGCCGGCAGCGCCGGTCGCGGTGACCGGCGTGTACCGGGTGAGCAGCCGGTCGAAGTAGTCAGCCATCTGCGCACAGCTCCAGGTAGTAACGACGCCGCAGCGGGCTGAGCGCCAGGATCTCCGGCTCGCTCCACCCGTAGGCGGTGGCGAGCAGATGGACATCGAGCATCAAGTCGCGTGCCCAGTTGTCCAGTTCGGTCCACAGATAGGAAGTGATGTCCAGCTCGGCCCGGGTGGCCTCACCGCACTCGGGACAGGCCACGTTCAGCGTCACATCGGCCGCCGGGTCGGCCTCCTCGGCCACCTCGGCGAGCCGCTGTGCCACACGCTCGGGCAGGACACCGGCGAACTGTTCCGGCGCGAGGGCCGCCCCGCCCCGTGCCGCCGAGACCGTGCAGCGCGCCAGCAGCAGGCGGCGCGCCTCGACCGGATCCGGTGCCGTGCCGGCCGCCGCGAGGTCGGCGACGGTGGGCAGCCGGAACTCGACGACCCACTCGCCCTCCTCCACTCGCAGCGGCCCGGCGGGTGTCCGCGTCCGTTCACCCAGCAGCGTCGCGTCGAGGTCGAACTCCATCGCCTCGCCGCACGACGCACATTCGACGCGCACCTGCATGCGCTCCCCGAACAGCGCCCGGCGCAGGGCGAACAGGTCCGCCTCGCGCTCGCCGACCGGCGTCGACAGCAACTCCTCGGCGCCGGCTCCCGGACGGGCCGCCCGGTGCAGCAGCAGAGACCGTCCCCGGTCGTGCTGCGCCAGCCCGGCCTCCCAGGTGGCGAGCAGGTCGGCAGGCCCCGTCGGCGGCGCGGCGTGCGTCATCCCTCAACCCTTCGGTGCACAGGCGGTGTCAAGCGGTGTTCAGCAGTGCCCGGGGCGCGCCCGGGTGCGGTGCTCAGGCGGGATGAGTGAACGAGGGCTCGACCGGCTCCGGCACCTCGTAGTCGCGCTCCCAGCCCTCGCATTCGAGCTTGACGCTCTGGATGGCGACGGCGTTCGCGTTCGCGTCCAGCTCGCCCAGCACCTGGTATTCGCTCACCCAGGCCCGGTACAGCTTGTGCGAGACGGCCACCTGCCCGGCCTCGTTGAGGACCTGGATGATGATGTCCTTGCGGAAGTCCCGCAGCGAGACCTCCGAACCGAGCCCGGCGCCCACCTGCCAGACCTTGTTGGCCCAGCGGTCGAACTCCGGGTCATGGGTGACGCCGCGTTCGAGCGTGACGCCCTCGAATTCGGAGCGGCCCGGCGACTTGCGCGGCGAACTGGGGTCGCCGCCATGGCGGTGCTTGACCACTTCGGTGGTGCGCTTGAGGGGACTGATCTTGCTGATGCCCGCGACCGTTCGACCGTCCCAGAGGACCAGGAACTTGAAATTCTTGTAGGGGTCGAAGCGATGGGCGTTTACCTGGAACTCAGCCATCGGTTTCCTTCGTGTTCCTTTTTCTCGGGTCCGTGTTTACGAGAGGTCGAACTGCCCGGCGACCTGCTGAATCTTCACGATGACGAACTCCGCCGGCCTGACCGGCGCGATGCCGATCACGACATTGACCACTCCGCGCTCGATGTCGGCGTCGGTGGTGGTGTCCTTGTCGCATTTGACGAAGTACGCCTCGCGCGGCGTGGCGCCCTTGAACGCGCCCTGCCGGAAGAGGTCGTTGAGATACGCCGACGCCTTCAGCCGGATCTGCTGCCACAGCTGCTCGTCGTTGGGCTCGAAGACCACCCACTGCAGACCGCGGTAGAGGCTCTCCTCCACATGGAGCGCGAGCCGGCGCACCGGCACGTACTTCCACTCGCTGTCGAGCGCGTCCGCGCCCTCGAGCGTGCGTGCGCCCCAGACCAGCGGGCCGACCACCGGGAAGGTGCGCAGGCAGTTCACGCCCAGCGGGTTGAGCAGCCCGTTCTCCCGGTCGGTGAGCTTGACCGTCAGCGAGCGCACACCGGCCAGCCGCGCCTCGGTCCCGGCCGGGGCCTTCCACACGCCGCGCTCACCGTCCGTACGGGCGATGACGCCCGCGATGACACCCGACGGCGGGAAGGCGCGCAGCCGGCCCGTCAGCGGGTCGGTGAGCTGCACATGCGGGAAGTACAGCGCCGCGTGATCGCTGCGCACACTGTCGAACGCGCCGATCCCGGCCCGCGCGGCGTCCACGCTGCCCCATGTCGAGGGCGAGTCCACGAGCAGGAAGATCCGCCGCTCCCGGCAGAGCTGCTCGGCCGCGGAGAGCACGGTGACCATGTCGTCGGTCGACTCGTACGCCGAGAGTTCCGGCAGGGCGAGCAGGTTGACGTCGTCGACGTCGCGCAGCGCCTGTACGCCGGTCTTGCGGGCCTCGCTGCCGATGAGGTCGCGCGGTCCCGGCGGGTCCCCGTCCTTGCCGCCCTCGAGTGGGAAGACGGGCGGGTTGACCGAGGCCTCCAGGCCCAGGTCGTTGGCGCATTCGCCGATGAAGCGCACGACGTCGTCGGGGTCGACGGACCCCGCGACGACCTGGATCCGCCGGCCGAACGCGGCGACCTCGGCGCCGGCGAAGGCATGCTTGCCGGGGGCGTCGGGCAGCGCGCGGAGCTTCCGCTCGAGCAGCAGGGCGAGCTCGGTGACCGTGGTCGGCGCCTCGCCGTCGTGGTCGGGCTCGTAGAGGGTGAACTCCCGCTCCACATCGCCGATCTTGACCTTCAGTTCGACGTTCAGGTCGGGCAGTTCGGCCGCGAAGGGCTTGGAGACCGTGCCGGACGGGTCGGGCCGGTCCTCGTCCAGCGCCTTGACGCGGACGAGCGAGGAGCCGGCGTTCACGACCGTCTCCACGAAGCGGCCGTGCCCGGCGTTCATCGACAGGCCGGTGAAGGACTCGCGGGCTCCGCCACGCGCGTCGAGGACATGGAGGTTGAACGTCTTGTCCGGGGTGGGCGTGTCGTGGTCGACGGCCACCCGCAGCCCCGAGCCCCAGACACCGGGCTCCTTGGCGTGCACCTCGAGCACCGGGCAATCGCTGTGGCCCTCGGTCGAGTTGAGCGTGACGCAGGCTTCCTCACCGGTGCCGGCCTTGGCCACACGGACGATCACCGCGACTGTGCCGCCGTTGCCGAAGAACTGGTGCACGGCATAGCTGACGGCGCTGCGGGAGGTGAGCCCGCCGAAGCGGCGCTCGAAGTCCGCGAAGCTGGTGACCCGCACCGGCTGATTGAGCGGACCCCGGCGGGTGTGCCCCACGAACGCGGTCACCGAGGTGGTGACCGAGGCGATGGTACGGACGCTGCTGGGAAGTTCTTCGATGTATACGCCGGGATAGCCCATGTGCGTCGGCATTCCCCCTCCATTCCCTTTCGCGCACCAAGAGATGAGGAGGGGAGGTGAAGAGGACATGCGCATGCGTCGAATATGCAGGCGAACTCTTCCGTGCTTTCCCCCGTCACACACCCCGTGCGATATCGGTCTCGCAGGGCCATCAGCATGCGCGTGTGCTTGTGGCTCCTGATGCATGAGTGCCTCAAGAGAGTCTCGTTCGCGCCTCGATGGGCGGTCAAGGGACCCTTTCGGTCAACCGCTGATCATTATCTGTCAGAGTTCGTGGAGATCGTTCGGTCTGGTCAGTGGAATACGGCGGGTCGAGTATGAAGACGAGTTCACAAATGCTTCACGGGAATACGCGCCGCGTGAGGGGGAAACAGGCCGAATCGCGCCCGCTCCGGCGCGCCGCCTTGTGTCCGCTTGGCAACAGATTGGGGGGTAACGTGACCGCCGCTCTCTGCTACGGGAATCGGCTGCGGACGAAGTCCAGTGCGGCGCCGGCATCGACGAGCCCCGCCCCGGTGGCCTCGTCAGGGCCGGTACGGGCCTGAGAGTTGAATCGCACGTGGTTGCTGCCCGTCGTGACGTCGATGGCGGTGCGTGCCAGGGCCTCGGTCACCTGGGCGGGTGCGAGCCCCGGCCGGGCCCCCAGGAGCACCGCCGCCGCGCCGGCGATCTGGGGTGCCGCCGCGGACGTACCGGAGAACAGTGCCCACCCGTCGTCCGGCTGCGTACCGTCGCCGGGGTCGGGAAGCCGGCCGTCGAACGCCGCCCGGCTCTGGGCGACGTCGATGTCGCAGCCGGGCGGCACGGGCAGCATGAGGTACTGCGCGCGGGGCAGCATGCCGACCAGTCCGGAGACCACGGGCACGACGACACCGGGGAACCACGGGCTGGCGTAGCCGCTCGCGCAGTCCGACGCACGTAGCTCCAGTCCCGGCCCGCAGAACACACCGCCGGCGGACAGCACGCCGGGCACTTGCGGCTCGATCGCGAACTGGCTGTTCCCTGCGGAGAAGACCACGACCATGCCCTGCTCCACCGCGTCCCGGATCTCCAGCGCCCACATCCGGGAGATCTCGGACGGTGGTCCCTGCGGCGGGAACGGTTCGTCTCCGCCCCACGAATTCGTCAGCACCTGCGGCCCGTCGCCCTTGGCGCGGATGAAGGCGGTCATGCTGCCGGTCAGCCGGCCCTGGTTGTCGCTCGCCCGGTACGGCCGCAGCGTCGCACCCGGAGCCACGGCGAAGACGTTCGCCGATTCGCCGGTCCCGTGGCCGCACGGGTCCGCCGCGGGATCGGTGCCCGGCAGGACCGCCACGGTCGGGGCGACGTCGTAGCCGTGCACGGTGAAGTAGGTGTGCGCGTACTGCCCCGAGTCCACCATGGCGACCTGGACGCCGGCGCCCACCTGGCCCTGACGGTGCGCATCGGTGGCGCCGAGCAGCATGGCCACGTCGCCGGGCAGCCTGAGATGGAACTTCCCGACGTCCGGTGGCTGTGCGGCGGGCCGGCCCCGCGTGGGCGTGCGCGGCTGTTCCAGTGCGACGGCTTCGATGTCGTCCGTGCCCGGCACACCGCCCACCCCGCGGGCGACGGGCTGGCGTTCACCCACGATGTCGAGTTCGGTGACGAAACGAACGACGCCCGTCTCCACGTGCTGAGGCGATTCGTACGAGGCGACCCTGCCGCCGGTCAGCCGCTCGTACGCCGAGGGCGGGCCGCACACCGCGAATCCCAGTCGGCTCTCGGCCGTCACGATCAGGCCCGCCGCCTGCGCGTGGTCCTTCGCGCGCACCAGACTGCCCTCGTCCGCGTGAAAGGGCTCCGCCGACCCGAGATCGGTTGCCTCGGTCATCGCAATCCCGCCCTGTGACCGGGCCGACACATAGCCGTACACGGCTGCAGGAGCGAGCTGACCGGCCGAGCGCGTCGAGGGGAGCGTCATCCGTCCTCCAGCGGACCATCGCCGGGCGGCGTCAGTCGGCGGACCGGTCGCCGCCGTCGAGACGGGGGACCGGCAGCACGGTGACGGACCGTGCGGTGTTGCTCAGTGACGGCGGGACCGTCAGGGTCCGGGCTCGTGAGCGATCCGTCGGGCGCTCGCCGAACGCCTCGGCGAAGCGCGCCGCCGGTCCGGTGAGCAGCGCACCGCCGGCGACCATGGGCAGCACGTCGATACCACGGCCGGCACACCACTCGGCCACGTCACCGACCTGAGCGCCGGCCCTCAGCTCGACGACGGCCTCGACGAACTCCTCCCCGGGGGCGTCGCTTTGGCCTGGTGCCACCGTGGCTCCTCGTACTGTCTCTCGCCTTCTCGATGCTTGCAGATGTGGAATCTATGCGCAAAAGGTACGCGATCTGCTTCGGTCACCGAGCGGATCCAATGGAGCACGCGCGGGTTCTGTCGGAGCTCCGACGGCCATGAATCTGGCATCTCAACGGGAAGATCAGGGTGCCGAGTCTGCTTGGTCGCTCGCGTGAGATCTCTGCGCTGGCTCTGACGCTTGCGAATGACGGATGTCCCGTCAAGACCCGATTCCACCGCGGAGGTTCCAGGCTGAGATGTGGATGGGACCCTGCACCGTGCCCGTGGACCAGTAACGCCGTACATAATGGGGGCCTCTGAAGAAGTACGCTTTGCCCTGGTGTGCCCCCTCTCCGTTGAGGGCTGCGTGCACGCCTCTCCGGAAGGTTCCCATCAGGCTCCAGGGGGACAGAGGCGACGGCCCCTCCGTCTGCCCCGTGGCCCAGTCGTGAGTGACGTACCGGTCGTCCTTGAAGAAGTACGCCTTTCCGGCGTGGGCGCCCTGACCGTCGAGCACCGTGTCAATACCGGATGTAAAGGACGGTGGCAGATTCCACTCGGAAAGCGGGCCTGGGTCGCTGCCCTGGTTCGTGTTCCAGTCGTAGGTGACATACTTGTCGCCTCGGAAGAAGAACGCCTTGCCCTGATGCTGCGCACCCCCGTTCAGTGCGGCGTCCACACCGGTCGCAAACGCCCCCGGCAGGTTCCAGCCAGATACATAGAACGGGCCGTAATCGGCTCGATCCAGCGCCCAGTCGTAGCGCACGTACCGGTCGTCCATGAAGAAGTACGCCTTGCCCGCATAGGCTCCACGGCCGTTGAGTGCCGTGTCGAAGATGTAGGCCATGCGATCTCCGCTGCTGAGTAGGCTCGGGCCGGAAGCCGGCTTCCGGTCTAACCGAGGCACCGATGGGGCCGTTGAAGCGATATGCATTCGCCGACAGCAACATGCTCCCACCAGACTCGTGCCCCCGCATGCGGAGCTGGTATGTCGCTGCCAGACGATCCCGGGCCCTCGACCCACAGCCAAGTGACCTTGCCTGCTTGCGACATGCGCTGGCAAGGTACCGGGGCTAGCCTCGAGTTATGACCACGAAAAACTGGCCGGTCGAGTTGGAAATCGACGGCGGCGAGGTCGTCATTCTAGACAGGACGCGTCTGCTGCTCAGTTTCCGTGAGCCGCAGGAGTGCGACGGGCTCGTGCCACGATTGCGGGAATTGGATCTGGAACTGGAGCCGAGTAGCTCGGAGGAGGGTAACGGTTCCCGGTCCGAGGCAGTCAATCAAACCGACGATCACTTTTGGGTACGCTCTTCGCTCGGGGAGTTCATCGAGGGCGAACTCCGTGACGCCGTCGAGAGGGAATTCTGCGAGCAGTTGGAATGGATCGGCCCGGTCTACCACCATCCGCATGTGCCCGGGCGAGCAGGCCTCGAAGGCCTGCTGCCGAATGTCTTGTTCGTCAAGACAGGAATTGACGAGGCACCACTGGTGGCAGAAATCGAGCTACATGAGGACCCTGACAAGTCTCTGCCCGGCTACCGCTACTACACGATCCTCGATCCCCGGAGCAATCCCGCCCACGATGTGCGGGCGCGGCTGCTGGAGCAGGACCAGTACGGCTGCGACAGCGTTCTGTTCGTGAGAATGCTGCTGCTCCACCCGTACTCGTTTGAGCCGGCCGACACGTTTTACAAGGCGGATCCCGCGATGGGATACGACGGTCAGTGGAATCTGATCCGCACCCGTGTCGCTGGTCCAGGGCGGACCGCCTGGGACCTGCACATGGGCGAGGGCACGATCGCGGTCATCGATTCGGGGTGTGACCTGACCCATTCCGATCTCTACTTCGTGGCCGGTGCCGGCGGTCCGAACAACGACGGTGACAACAATCCAACTTTGATGGGTTACCAGAAGGGCCACGGAACAATGTCGGCTGGTGTCGCCGCGGCCACCACCCACAACCTCAAGGGAGTCGCCGGTGTAGCGGGCCACGGCGCCAGGGTCATGCCACTCACCTTCACGCTTGACCGACCGGACGAGCTCGCCGATCTTCTCGACTTCGCCGTGGACCATGGTGCGGACGTGATCAACATGAGCTTCAACACGAATAATTGGAGCAGTTCCGTCCAGGCGAATCAGGCACTCACGCGCGCCTACAACAATAACGTCGTCCTGTGCGCTTCCTCCGGAAACAACGGTGCAGCGGTGACGTTTCCGGCGACCCATCCGCACGTCATCGCCTGTGGCGCAACTGATCGATTCGACAAAAGGAAAGACGACTCGAACTACGGCAGCAAACTGTCAGTCGTTGCGCCGGGGGTCGATGTCCCTACGACAACGCTGCGGGGGGAAGGGAACCTCTCGGATCTCGATCGTCGTGACTGGGTCCGCGACTTTGGCGGTACGTCAGCCGCCGCCCCCCACGTCTCGGGCCTCGCGATGCTGTTGCTGAGCATCGATCCGATGCTGACCCCCGACGACGTGAGGGCCATCATCGAGGGCACCGCCGACCGGGTACCCCCCTTTCCCTACAGCCAGTCGAGCCCGAACGGCCCTCGAAACACCTACCACGGACACGGCCGCATCAACGCCCTGGACGCGCTACTGGCAGTACTGCCCCCACGCCTACGCCGCAAGCCGTAACAGGGGACTGAGAGGACGCCATGCCGATCCCCCCACTCCACCGCGAACGTCTCGAACGCGCCCTGGAAGCCCACGAGGCCGCCCTCCAGTACAGCGACAAGCCCCTGAGCCCTGCGAGGATCAAGGTACACAGGGTCCTGCTCGAACTGGGCCGTGACGAGGACATCCTCGCCCTCATCAACGACTTCCTCGACTCGCCCCAACTCGCCGGCGAAATCCGTTACGACGGTGACTCGGTGCTGAGCGCACGCGGCATCAAGCTGCCCGAGGGCGTGACGATGGGGGTCGTGGACAGAAACGGCAGAGATCCGGAGCCGATCCTGCGGTTTCAGTTCACGGTGCGGAGTCTCACGGTCCTTGCCGACTGGGACCCGAAGTCGGGCGCCTGTACCCGGGCAGCTATCGCCGGAGACGGCGCAAGCGCCGGGTGAGGCTGTGATGACCCTGGTGGAGACCGGCTGCTGCCGCTCCTGACTGCGGTGGAGGCGCGCGGTTTTGGCGTTGCCCCTGTGCGACCGCAGGGCTCGAGCACGGTGATCGTGACGGCTACGGCGGCATCGGAGGTCATGATTCCCGGAGCGCGGCGCTGGCGGCGCCGATCGGGCGGTGGTCGCTGCCGCAGGTGTGCCCGAGGAGTGCGGCGGCGGGACAACCACCAACTCACGGCCTGACCCGCCGACTTCCCAAAGTTGGAGCTACACCCACCTCACTTCGAACCCGCGCGCCCCAGCCTTCAGCAGGTCCACTTGGCGCGCAGGTTCTCGTCCACGCCCACTCGGGAATTCTCGAACAGGCTCGCTTCCCGCAGGTCAGCGCCCTTCGTCACCGCTTCTTGATCAGGTCGGCGCACTTCTCGCCGATCATCATCGTGGTGATGCACGGATTGACCGCCGTGAGGAACGGCATCACGGACGCGTCCGCCACCCGCAGCCCCCGGACACCCTTGACCCGCAGCCGGGCGTCGAGCGGCGCGTCCGGGTCGCTGTCGGCGCCCATCCGTACGGTGCCGGCAGGGTGGTAGACCGTGTTGTGGGTCTCACGGATGTAGGCGAACAGCTCGTCGTCGGTCCTGGCGCCGGGTCCCGGAGCAAGCTCCGCACCGGCCCAGTCGGCCATCGGGGCCTGGGCGACGATCTCGCGCGCCAGCCGCAGCCCATGTGTCATGACCCGGATGTCGTGCTCGTGCGTGAAGTAACGCGGATCGACCATCGGCTTGTCCCGGAAGTCGCGCGTGCGCAGTCTCACCGTGCCCATGGACCGGGCCCGGGTGACGTTGGGCGTGAGACAGAAGGCGTTGTCGGACGTGGGGTAACCGCGACGGTAGGTGTTCATGTCGAAGGGCACGGAGCCGTAGTGGAACATCAGGTCGGGCCGGTCCAGGTCCGGCTCGGTGGCGGCGAAGATCCCGATCTCCCACCACTGGGTGGACCTCGTGACCATGGGCTGCTTCGCCTCCCACATGATCACCCCCTCGGGGTGGTCCTGCAGACGGGATCCGACTCCGGGGGAGTCCACCCGTACGTCGACCCCGACATCACGAAGATGACCGGCCGGGCCGATACCCGACAGCATCAGCAGCTTCGGTGAGTCGATCGCGCCGCAGCACACGATCACCTCGCGCCGGGCGGACACGGCACCGGTGTGGATCGTGTCCGGCTCCAGATACTCCACACCGGTACAGCGCCCGTCGGCGCCGAACAGCAGCCGTCTGGCCTGGAGTCCGGTCCGCACCTCCAGATTGGGCCGCTTGCCGAGCACGGGGTGCAGATATGAGACGGAGGCCGACGAACGGGTGCCGTCGGGGAGCGCGTTGATCTGGAACCAGTGGGCTCCCCGCACCACCGTGGTGCCGGCGTTGAACGGCGTCAGGGGGATACCGGCCGCCGTACACGCATCCAGCAGGGCGCGACCGCACGGGTCGTCCGGGGGCACCGTGCGCAGATGGACCGGGCCCGAGCGGCCGTGGTGGTCGCCGGGCGCGTCGTTGGTCTCCAGCCGCCGGTAGAGCGGGAAGCAGTCCGCGGCGCTCCAGCCGGTGCAGCCCATCGCGCCCCACTCGTCGAGATCCTCGGCCGGTGCCCAGAAGGCGATGCACGAGTTGTGCGAGGAGCAGCCGCCGAGCACCTTCGCGCGGGCGTGGCGCAGGAAGCTGTTGCCGTTCTCCTGGGGTTCGACGAGGTAGTCCCAGTCGTAGCCGGACTCCAGCAGGGCCATCCAGCGGTCCAGCCGGAGGATGGTGTCGTCGCCGACGTCCGAGGGGCCGGCCTCCACCACGCAGACGCTGACGTCCGGGTCCTCGGACAGCCGTGCGGCGACGACGGCGCCGGCCGTACCGCCGCCGACCACGACGTAGTCGAACTCCGGCAGGGGCGTGTCCGGTGCCATCGGATCTCCAGGGTCGTCAGGGAGTTGTCGGGTCGCCGGCCTGGGCGGCCGGCGCGGCGTGTTCGGCGAGCACGCCCGTGCGGTGCCGCTGAACGAACCAGTAGTAGGCGAATCCGCCGAGGGCGACGATGCCGATGAACAGGAACGCGCCCCAGCGCAGATACCAGTGCTGCGGTCCCGTCGCGTTGTACACGTCGGCGCGCGGCCAGGCGAGGTTGAGGGACATCGCCGCACCCCACAGCACGGCGAGGATGTTGACCGGCAGCCCGAACCGGCCCAGCGAGAAGGCGCCTTCGGCCGGCTTCCACCTGCCGCGCAGCCGCTGGACCAGCATGGGTGTGGTGACCAGCAGATACGCGATGTAGATCATGATGATCGCGATGCTGGTGATCACCGAGAAGATCTGCGGCTGGTTGATGTTGATGACCAGGATGACGATCCCCACCACCCCGATGACGACCGCGGGCACGACGGGCGTCCTGAAGCGGGGGCTCACCCGGGCGAGCACCGAGCCCGCGGGGAGGTTGTTGTCACGGGCCATGGCGAACATCAGCCGGATACCGGCGGCGTGCACAGCCAGCACACAGACGGTGATGGCGATGACGACGCACCACAGGAAGATCTCGCCGATGGTCGGGCCGAGCGTCTCCAGCACCACGTACTGCAGGCCGCCGGTGGACAGCTCCTTCGCGTTCAGGTCCGGCACGGCCATCAGGGCGAACAGGAGGATCAGCCCGCCGAGGACGAACGACGCGACGAGCGCGCGCAGGATGGCACGGGGCGCGTTGCGCTGCGGATCGTGGGACTCCTCCCCGAGCGACGACGCCGTGTCGAAGCCGTACATCACATACGCGGAGGCCAGGGACGCGGTCAGGAAGGCGCTGAAGTAGCCCCACCGCTGTCCCGCGCCGAGCCCGTAGGTGTCGGTGAGGACGGTGCTCGGGCCACGGGTGATGTGCGCCGCCAGGAAGACGATGAGGGCGACGGCGGCGATCAGCTCGATGAAGACGCCCGCGGAGTTGATGCGCGCCATGAGCTGGACGCCGAAGGCGTTGACGAGCGTGGAGAAGAGGATGAGCACCGTCCCCAGCAGTACGGCGTTGGCGGCCGCGTCGGTCGGGCCGGTGCCGTCCCCGACGAACTGGAACGCCTGGTCGATCTGAGGCAGCGTGATCTGGTACGCGAGCGCCACGGCGGACAGCGTCACCATCGTGGCCGTCATCATCATCCAGCCGCCCATCCAGCCCACATGGGGGCCGCCCATCTTCTTCGCCCAGTTGTAGACCGAACCGGCGACGGGGTAGCGGGCGGCCAGCTCGCAGAAGCACAGGGCGACCATCAGCTGCCCGGCGAACACCATCGGCCAGGACCACCAGTAGGCCGGGCCGCCGAAGCTGACGCCGAAGTAGAAGAGCTGGAAGGTGCCGGTGAGGATCGAGATGTAGCTGATCCCGGCGGCGAACGTGTGAAAGTTGCCGAGGGTGCGTTTGAGCTCCGGCCGGTAGCCGAGTTCGGCGAGTGACGCGTCGTCGTCGCCGTGGCCGGGTGCCGGGCCCTTGGCAGAGGGGGCTGTTCCGGCGTCCGTACTCATGCGAACCACCTCTGCGGGGCCGGCGAGAGTTTGCGCCAGATGTGCTTGGCCTCCTGGTACTCGGCCAGCCCCGCCGGGCCCAGCTCCCGGCCGAAGCCGGACTGCTTCATGCCGCCCCATTCCGCCTGCGGTACGTACGGATGGAAGTCGTTGATCCACAGCGTTCCGGCGCGCACCCGCGAGGCGACCCGGTGCGCCCGGCCGGAGTCCCGCGTCCACACGGCTCCCGCCAGCCCGTAGACGGTGTCGTTGGCGAGCGCGACCGCCTCCTCCTCGTTGCGGAACCGTTCGACGGTGAGCACCGGGCCGAACGACTCGTCGCGGATCACCGACATCCCCGGGGTGCACTCGTCCAGCACCGTCGGCAGGTAGTAGAAGCCGTCGGCGAGCGCCGGGTCGTCGGGCCGTCTGCCGCCGCAGCGCAGCACCGCGCCCTCGGCGAGCCCGGCGGCCACATACGCCTCGACCTTGTCGCGGTGCCCGGCGGAGATCAGCGGTCCGGTGCGGGCGTCCTCGTCGAAGGGCCCGCCGAGCCGGATGGCCTCCGCCTGCTCTACGATCTCCGCGACGAACGCGTCGTGCAGCTCGTCCTGGACCAGCAGCCGTGCGCCGGCCGAACAGACCTGGCCGGAGTGCAGGAACACCGCCATCACGGCATGGTCGACGGCCGCCTCGAAATCGGCGTCGGCGAAGACGATGTTGGGATTCTTGCCGCCGAGCTCCAGGGCCACCTTCTTCACCGTGGGGGCGGCGGCCGCCATGATGCGGCGGCCGGTGACCAGCCCGCCCGTGAACGACACCAGATCGACCCGCGGGTCCTCCGTGAGCGGCGCTCCCGCGGTGGCGCCCGCTCCGAGCACCAGATTGGCCACCCCGTCGGGCAGGCCGGCCTCGGCGAGCAGCCGCATCAGAATGACGGCGGTGTGCGGGGTCAGCTCACTGGGCTTGAGCACGAAGGTGTTGCCGGCGCCGAGAGCGGGGGCCACCTTCCAGGCGGTCTGCAGGAGCGGATAGTTCCACGGGGTGATCAGCGAGCAGACGCCGACCGGCTCATGGACCACTCTGCTGTCCACTCCCGGCCTGCCGGTGTCGACGATCCGGTCACCGCCGCCCGCTGCGACCAGGTTGCCGAAGTAGCGAAAACAGCCGGCGATGTCGTCCATGTCGTACTCGCTCTCGACCAGCCGTTTCCCCGTGTCGAGGGATTCGGCCCGGGCGAGTGCGCCCTTGTCGCGTTCCAGCAGGGCTGCGACGCGCAGCAGCAGGGCACCGCGCTCGGCGGCCGGGGTATGCGGCCACGGGCCCCGGTCGAAGGCGTCGCGGGCCGCGGCGATCGCCGCGGAGACGTCCTTGGGCCCCGCTTCGTCGACCGTCGCCACCAGCGTTCCGTCGGCCGGGCAGCGGATCTCCCGCACCTGCCCGTCGACCGCGGCCGTCCATGTGCCACCGATGTAGAGCTCCGGCATGGTGACCTCCGGGTTCGGGTGTGCGGGCGCGTCCCATGGCGTTTCGCCGGTGGTTCAGCTACTGACACTAGAGAGATCGGACGTGATGCGCAGGGCGAGCGGACTGCTGTTCCAGGAAGTGGAAGCCGGGCCGCGGATGCATGAGGAACTCGTGGTGGGAGATGTTCCACGCGTACGCCCCGGCCAGCGCGAACACCACGAGGTCGCCCGCCCTCAGCCCCTGTGCCGGGACACGGCGGGCGAGGACGTCCTTCGGGGTGCACAGCTGGCCGGTCACGGTGACCAGGTCCTGGCCGGCCCCGGGGCGCGGCCAGGGGTGGGGCCAGATGTCCCTGCGGAGCACGGCGCACGGCTGGTCGTGGCCCTTCGTCGCCGGGGTGCGCAGATGGTGGGTGCCACCGCGGACGACCGCGAAGGTCTCGCCGTGGCTCCGCTTCACGTCCAGGACCTCGGTGGCGTACCAGCCGCAGTACGCCGTGAGTGCGCGGCCCGGCTCGATGCGGAGCCGCAGGCCCGGGTGGGCGGCGGTGAGACGGGCGAGCCCGGCCCCGTAGGCGGCCCAGTCGAACCGGGCCCCGGGGTCCGCGTAGTCGACCGTCATGCCGCCGCCGACATTGACCTCGTGGAGGCGGAAGCCGTGGCGCTCGGCGAGGCGCACCGACCAGGTCACGACGGACTCGGCCACGGCGAGTTCGGCCCGGGCACCGAGGCCGCTCGCCAGGTGGGCGTGGACACCGCGAAGCTCCAGCTGCGGGCAGCTGCCGTCGGTGAGGAGGCGGACCACGGCGTCGGCCTCGGACGGGTCCATGCCGAACGGGGTCGGGCGGCCGCCCATGGAGAGCGCACTGGTTCTCAGCGAGCCGTCGGCGAGCGGCAGGTTGAAGCGGAGCAGGACCGCGACGCGTGCCGCGGGCGTGTGGCGGGCGGCGAGGTCCGCCAGCATACGGAGTTCGTACGGGCTCTCCACATGGAAGCGCTCCACGCCCGCTTCGAGCGCCGCCGTTATCTCGGCGGGAGTCTTCCCGGGGCCGCCGAAGGCGAGCGGCCGCTGCGGGACGGCCTTGGCGACATGGGCGTGTTCGCCTCCGGAAGAGACCTCGAAGCCGTCCACGTACGGGGCGAGAGCCGTCAGGATCTCCTGTTCGGGATTGGCCTTGGCGGCGTAGTACAGCTCGACGCGGTCCGGCAGCGCCGACCGGACGGACGCGGCGTGCTCGCGCAGTGCGGCCAGGTCGTACAGATACGCCGGCAGGCCGTCGGCCGGGAGGGCCAGTGCATGCGCGCGCACCGCCGGGGTCAGCAGGGTCGTGGTCAACGGGCGTTCCAGTCGTCGTCGGCGGGGATCGCCCCGGACAGCAGGTCCTCGGCGAGCGGGGAGGGCAGGCGGACATAACCCGCCGTACGGTCGGCCGCGCGTGCCCAGCGGGTGAGCAGATTGGCCTTGGCCGGCAGCGGTTCACCCGCGAGCAGGGCGGTCAGACGCGGTGGGCGGCCGTGTTCGTCGGCGTAGTTCCGGAGCGTGCGGCGAACCTGCGACCACAGCGCGGTCTCGGTCTGCGGGTGCAGATCGGCGAGGGCCGCGAGCATCTCGGCCACATGGTTCACGAGCAGGCAGTAGACGACCCGGTCCCAGCCGCGCCCGGCGTCGTACGTCAAGGGGCCCGCGACCTCGGCGGGGAGTGCGGCGAGCGCGGCGGCGTGGTGCTCGGGGAGCAGCTTGGTGCCTTCCATGTCGCGGAAGAGGACCTGTACGGGGCTGCCGTCGGCGTCCACGCAGACGACGACGTTCTGCAGATGGGGTTCGAGGACCAGCCCGTGGTCGAAGTACGCGGCCAGGACGGGCGGGACGAGCAGGTCGAGATAGTCGCGCCACCACGCCAGGGCCGTGGCCGGATCAGCGTCGGCCAGCAGCCGGGAGATGTGGGCGGGCCCCAGGGGGTACTCGTCGGCCACGGAGGCGGCGAGCAGCGGAGTGACACCGGGGCGAAGCCGGCCGGTGAGACCTTCCCGGACGATCACACCGAAACCCTCGAGGAGAGCGAGGACCGTACTGCCGTCCGCGCCGGGCAGGGCGAGGCTGCGGTAGGCGGGCTCGCGGAGCATGCCGCTGCCGGGGAAACGGGCGGCCAGGTCGGCCAGTGCGGGTCCGAGCAGTCCGGTCAGCCGGACCGCTCCGGTGAGTTCGTAGCCGGCGTTCTTGCGCAGGCAGTTCGTGATGCGGACGTTCAGGCTGAACTTGAGGAACGTGTCGCCGTCGTAAAGGGTTCGGACGGACGCGGTGGCGGCGAAGGGGGTACGGCCGGGGCCGAGGTCGAGGACGTCGTCCCGGCCGAGGGCCTCCCGCAGGGCCGGGTGCTCGTGCAGCAGTTCGTACTGCCAGGGGTGGGCGGGCAGCAGCCGGTACCCCTCGGGCACCGGCCCCAGCCGGTCCAGCGGGTCGGCGGCGCCCGGCTCCGCCGACTCCTGGACGACCAGGTCGTCGCGGACGGCGAGCAGGCGGAGCGGGAAGGAGGCGGCGGCTTCGGGGGCGTACGCGGACCAGGCGGCGGGGTCGCCGCCGCGGGCCTTGGGGGTGGGGTGGAAGCGGTGACCGAGGACGAGGGACTGCTCGGAGGCGAGGTAGTCGGCGAGTGGACCGCTGCCACCGGCGGCCCGGCGGGGGAGGGCGAGGGCCGCCGCGACCCCCTGATGGCTGGAGGCGACCTGGTCCAGGAACTCGTCGTTGCGTACGCCCGTACGGAGCGAGAGTTCCGCGTGGACGTACCGGGCGAGGCCCGCCCAGTCGAGTGCGGACCAGCAGCCGTCGGTCTGCTCCTCGACCGAACCGGCGAAACGGTGCGCCCCGAGGAGGGACGTACGGCGAAGGGCCACCCGGAGCAGCACGCCCAGCCGTGGCAGGCGCAGCAGCAGACGGCCGCCGATGACAGCGGTCCGGTGCTCCGGTCCCGACACCTCACGGAGCAGACAGTTGAGGAGGGTGTGCGCCACGGCGTCGTCCGCGGTGGGCCTGCCCGCCAGGGCGGAGTGATGGGCGGAAGAGTGGATGGAGGTCATCGCCGCGTGAACTCTCCCCGCAGCAGGTAGTTGGGGCCGGTCGTGTAGTGCTTGTTGATGTCGGACGCTCCCGAACGGTCCTTGGCGAGCAGGGTCCCGGCGGTCACCATGGCCTTGACGGGCAGCCGCGCCGAGTCCAGGACGTGTGCGCGCAGCACGGCCCCCGGCTCCCCGGGCCGCGTCCCGAGCCGTTCCACGGCCTCGGCGAGCCGGTCACGCACGAGCCCCAGCAGGCGGTCCAGCGGGGCGCGGCCGTGCCGGGCGAGCCCGAAGGCGTAGGCGCCCGCGCACAGATGGACGGTGATGGTGGTGAACAGGTCCACGACCGGCCCGTCGCTGTCGCCGAGAATCCGGCGGTCGTCGAACACCGCCGGGTCCGGCGCGTCCGCGCCGAGTGCCGCACGCAGCCGGACGCTGTTGATGCGCGGGCCGTCGTTGTCCTTGAGCAGCAGCCGCAGGCGCGGGTGGCCCGCCCGCTCGTCCAGCACGAGTGACACGTTCTGCTGATGGGACTCCAGAGCGATCCCGTATCCGAAGAGCGTGGTCTGCCAGTCGAACAGCAGGGTGAGCGCGGCGTCGAGGAGGGCGAGCGGATCGCCGCCGTAGAAGCGGTCGGCGAGGTGGTCGATGACCAGCCGGCCCCCGGGAGCCCGGCTCAGCAGCGCGGCCATGGGTACCACGACGGCGTCGTCCAGGCCGGCGGGACAGCGCCGCAGGAGCACGGCGAGCAGCTCGTGGCCGGCATGGGCGAAGTGCGTCTCGTCGGCGTGCAGGACCGTGTCCCGGAAACGGGGCTCCCGTGCGGTCACGGTCCGCAGCAGGCGCTGCGCGGCAGCACCGTCGACGAGTGTGCCGGGCTTGATGGTGCGCCGGTTGAGCCGGCCCAGGGTGGAGATGGCCAGGGGCAGTTTGAGATGGACGCCGGGGCGGTCGGCGAGGGCCACGGTCCGCATGGACAGGGTCGGTACGACCTCCAGGTGCGGCCGGTCGGCCAGGACCGCCCGGTCCTCGAGTCCGGCTGCGCGCAGGGCGTCCCGCAGGGGGCCGCCCACGGACAGGGGATGCACAGGGAGAGCGAGATGGCTGCTGTCGAGTCCCGGCAGCCCGAACTCCGAGGGAGGCGGCGCGAGGCTCGGGCCCCGGAGGGTGACCGCGTCCCTGGGGAGAGCCAGCCAGCGCAGGGCGAAACGGGGGTGGAACTCGGGTGCGAACGCGCGCAGTTGGCCGGGCGTGAGCCCCGAGCGCCCGCGCGCGGTCGGATAGACAGGGTGGTCGAGACGGGCGGCGAGGGCGTCATGGGCGGGAGCGGCGGCGAGCCCGGTCCAGTGCGCGGGGTCGGCTCCGTTGCGCGCCGCCAGCGCCCCGAGGACTTCGTCCTCCGTGCGGGCGTGCAGCCGCATGGCGGTGAGCGTCTGCCGGCACTCCTCGGCGAAGGCGCCGAAGCCGCCACGGTCCGCAGGTTCGGCCAGGGTGGCCAGTGCGTCCAGGACGTCGTCGCAGGTGGTCAGTTCGGTCCCGTCGGACTCGCGGCGCAGCAGCGGCAGCCGGGCGGTCCACGCGCACTGGAACCCGTCCTCGCGGACCGGCAGCAGCAGCGCGTCCGGACCGGCCGTCGCCAGCCGCAGCCAGGTGCCGTCCGGGCGCTCCATCACGGCACTGCCGGAGCGCAGCCGCACGACGTCCTCGCGCAGCAGCGCGCCGAGCACCCGCAGGAGCAGCTCCGCCTCGGCCGTCGCCCCGGTCGCGCCTGGGGGCTCCGTCGGCACCGTCACGGCGTGATCTCCCAGCGCTGTGCGGCGAGAAAGCCCGTCACGGCCCGGTCCACGCTCTTCTGGTCGGTGCCGGTGGCCCGGACAACGCCCAGGAAATCGCGGTTGGTGCGGTACAGCTCGTGCCGCTCGCCGATCCGGCGCAGCGGCCGGTACGTCAGCCGCACGCCGTCGTCCTCGAATTCGGCCGCGGAGGGGGCGGCGGTCAGCGTTCCGGCGCGCTCCGCGCACGGATAGTCGAGCCGGGCCGCGCCGTCGGTCCGTGCGTGAAGGTCCGCCGGCAGCGGCTCGCCCAGATGAGTGCGCAGGATGTGCTCGAAGAGCGGCACGTCCAGCAGCCGGGCGAGGAGCAGATCGCACTGGTCGCCGATGGCACGGTAGTTGACCTCGATGATGCGCGCGCGTCCCTCGTGCACGACGAACTCCGTGTGGCAGGCGCCGAACCCCACACCGAGCGCGTCCAGTTGGGAGAGGACCTGTTCCACGATGGGCTCGGGATGCGCCGGGACGTAGGTGAGCCGCTCCTCGACGAAGTACGGGGGAGGGGACAGCTCGGTGTGGAAGCCGCCCAGCACATGGCGGACGCTGCCGTCGCCGAGCGTCTCCAGGGTGTACAGCTCGCCGGGCAGGTACTCCTCGACGACCAGGGCCGACCGTGGCCGGCGCGCCCGGATCTCCGCGCAGCGCCGCACCAGCTCCTGCGCTTCCTCGACCAGGAAGACGTCCTCGCTCGCCACGCCCTCACGCGGCTTGACCACGTACGGGTACGGCCTGCCGAGAGCGGCCACCGCGGCGGCCGGGTCCTGCCCGGGGGCGAGCTCCGCGGACCCTACGGTATCGGCGCCGGCGGCGGCGAGGTGGCGGCGCATCTCCGCCTTGTCCTTGGCACGCAGCGTGGCCTGCCAGCTCTTGGCGGGAAGGCCGAAGTAGCCGGCGGCCAGGGCGGCCTGGGTCTGCAGATGGTCGCTGTTGGTGAAGACCGCGTCCGGGGTGCGATGGGCCGAGATCCGGGAGATGACGGCGCGGAAGTCGCGCACGTCGCACTCGAGCAGCTCGGTGTCCGGGGCGACCGCGCGGTGCGCCGCGGGCTGGTCGGTGAGCAAGGTGACATGGAGCCCCAGCCGGCGGGCGGCGGGGAGGAATCCCTCGGTGACCGAGTCGGTCGGGTTCAGGGCGAGCAGGTACAGCTGCATGAGGGATCGCTTTCGTGCACGGAGCCGTGTGACCCGTGATTGTTCTGGATCACGAGCCGAGAGCCTAAGTTAGGCACACCTAAGTTTGTCAATTCGCCGCGACACGGCCCCGGTTGGCGTTCGCGATCACTGATGTGGTTAAGGTGAGCCTTGCCTTAGTGGGTTGTCGTTTCATCTCGCCCGCTGATTCGTCTCACCGTTGCTCGTCTTCGCCGTTGTTCGTCTTCGTCGTTGTTCGTCGTCCTGCTGTCTGTTCGTCTTCGTGCTGAGGAGCGCCCGTGACCCTGGCCCCGGCATCGCCACTGGCCGGACCTGCCGTGAGTTGTTCCGCCCTGCTCGCCCGGACCTGTCGGCGGATCGCCGGGCTCCTCCCCTCGTGGCAGATGGAGATCGCGGCACCCGGCTCGCCGGCCGGTCAGGGCTGGGCCGACGGTGCGGAACTGGCGGTCCGTCCGGAACTCCTCGACGCCCTCCTCGATTCCGAGGCCCTGCGTATCCGGGACCGTCACGCGCACACCGCCCGGCCGGATGTCGTCGCGTCGCGCGCGCTGCACGACTACCTCTGGACCGTCTGCCTGCTGATGAGCGGCCCCTGGTTCCTCGAGCGCCGCGTGCCGCGGATCCGCCCGCAGGATGTCCGGGTCAGCCTGACCGCGGGGGCCTTCGCCGTCGTCCCCGGCGGCTTCGCGTGCCTGCCCGGCGATCCCGCGGCCGGGCTGCCGGGCGTGCGCGTGGTGGCGCACGCGGAGGCGCTGCGGGCCGAACTGCGTGCCGCGGTCGCCGACCACGTACGGCCCCTGCTGGCCGCGATCGGTCCGCGGCTGCGGCGCGGGCCGCGCGCGATGTGGGGGATGGTGGGCGACGATCTGGTCTCCGGCATCTGGAACCTCGGCCGGATGCTGGGGGAGGAGGAGCGGGGGGTACGTGCGGCGGGGGAACTGCTGCCCGGGCCGCTGCCGCCGTTCCCCGGCGGCGCCGACTTCCGCCGGCTGACGGGCCGTGACGGACGGTCGTACCCGACCCGCACGCGTCTCGGCTGCTGTCTGTACTACACGATCCGCCCGGCGGAGGCCTGCGGCACCTGCCCGCGGACCTGCGACGCGGAGCGGCTGCGCCGGTTCGAGGGTGACCTTCCCGCCTGAGAGTCTTCTGTCACGACACGCGCCTGTTGGGTCAGGGATGTGGCAATTTGCCGTATTCGCCACATAATTTCAGCTCATGACGAAACGACAGATCACGTACCTCGGATGCGTCGCTCTCATGATGACCACGGGGCTGGGCGCGGCAGCGCCGGCCCGGGCCGGAATCACACACGACGTACATCCGGGGGAGTCGATCCAGGCCGCCGTGAACGCGGCGAAGCCGGGTGACATCATCTCCGTCGCACCCGGCACCTACCACGAGAGCGTTCTCATCAAGAAGTCGGACCTGACCCTGATCGGGGCGGGGGCGCGGACCGTCATCAAGCCGTCCACCGGGGCGGCCAGGAACGCCTGCGCGCAGGCGGGGAACGGGATCTGCGTCCTCGGCACGGCCGCGAAGCCCGCCCAGAACGTACAGATCCGCTCGCTGAGGGTTTCGGGGTTCAAGAAGAACGGTATCTGGGCCTCGCGCACCAACAAACTGATCATCCGTCGTGTGACCTCGGAGAAGAACGGCAACTGGGGCATCGCCGAGGAGCGGTCCCTGCGATCCGTGATCCGGGAGAACACGGCCCGCAACAACGCCGAGTCCGGAATCTTCGTGTCGAACACCACCGACACCGAGGCCGGCGCCGTCAACACCCGGCGCACCCTGGTCACCGGCAACCTTCTGACGGGCAACCGGATCGGGCTCACCGTCAGACGGCTCAGGAACCTCACCGTCCAGCACAACGAGGCCAACGCCAACTGCGCCGGCATGTTCGTCGTCGGCGACGAGGGCGTCCCGCGGACCGGGGACCTGGCCGTCCGCGGCAACCACGTCCACCACAACAACAAGTCCTGCCCGAAGACCGCCCGGCTGCCCAGGATCCAGGGCGCGGGCATCGTCCTGACCGGCGTCGAGGACGCCGTCGTCGAGTCCAACCTGGTCTGGGCCAACGCCGGCGCGTCCCCGTTCTCCGGCGGAATCGTGCTTTTCAAGAGCATCGTGGGCGCCCCGAGCACCCGCAACGTCATCAGGGACAACGTGCTGATGAGCAACCGGCCGGCGGACCTCGCCAACCGTGACACCGGCAAGGCCAACACCTTCTCCGGCAACTACTGCAAGACCGCCGAGAAGGCAGGGCGGTGCTCATGAGCACCGTAGGTGCAGCGACGGCCACCCCGCCGTCCATGCAACTGCGGGAGCTCGTCTTCGGGGCGGCATGCGCCGGCGCCGTGCGGGCCGCGGCCCGGCTCGGCGTCGCCGACGCGCTGGGGGAGACCCCCGCCACCGCGGAGGAACTGGCGGCCTCGGTGAAGGCCGAGCCGCGGGCGCTGCGGCGGATGCTGCGCGCGCTGACCTGCTACGGGATCTTCACAGAGACCGAGGACGGCACCTTCGCGCACACGGAGATGTCCCGGCTGCTCCGCGAGGACGATCCGCACAGTCTGAAGTACATCTCGCTCTGGTGCACCGAGCCCTGGACCTGGGACGCCTGGCCGATCCTCGACGAGGCGGTGCGGTCCGGCAAAAGCGTCTTCGACGGGCTCTACGGCAAGGGCTTCTTCGACTACCTCCACGAGGACGCGCACGAGTCGGCGCACGTCTTCAACCGGGCCATGACCACGTCCAGCATGCAGTCGGCCCGTGATGTGGCGCAGCTCCTCGACCTCACCGGAGCATCGACGGTCGCGGACATCGGCGGCGGTCAGGGGCACGTCCTGGCGAGCCTCCTGGAGAAGTACCCCGGCATCCGGGGAACGCTGCTCGACCTTCCCCGTGTGGTGGCCAACGCGGACCCGCGGCTGCGCGAGGGCGGCTCGCTCGCCGACCGCGTCACCATCGTCGCCGGGGACTGCCGGGAGGCCATGCCCGTCGAGGCCGATGTCTACATCATCAAGAACATCCTGGAATGGGACGACGACAGCACCCGCAGAACCCTGGGCAATGTCGTCCGGGCCGCCCGCCCGGGAGCCAGGGTGGTGGTCATCGAGAACCTCGTCGACGACACCCCGTCGATGAAGTTCACCACCTCGATGGACCTGATGCTGCTGCTCAACGTGGGCGGTGCGAAGCACACCCAGCAGAGCATGATCAGCAGGATGGCGGACGCCGGTCTGATCGTCGGCGACGTCCGTCCGGTCAACGCTTATCTGCACGCGTTCGAGAGCATCACCCCCGGCGCCTGACCGCGGGGATCCGTTCCCGCCACGACACGTCGCCGGGTCCGCGTCCGCACGCGGAGCCGGCGACGTTGCGCAAGCGTCACGCCCTACCGTCACGCTCCCAGCGGTAGAACTCGTGGGCCATGGCGTCCTTCGGGCTCCGCCAGGTCTGCGGGTCGTACGCGCTGACGTAGGCGGAGAGCTGCTCGCTGATGTCCCGGAAGGCCGGGTGGTCCGCCACCTTGGCGACCGCCGGTCCCGGCGGCCGGTCGGCTTCGATCAGATGGAGATAGACATCGCCGAACTGGAAGAGGCTGCGCCGGGTGACCCCGACGAGGTCCGGCAGTTCGCCCCGGTCCGAGGCCTCGAACACCTTGGCGATGTTGGCGGCCGAGTCCGGTGCCATACGGGCGACGATCAGAGCCTGGTGCATCAGGGAGAATCCCTTCGGTCGGTGTCGGTGGGTGTCACTCGGAGGTGACCGGGACGGCCTCGCGCTCGCGGGCGCGCTGCTCGATCTTGTCCCTGATGAGCTCCATCTGGATGCGGGAGTTCCGGTTGATGTTGTCGGTCATCCAGTCGTCGTCGACCGGGGCGTCCGGCTTCATCGCGAAGTCCTGCGTCCAGTGCATCAGGACACCGTGCGGTGTCTGCGTGTACTCCCAGCGGATGTCCATGTGCTGGAAGGGGCCGGTCTCGACGCGGCGGGCACGGACCGTCAGCGCCTTCCGGTCGGTCTCGCGCTCCGACACCCAGCTCCAGACCTTGCCGTTCTCGTCGGGATGCATGGTGAGCCGGAACGTCGTCTTGTTGTTCCTGCGGTCCATGATCTCGACGGATGCGTACTCGCTGAACAGCTGGGGCCAGTTCTCGATGTCGTTGGTCACGTCCCAGACGAGGTCGAGGGGCGCGTCGATGGTGATCTTGTTCTCGGTGTGCCCGGACACTTCAGGCTCCTGCCATGAGGGAATTGTTGACGAGGTCGAGGAACTCACGCGGGGTCTTGCAGCGGTCCGCGTCGGGGGGCAGCGCCTGGCCGTAGCGGTTCTCCAGCTCGCCCACGATGCCCAGCAGGCCGAGCGAGTCGAGGCCGTACTCGTCGAACCGTGCTTCGGGCCGGCCGCCCATCTCGACGGGGTCGACGGTGATGCCGGCGCCCTTCTTCATCAGAGCGGCCAGCTCTTCGATGGTCAGTTTGGTGATTTGCGTCGTCATGAGAGAGTCCTCACTTCTCACTCGGGGGTGTCGGCGCCGTGCCGCAGCACGAGCGCCGCGTTCGAACCCATGAGTCCTCGGCTCAGCACCAGGGCCGTGCGCAGCTCGGCGGGGCGGGCCCTGCCGGTCACCACTTCCAGGTCGTGGCACACGTCGGAGACATTGGGCGTGGGCGGTACGAGGCCGTCCTGCATGGCGAGGACGGCGGCTGCCGCGTCCAGCACGGGCGCTCCGCAGTAGGCCCGGCCCGTGCCGCTTTTGGGGGCCGTCACCGGCACACGCAGACCGTGCGGGCCCAGTGCGTCGGCGATCGCCAGCGCCTCGGCCCGGTCGGCCTCCGGGATGCCGAGCGCGTCCGCGAAGACCACGTCGATCTCGTCAGGGGCACAGGCGGCGTCCGTCAGAGCACCACGGATCGCGTGGGCCAGCCCCTCGCGGGACTCCTCCCACCGGGAGGCCCCGGTGAACGTCGCCGCGTGCCCGGCCACGACGGCCCGGACGGCGACGCCACGGCGGCGGGCCGCCGACTCCTCCTCGACGACGAGCATCGCGCCGCCCTCCGCGGGCACGAAGCCGCACGCGCCCGAGGTGAACGGCCGGTAGGCGCGCGCCGGTTCCTCGCTGGTGCTCAGTTCCCGGTAGCCGAGCTGGCACACGAGCGAGTACGGCGCCAGCGGTGCCTCGGCCGCGCCGATGACGACGGCGTCGGTGCCCCGCTCGATCGCCCGGGCGGCGTGCGCGAGGGCGTCGAGTCCGCCCGCCTCGTCGCTGGCCACGACACCGCAGGGGCCCTTGAACCCGCCGCGGATCGAGATCTGTCCGGTGCTCGCCGCGTAGAACCAGGCGATGGACTGGTACGGACCGACATAGCGGGAACCCTGGCCCCACAGCCGCTGCAGCTCGCGCTGGCCGAACTCGCCGCCACCGGAACCTGCGGCGGTGACCACTCCCACCGCGAACGGGGAGTCGCTGTAGTCACCGGTGGCTATCCGCGCGTCGGACAGTGCCATGTCGGCAGCCGCCATGGCGAAGTGCGTGAACCGGTCGGTCTGGACGAGGTAGCGCTCCTCGACCAGCGATTCGGGATCGAAGCCGCGCACTTCGCCGGCGACACGGACCGGCAGATGCTCGCAGCCTTCACGCGTGACGTGGTCGAGGACGCTGACGCCCTCGCGTGTGGACTTCCAGAAGGCGTCGGTGCCGACCCCGTTGGGGGCGATGACGCCGATTCCGGTGACGGCCGGACGCCGGTCCTGCCGAGGACTCATCGTGTCCTCCCTCCTGGCCGGGTGAGGACCACGGCGGACTGGAATCCGCCGAAGCCACTGCCGACCGAGAGCACGTTGCGCAGCTTGAGGGCGCGCGCGGTGCGTGGCACATAGTCGAGATCGCACTCGGGGTCGGGGGTCTCGTAGTTCGCCGTCGGCGGCACCACCTGGTTGGCCAGCGCCAGCACGCAGGCGACGATCTCTATCGCCCCGATGGCTCCGAGCGAGTGACCCACCATGGATTTGATGGAACTCATCGGAACCTTGTAGGCGTGCGTTCCGAGCGACTGCTTCACTGCGGCGGTCTCGTGCCGGTCGTTCTGCTGCGTACCCGAGCCGTGCGCGTTGACGTAGTCGATGTCCGACGCGTCGATACGGGCATGGCCGATCGCGCTGCCGATCGCGCGGGCCATTTCCAGGCCCTCCCGGGTGAGACCGGTCATGTGGTACGCGTTGCCGAACGTGGCGTAGCCACCGACCTCGCAGTACACCGTCGCGCCGCGGGCACGCGCGTGTTCGAGCTCTTCCAGGACGAGCACGGCCCCGCCTTCACCCATGACGAATCCGTCCCGGTGGGCGTCGAAGGGGCGGGAGGCATGGGCCGGGTCGTCGTTGTTCGCGGAGGTCGCCTTGATCGCGTCGAAGCAGGCCACCGTGATGGGGGATATCGGCGAGTCCGACGCGCCCGCGATGCAGACGTCGACCCTGCCCTCCTCTATGGCGTGGAAGGCGTAGCCGATCGCGTCGAGACCCGAGGTGCATCCCGTGGAGACGGTCTGCACCGGGCCGTGGGCGCCGGCCTGTTCGGCGACCTCGGAGGCGAGGGCACTGGGCGAGAAGGCGCGGTGCAGATGCGGCTCCGCCTCGCTGTGGTCCACGTCCCAGCGCCGGCCCGAACTGCTGACCTTGACGTAGTCGTGCTCCAGACGCGTCGTTCCGCCGACCGCGGTGCCCAGGGACACCCCGATCCGCCAGGGGTCCTCCCGCTCCGGGTCGAGCCCTGCGTCCCGCAGTGCTTCCCGGGCGGCGACCATGGCGAACTGCACGTACCGGTCGGCGCGCTGGATCTCCTCCGGGCCGAGGCCGTGGGCCGTCGGATCGAAGTCGCACTCGGCGGCGATCCGCGAGCGGAACCCGGTCGGGTCGAAGAGAGTGATGCCGCGCGTCGCCGTGCGGCCGTTGGCCAGGAGGTCCCAGAACGCCGGTATGCCGACACCTCCTGGCGCCACTATGCCGACGCCGGTGACCGCTACCCGCCGGGTCATGAAGCCGTCCCGGTGCGTTCGGGCGGACGGTGCTGTCCGACGCTCTCCATGGCAGGTGTCTCCTCCGTGTCGACGTGGCCGAGTTCCGGACGCGGGGCCAGCGGACCCAGGTGGAAGACCATCCGGGCTTCCGTGCTGCCCACGTTGCGGAACCGGTGCCGCACGTAAGGCGGGATGAGCAGCCCCTGGTCCGGCCGGATCGGGAACGTCTCGTCGTCCAGGTCGACTTCGAGTTCGCCACTGACGACGTACACGAACTCCTCGGAGTACGGGTGGTAGTGCTCGCCGATGCGGTCGCCGGGTTCCACGATCGCCAGGCCCATGAAGCCGCTCGTGGCACCCACGGCGGTGGGCGTGAGCATGGCGCGCAAATCGCCTCCGCGCCTGCGATTGGGCTGGGTCTCGCTCAGGTCGACGATGCGATGCGGTGTGGTCATGACTGGTTCCTCCATGGCCGGATGGCGTGGTGCCGGCGGTTCGGTGTGTGCGCGGTGCGGTGTGCGTGTGGTGCGGTGTGCGCGCACCGCACCGCCTGGCGCCGGACGGACGGTTCGGGCCCGGCAGCCGTGGTTCAGGGAGCCCGGCGGTCGGTGATCAGGCGCATGTCGGCCTTCTTGAGGAAGAGCGCCATGTCCTCGTCCGTGGCCGACGTGCTGCCGCCGACCGCGTCGTCGTCCAGGAGCCGCGCCAGCATGGCCGCCTTGCGCGGGCCGTGGGCGCCGAGCGCCAGCAGCGGGTCCGCGTCGATGGCGCCGCGCACATCGACCAGCCGTACGACGATGTCGTCGCGCTGGAAGATCGTGCTGCTGTCGACGGGCGCCGACGGGTCGTCCGCCGCCTCCTCGTCCTGCTGCGCGAGCAGCCGGGCGAGCGCCATGCCGCAGCCCGGCTTGGCCGGGTAGAACAGCGCGTGCCGCTTGACGTCGGGGTGCCCCTTGCCGGCGGTTGCGAGATGGTGCACCGCCGGAAGCGCCGCCCGGGTGAAGAAGACCCGGGCCGAGTCCTGGTCGTTGAGATCACGGTCCTGCTCCAGGTACGGGTTGATGGCCTCCTCGACCGCCCTGACCTCGGGCTGCCGGGCGACGTGGCGCAGTGCGGCGAACAGGTCGCCCTGCACCTCGACGGCCCGCACGACCCGGTTCCCGTGCATGAACAGCGAGGTACGCCGCAGCCGGGTGTGCTCGTCGACCTGTGCCGCCGGCGAGTCGTATCCCGCGAGGATCTCCGCCACGACCGGCTCGCTGCCGGGCTTGACCGTGAAGGTGAGGGCGTGTCGAACGACACCGTCACCCACCCGCGGGAAGGGCTGCAGGCCACCACCGATCTGCGCGGCCTCGACGGAGGTGTGGAGCTTCCCCGTCTCGCGCAGGACGCTGAACCGCAGCGACCGGGTGTCCCGTACGCAGTTGTGCAGGGGCCGGACCGTCTCCACATGCTCCTCGCTGTTCACCCAGTCGAGGAACGGCGGCGCACTCTCCCATTCGCTCGTGATCAGCCACTGCGAGGGGTTCTCGATGGACTGGCACAGCTGGTCGCTGATGTGGCCGGGTACCGACGCCACCTGGTTGCGCATGTGCTCGTACGCCTTGAGGAAGTTCTGCTGTGCGCCGTCGTGGAGGTCCAGCAGCAGTACGACGCGCAGCCTGGAGCCATCGAAGGCCGACTGAGATATACGTTCGCTCAGCGTTGTCATGATTTCCACGCCTCTCCTTCGAGACAGTGAGGCCGCCGCGTGCTGTGGCACGGCCGGCTCTCGGGGATTCCGAGCGCGAGTTCCGACAGGTACGGACGGCCGTACACCGCTGAGACGATGCGGCGGTCCGGCTTCGATCCTGTGCCGGTACCACGGGTGGCGCGAGATGTGTGAACCAGGTGGGTGAACGGGCGATCGAGGCCCTCCCGCAAGGGCATGGAAACTCCATTCCCCGTACCGGCGGCTGGAGCTGGAGCAACTGATGGAAGACAACGTCGACGAGCGCGTACCGGTCCTGATCGTGGGCGGCTCCCTGGTGGGCCTTTCGACATCGCTGTTTCTGGGCCGCATCGGCGTCGGGCACATGCTGGTCGAGAGGCACGCGGGCACTTCGAGGCATCCGCGCGGCCGCGGCAACAATGTGCGGACGATGGAGCTGTTCCGGGTGGCCGGTGCCGAGCAGCACATCCACGACGCCGCATCCGTCCTCGCGAAGAACCACGGCATCCTCCAGGCGCCGTCGCTCATCGGCGACGACGAATGGCTGTTCAAGGAGATCGACCCCGGAGGCGGTCTCGCCCGGTTCAGCCCTTCCTCGTGGTGCGTGTGCAGTCAGAACGACCTGGAACCGGTGCTGCTGGACTGCGCCCGCAAGCTCGGGGGCGACCTGCGGTACTCCACCGAGCTGCTCTCCTTCGAGCAGGACCCGCACGGAGTCACCGCGGTCGTGCAGAACCGCGAGACGGGCAGGCGCAGTACGGTACGCGCGGACTACCTCGTCGCCGCCGACGGGCCCCGCAGCCCCGTCCGGGAGCAGCTCGGCATCGGCAGGACGGGCCAGGGCGACCTGTTCCACAACGTGAGCATCACCTTCCGCTCACGTGCGCTCGCCGACGTCGTCGGCGACCGGCGCTTCATCGTCTGCTACCTCACCGACCCCGAGGCGGACGGCGCTCTGCTGCCGGTGGACAACGTGGAGAACTGGGTCTTCCACGCACCCTGGCAGCCCGACCGCGGCGAGACGCTGGACGACTTCACCGACGAACGCTGCATCGCGCACATCCGCAGGGCGACCGGTGCCCCCGACATCGACGTCGAGATCACCGGCAAGGCCCCGTGGCACGCGGCGGAACGCGTCGCCGAGCGGTACGGGGCGGGACGGGTCTTCCTCGCCGGGGACTCCGCCCACGAGATGTCCCCGACCGGCGCGTTCGGCTCGAACACCGGAATCCAGGACGCGCACAACCTCGCCTGGAAACTCGCCCTGGTCCTGGACGGCTCGGCCGGCCCCGGACTGCTGGAGACGTACGACGCGGAGCGCCGCCCGGTGGCCCGGGCCACCAGCGCGCGCGCCTCGGCCCGGTCGGCGGAACACAGCCACCCGGGGTACGCCCCCGCTCCGGGCATGGCCGGCGGCAGGCAGAGCGGGATGCTCACCGTCGCCATGGGCTACCGCTATCCGCGCGGCGCCGTCCTCGGCGCCGACCCCGAACTCGCCGTCGTACCCGAACGGATGCAGCTCTCGGGCGAGCCCGGCAGCCGCGCCCCGCACATGTGGCTCAACCGGCCCGGCGACATGCGGCTGTCCACGCTGGACCTCTACGAGCGGTCCTTCGTACTCCTGACCGGATCGGGCGGCGCGGCCTGGCACAAGGCGGCAGCACGCGTCGCCGAGCGGCTGTCGATCACGCTGGACGCCTACCGCATCGGTGCGGGACCGCACGCCGATCTGGTACCCGAAGCGGGCGCCGACTGGGCCGAGCTGCACGGTACGACGGCCGCGGGCGCGGTGCTCGTACGCCCGGACGGCTTCGTGGCCTGGCGCTCGGCGGACGCCGTGTCCGACCCGGAGACGACCCTGTTCGAGGCCATGAAGGCGCTGCTGCACCGTTCCTGACGGTTCGCTCCGCCGGTGCCTCCGCCTGTGGGGCGCCGGCGGGAGCCACGGAGCCCCGTATGCCGTCAGGTCCGGGGCTGCAGCCGGTGCAGACGTACCTGCGTCAGCTCCCCGTGCGCGGCCACCGCGGTCATGTAGGTGCAGTACGGCTGCCGCCGCCGGTCCGTCGGCGACCCCGGGTTGAGCAGCCGCAGACCGCCCTGAGCGGTGGTGTCCCACGGGATGTGACTGTGCCCGAAGACGAGCACGTCCAGATCGGGGAAGCGCTCGGCGCACCGCCGCTCGCGGCCCTGCGCGGCACCCGTCTCGTGGACGACGCCGAAGTGCAGCCCGCCGAGTTCCGCGCGTGCCACTTCGGGCAGCCGGGCCCGCAGCTCGGGGCCGTCGTTGTTGCCGAACACGGCGACGAGACGCCGCGCCCGCGCTTCGAGCAGATCGAGGGTGGCCGAATCCACCCAGTCGCCCGCGTGGATCACCACATCGGCCCGCTCGGTCTCCGCGAGGACCTCATCGGGCAGCTGCCGGGCACGCCTGGGCACATGGGTGTCGGACATCAGCAACAGCCGCACCGGCCACCTCCCGCTTCGCGCTACCGGCCGGGGCCTTCGCCACCTGACTCGTACGGATGTCCGGGCCCGGTACGCAGGTAGCGCAGGACCCGTTGCCGAAGGTCCGGGTCTCGGCGGTCCGGAGACCGATCCTGGCGTCCGACTCCCGGAACAAGGGTTTGCCGAGGTCTTCGGGGTCCGGGGCCCACCGGGTGCCGGTCACGGCCGCGACGATACGCCCGCGCACACGCCCGCGCACCGGTCGGGACCAGCGTGTCCGGATCCGGGACGTCGTGTCACGCCCCGCCCGTGCCCCCGGAGCGTGCGTGCCCGAAGCTGTCCCGCTCGATCAGCTGCGGCAGCGGCACCTGGATTCTCCGTGTCGAATTCCGGTCGGCCACCTGTCGCCCGGAGAAACACCATGACCTCCCTCGGCAGGGATGGCCGGATTGTCCCGGCCGGAGCGGCACAATCCGGGTACCGCAGTAGCTGACGCGCCCGCAGACGTCAGCCTCGAACAGGGAGCGCTCATGCCGGACGCCGCCGAGACATCAGAACGACCGGTCCTGGTGGGTGTCGACCAGGGGAGTGGCCAGGAGGCCGTCGTACGCTATGCCGCCCAGCAGGCCTCCCTGCACGGCAGGCCGCTGCACGTCCTGCACGTCGTCGAGCACCGGGCCCCGGCCGCCGCGCGGGAGGAGCCGGGGGAGCAGCCCGCTCCGGAAGGTCCGGGATCAGAGGTCCTGACTCCGCTCGTGGCACTCGTCGAGTCGGAGTTCCCCGGCCTGCCGGTCACCTCGGAGTCGGTCGGCGGCAGGCCGGCCGCGGTGCTCCTGGAGCGGTCCTCCGAGGTCCCCTGGGTAGTGGTGGGTCACCGGGGCAGCGGGGGTTTCGCCCGGCTGGCGCTGGGCTCGGTGAGCTGGCAGGTGGCCACGCACTCCGCATGCCCGGTCTTCGTCGTCCGCTCCGGTGAGGTCTCCGCTGCGGCGGAGAACCGGGTCGTGGCCGGCGTGGACGTCTCCGACCCCGCCGATGAGGCCCTGGAGGTCGCCTACGCCGAGGCGGCCCTGCGCGGGGCGCGCCTGGAGCTGGTGCACGGGAGCTTCCATCTGGGGGAGGTGCCGTCCGGCCCCGGCATGGTCGAGCCGGACTTCGAGATCCGCGACGAGGCGCTGCGGACGTCCCTGCGGGAAGTGGCGGACAGCCGTCGTGACCGGTATCCGGGAGTACAGGTCGACGTGCGCGTGGAGCGCCTCCGCCCGGCGACCCTGCTGGCGGACGCATCGCAGGGCGCGGCTCTCCTGGTCGTCGGCTCCCACGGGCGTTCCGGGCTGCGCAGGCTGCTGCTGGGATCGGTGAGTTCCGAAGTGCTGCACACGGCCGCGTGCCCGGTGGCGGTGGTCCACCGGGCAGCGCAGTAGCCGGCGCTGCCCGGCCGGCCCACCCCGGGACCGGCGCACATACGGCGCGTGACCCGCAGCGGCGCGGACGGGTGCGCCACTGCTACTGCCCGCAAGCGTTCGCCCACCGTATGCGGGCGGTGTTTAGATGGAAACATGGCGGGAGTCATCGGCCGCTTGCGCTCGGTGGTAAGTGCGCGGGCCGTCGCCAGCCAGGTGTTCGTCCTGCAGGTGGCGGTCGCGGTGCTGCTCGTCATCGCGGCGGTCGTGACCCTGCTGTTCCAGTCCCGGAACGACAGCGAGCGGGAAGCCCGCAACCGGTCGGTCGCCGTGGCCGAGACCTTCGCGCATGCGCCGGGGGTCGAGAAAGCCCTGGAGGGCCCCGACCCGACCGCGGCGCTACAGCCCAAGGCCGAACGGGCCAGGGAGCTGTCCGGTGTGGACTTCATCGTCGTCATGACGCCGCAGGGCATCCGCTACACCCACCCCAACCCCGCCCAGATCGGGAAGAAGTACATCGGCACCATCGGTCCGGCGGCGAAGGGCGGGGTCGTCACGGAGACCGTCACGGGTACCCTCGGTCCTTCCATACGCTCCGTGGTCCCCGTCACCGACGACAAGGGACGGGTGATCGGGCTCGTCGCCGCCGGGATCACGATCGAGCAGGTGAGCGGCTTGGCCGAGCAGCATCTGCCGCTGCTGCTCGGCACCGCCGCGGTCGCCCTGGCGGTCGCCACCGCCGGGTCCGCGCTGATCAGCAAGCGGCTGCGGCACCAGACCCACGGGCTGGGGCCGGTCGGGATGACCCGGATGTACGAGCACCACGACGCCGTCCTGCACGCCGTGCGGGAGGGGGTACTGATCGTGGACGGGGTCCAGAAGCTGGTGCTGGCCAATGACGAGGCACGGCGGCTGCTCGAACTCCCCCCGGACCCGGAGGGACGGCCTGTCCTCGAACTCGGCATCGATCCGGAGATGGCCCGCCTGCTGAATTCCGGGCGCCCGGTCACCGACGAAGTGCATGTGATCGAGGGCCAACTGGTGGCCGTGAGCCAGCGGTCGACGACTGGGGGAGGCGGGCCGCCCGGCACGGTCGCCACCCTGCGTGACACCACCGAACTGCGGACGCTCAGCGGCAAGGCCGACACGGCGCAGGGGCGCCTGAGGCTCGTGTACGACGCCGGGATGAAGATCGGCACCACCCTCGACGTGGTGCGGACCTGCCAGGAGCTGGCGGACTTCGCGGTCCCGCGATTCGCCGACTACGTCTCCGTCGACCTGCCGGACCCTGTACTCCAGGGCGAGGAGCCCGGGGAGAGCAGCCCGGACCTGCGCCGTGTCGCCTACGCGGGCATCCGGGACGACGCCCCGCACTATCCGCGCGGGAGGATGATCCACTTCGTCCCGGCCACGCCGCAGGCGATCTGCTACCACACGGGGACGACCGCCGTGGAGGCCGATCTGGCCGCGTTCACCGGCTGGCAGGGACAGGAACCGGAACGGGCCCGCAGACTGGTCGCGTACGGGATCCATTCGATGGTCGCCGTTCCGCTGCGGGCCCGCGGGGTCAGCCTCGGCGTCGCCACCTTCTGGCGCTCGCAGAAGCCCGGGCCCTTCGACGACGACGACGTGTCGCTCGCCGAGGAACTGGTCACCCGCGCCGCCGTGAGCATCGACAACGCCCGCCGATACACCCGCGAGCACGGCATGGCGGTCGCCCTGCAGCGCAGTCTGCTGCCGCGTGCCCTCCCCGAGCAGAACGCTCTCGAAGTCGCCTACCACTATCTGCCCGCACAGCCCGGCCTCGGCGGCGTCGGCGGTGACTGGTTCGACGTCATCCCCCTGCCCGGCGCCCGTGTGGCACTCGTCGTGGGAGACGTCGTCGGCCACGGGCTCCACGCGGCCGCCACCATGGGCCGGCTGCGCACCGCGGTGAACAACTTCTCCACCCTGGACCTGCCACCCGACGAGCTGCTGTGGCACATGGACGAGCTGGTCAGCCGTATCGACCAGGACGAGGAAAACGGCGGCGGGGTCACCACGGTCACCGGGGCGACCTGCCTGTACGCCATCTACGACCCGAACTCCCGCACGTGCACCATGGCCCGCGCGGGTCACCTCGAGCCGGCGATCGTGCACCCCGACGGCGGTGTCGAATTCCCCGGCACGCCCGGCGGTCCGCCCCTCGGCCTCGGTGGCCTCCCCTTCGAGACCACAGAGCTGCACCTCGCCGAAGGCAGCAGCCTGGTGCTCTACACGGACGGACTCGTCGAGGACCGCGAGCGGGACATCGACGAGGGGCTGGAGCTGCTGCGCCGCGCCCTGGCGCACACCGGCCGGGCGCCGGAGGAGACCTGCCGCGCCGTGCTCGACGCCGTGCTGCCCGAGCGGCCACTGGACGATGTCGCGCTCGTCGTCGCCCGTACGCGCGCGCTGGACGGGGACCGCACGGTCTCCTGGGACGTGCCGAGGGACCCGTCGGCGGTCGGGCGGGTACGGGCCGACGTCTCCCGGACGCTGGATGGCTGGGGGCTGGGAGACGGGGCGTTCAGCACCGAGCTGATCCTCAGCGAGCTGGTCACGAATGCCATCCGCCATGCCACCGGACCCATCCGGGTACGCCTGATCCGCGACCGTTCCCTGATCTGCGAGGTCTCCGACGGCAGCAGCACCGCCCCCCACCTGCGGCGGGCGGCGGCCACGGACGAGGGCGGCCGCGGCCTGTTCCTGGTGTCCCAGTTCGCCGAGCGCTGGGGCACCCGGTACTCCGGCTCCGGCAAGGTCATCTGGACGGAACAGCCACTTCCGTGAGACGCGGACGGGTGGGGGCGGTACGGGATCCCGTACCGCCCCACCCTGAGTGTGGCCGTTGGAGGACTCCCAACAGACATGAGGGTGTTGCCTCTCAACGGCTCAACGGCTCAACGGCTCAACGGCGTTTCTTCGCCGGTCACGTACCGCCGTTGATCCTGGCCTCGGTCACCGCGCCGTCCGCGACGCCCCACTTCGCGATGATCTTCCCGTACTCGCCGTTCTTGATGATCGCGTCGAGCGCGGCCTGGAGCGCGTCGCGCAGCTGCGTGTTGGACTTGGCCACCGCGATGCCGTACGGGGCCGCCTCGACCTGCTCACCGACGATCTGGAAGTCGTTGCCGCCGCCCGAGGTCTCGGCCGCATACGCGGCCACGGGGAAGTCCGACACACCGGCGTCACCACCGCCGGCCCGCAGACGGGTCTGCGCCTGCTGGTCGTTGTCGAACGCCTCGGTGGTGATCTTGCCCTTGCCGGCCTTCGTGCACTTGGCGTTCTCGGCCTTGGCGAGGTCCTCGGAGACCGTGCCGCGCTGCACGACGATCTTCTTGCCGCACAGGTCGGACCAGGTCTTGATGCCCTTGTCGGCGCCCTTCTTGGTGTAGATCGAGACACCGGCGGTGAAGTAGTCGACGAAGTCGACGCCCTCGCCGACCTTCTTGCCGGTCTCGGAGTCCACACCTTCCTGACGGTCCTTGGTGTCGGTCATGGCCGACATCGCGATGTCGTACCGCTTGGAACGCAGACCGGTGATCAGGGTGTCGAACGTGCCGTTCTCGAACTCGAACTTCACGCCGAGCTCCTTGCCGAGCGCGTCCGCGAGGTCCGGGTCGATGCCCACGACCTTGCCGGAGCCGTCCTTGAACTCCACCGGCGGGTACGCGATGTCCGAGCCGACCTTGACGACGCCCTTGTCGCGGATCGACTGCGGCAGCTTGTCCGCCAGCGGAGCGGCCGACGTGGCAGGGCTGTCCCCGTCGCCCTTCCCGCCCTCGTCCTTCGTCTGGTCGCCACAGGCGGCGACGAGGGAGACGAGGCCGGTCACGGCGACGGCTGCCACGGCACGGCGTGCGGCGAGGTGTCTGGTCATGGTGGTTTCTCCAAGGGTTCGGACGCGGGCGGCGGGCGGGTCGCTACGAGGGGAGTGCGCCGGGGTCGACGACGCGGAGGCGGGAGACGGCAGGGTCGAGTGCGCCACGGACATGACCGCTGGGAGCCGCGGCGGTGCGCTGGAGGAAACCGATCACTTCGGCCGTAATCACCTCGCCCGGCAGCAGGTTGGGGATGCCCGGCGGATAGGCCGCCAGGGTGTCCGCCGAGATCATGCCGACGGCGTCCGCGGCAGGCAAGGTGCGAGACGGGCTGAGAAACGCCTCGCGGGCCGTCAGCCTGGCCGGGCCCGGAGACGGCAGCCGCAGCCGGGACCGCTCGTCCGCGCCGGTGCCGGCCAGGGGGCCGGGAAGGCAGTGCAGGGCTTCGACGAACCGGTCCGTATCGGGAGAGGCCCCCGCCCCCACCACGGCGACGATCGCGGAATCGGTCGCGACCTCCACCATGATCTGGTGATCGCGGGACAGGAGCCTGCGTGCCTCGTGACCGGATATGCCGCCGATTCGGGTGTCGATGGCGATACGCAGGGGATCGGCGGCGGCGATGTCCGGGAACAGCCCGAAGGTGTCGCTGACGATCGCGTACCGTCCGAGCTTGCGGATCACCCGGCGCACCGTGTCCGCGGCCTCCACGGACGCGCCGACGGCGTCTCGGCCCTGCGCGAGGCTCGCCCGTGCCACGTCGAGCGATGCCATGAGCAGCGCGCTCGCGCTCGTCGACTGCACGAGCCGGAACGCACGGTCCACGAGCGGCTCCAGGCGGTCGGCGAAGGGACCGTGGCCGAGGTGGAGCATGGCCGACTGGGTGAGGCTGCCCGCCAGCTTGTGCGTGCTGGACGTGACGAGATCGGCGCCCTGGGAGAGCGCGTTGCCGGGGAGGGCGGGGTGGAAGCCGAAGTGTGCGCCCCACGCCTCGTCCACGATCAGCGGAACGCCAGCGGAATGGGCGGTCTCGGCCAGGGCGCGGACATCGGCGACCGCACCGAAATAGCTGGGGGAGACGACATAGGCGGCCGCCGCTTCCGGGTGCTCGGCCAGGGCCCGGGCCAGGTCCTCGGCAGTGACTCCATGGGCGATGCCCTGGTCCTCGTCGACCGACGGCAGTACGAACGCGGCCTCCAGCCCCGACAGTACGAGTCCGTCGATGACGCTGGAGTGGACACTGCGCTGCACCACCAGGGTGCGGCCCAGCGCCGGTGCCATGAGCGACGCGATCTGGTTGCCCTGTGAGGCGCCGTTGGTGAGGAACCAGGTGCGCCGGGCACCCCAGGCCTCCGCGGCCAGGGCGAGCGCCTCGTGCAGCGGAGCCGTGCTGCCGAGATCGATTCCGTCGAGGAGCGGCGGAAAGTCCAGTCGGAGGGCTTCGGGGCCGACAAGAGCGGCGAGCGGTTCGAAACCGGTCGTGTCCGCCGAGTGCCCGGGGACGTTCAGCCGGACCCAGCTGCGGCGCGCGTGGGCCCGCAGCGCTTCGGCGTACGGAGCGCGGTGCTGCCCGGATCCGGTCAGCTGTCGTACTTGGGCCGGTGCGGTGGTTGTGCTGTTCACGCCGGTGAGCGTGGCACCCCGCGAGCTATCGAGGAATACAGGAGTTACCTGCAGCCCTCCATACACTGTCTATATGCTCGAGCTTCGTCAGCTGCACGTCCTGAAGGCGATCGCACAGGAGGGCTCGCTCGCCGCCGCCGCCCGCGCACTCCACTACACGCAGCCCACGATCACCCACCACCTCGGGGTGCTCGAGGCCCACTTCGACGCGCGCCTGGTGCAGCGCGGGCCGCGCGGGGCCGTACTGACCGAGCTCGGCGCGGCACTGCTGCCGCATGCGGAGGCAGTGCTCGAAC
This sequence comes from Streptomyces sp. NPDC043870, assembly GCF_056435785.1. Taxonomy (NCBI): domain Bacteria; kingdom Bacillati; phylum Actinomycetota; class Actinomycetes; order Kitasatosporales; family Streptomycetaceae; genus Streptomyces; species Streptomyces sp. NPDC043870. The sequence goes on from NZ_JBWKDT010000021.1 coordinate 51,491, forward strand.
GGCTGCGGCTCGCCGAGCGGGAGGTCCGGGATCTGGCCGAGCGGGGTACGCACACCCTGCACATCGGTACGTTTCCCACCGCCGGGGCGCTGCTGCTGCCACCGGCGGTGAAGGCCCTCCGGCAGGGCGGGGTGCACATCTCGCTCACCGAAGGCGAACTGCCCACCCTGTTGCAGGGGTTGCGCGCGCGTGAGCTCCACGCCGCCCTCGTCTTCTCCCAGCCGGGGGACCGCCTCGATCTCGACGACGATTTCGAGCTGCATCCGCTGCTGCACGATCCGCTGCAACTGGTGATGCCCGAGGACCACCGGTGCGCCGGCCTGACGCACGTGCCCCTCGAAGACCTCAGGTACGACGACTGGATCGGCGCGGCCGACCCCCGCGACCCGTGCGACCGTCTCCTGGCCTGGGCTTGCGCCCAGCACTCCTTCGAGCCGGTGCATGCCCTGCGCACGGACGACTACGCGGTCGTCCAGGGCTTCGTCGCGGCAGGCGCGGGAGTGGCGCTCATCCCCCGGCTCGCCGTCGGTACCCCGCGCGAGGACGTCGCCGTGCGACAGCTCAAGGGTGCCCCGCTGGCCCGGGAAATCAGCGTCGCCGTTCTCCGCAGCGCCGCCGCGCGCAGCATCCAGGAGCTGGTGGCGGCCCTCACAAAGCAGGCGAGGCAGATCCAGCAGCGGTGGAGCGCCGCCGGTGCCGGCACCGACGCGGACACGGGGGCTGATGCGGGCGCCGACGTGGACACCGGCCCGGAGTAGGTCTCACGCGTCCTCGGTCAGCCGCTCGCGCGGCGCCAGCGGCAGCTCCGACCACACCTGCTTGCCGCTGCTGAGCGGTACCGAGCCCCAGGACGTCGTCAGCGCCTCGACGATGAGAAGTCCCCGGCCGCCGGTCGCCTCCCAGTCCAGCTGCGCCGGCTTGACGGGACTGCGGGGCGAGGTGTCGTTCACGGAGATCCGCAGCCGGTCGGCGGACAGCGTCAGATCCAGGCGTACCTCTCCCCGCGTGTGGGCGATGGCGTTGGTGACCAGCTCGGACACGACCAGCAGGGCCGCGTCGAGTTCGTCCACCACACCCCAGGAGCGCAGCGTGCGGGCGGTGAAGCGGCGGGCGTGCATCACCGCGTTGGGGAGCCGCCACACCGTCCAGTGGGTCCGCATCGGCCTGACGCGCGTGCCGTCGTAGCGCAGGAGCAGCAACGCCACGTCGTCGTCGCGCCGGGTGGCGCCCACGAGCAGTTCGTCGGCCACGCGTCCGGGATCGGCCGGGTCGGCCGCGGCGAGCACATCGCACACGCGGTTCAGGCCGTCGTCGAGGTGGAGGTTCGCCGACTCGACCAGGCCGTCCGTCAGCAGGGTGAGCAGGGTGCCGGGGACCAAGCCGGCTTCGGTCATGGGGAATTCCGCGTCCGCGAGGACTCCCAGGGGAGGCCCGCCCTCGACCGTCATCAGCTCGGTGCTGCCGTCCGGGTGGCGGATCACCGGGGGCAGATGGCCGGCCCGCACGCACCTGGCGATGCCTTCCTCCATGTCCAGGTCGAAGTAGATGCAGGTGGCGAACAGATCGGTCTCCATACCGACGAGCAGGAGGTTGGCGCGGGCCACCACCACATCGGGCGGATGGCCCTCGACCGCGTACGCCCTGACGGCCGTGCGCATCTGGCCCATGATGGTGGCGGCGCCGGCGCTGTGCCCCTGCACGTCCCCGATGACGAGCGCGACATGACCCTCGCCGAGCGGGATGACGTCGTACCAGTCGCCGCCCACTTCGAGGCCCACCGTCGCGGGCAGATAGCGGGCGACGGCCTCCCCGCCGGGCAGCTCCGGGAGCTTGCGGGGCAGCAGGCTGCGCTGGAGCATCGTGGCGAGCTCGTGCCCGGCGTCCAGCGCGTGCGCGCGCATCAGGGCATGGCCCACCAGACCAGCGGTCGCTGTCAGCAGTGCCCGCTCCTCCGGTTCGAACCGGTGCTCCTCGTCCCATCCCACCAGACACACACCGACCATCCGGCCGTTCGCCGGGAGCGGCAGGACCGCGAGGCCGCCGGGACCGATGCCCAGGAGCCCGGGCTCCAGGTCCGCGCCCGGTGGCCACAGGCTCACATGGCCCTCGCGCAGCGCGCTCTGCAAGGTGGGCAGGTCGTGGGTCGACGCGTCGGGCCACTCGGACCGCCATGCGGCCCGCCACACGTCGGGCCAGGCAATGGGCTCCGGAGGGTCCAGGACGGTGACCACGAGCCGGTCGGCCTCCAGCTCGGCGACCAGGACCCGGCTGGCGTCCAGCGGGTCGCGCAGGGCGCCGACCACCGTCTGGCTGACGTCCCGGATGGTCGCGGCACCGGCCAGCCTGGCCGAGAGCCGCTGCACGACGGAGACCTCGTCGGCGCTCGGGCGCAGATAGGAGGCGTCGGCGACCACACCCAGCACGCGCTCCGGTGTGCCGTCGGTGGCCACCAGCACGCGGCACCGCAGCCCCAGCCAGCGCAGCTCGCCGCCGGGCCTGCGGATACGGAAGGCCAGCTGCTGTGTGGCGGAGGACAGCTGGCCCGGCTCCACTATCGCCATGAGCGCGGGGATGTCCTCCGGGACGGCGCATGACAGGAGGGTCTCCACCCGTCCGTCGAAGTCCTCGGGAGCGATGCCCAGCAGCTCCAGCACGTGCGCGTGCGCCTCCATGTGCCCGGTGCTCAGCTCCAGGATGAACGCACCTCCGAGGAGGGGCACCAGGGTGTGGGCCAGCGGCGGCCGGGGCGCCGTCTGCCGCCCGGAGACGCGGGCGGCGACCGATTCGAGTCCGGCGGCCACCTGGTCGGCGTAGAGCTCCAGCAGATCGCGGCGGTCGGCGCTGAAGCCGTCCGGGACCTCACCGGCGACGACCAGACAGCCCAGCTGCTTTGCGCCCCGTCCCAGCGGCAGTGCGCCCAGCGAGACCTTGGCCTGCGACATCCCGCCGCCGTTCCGGAGAACCCGGCCGGGAAAATGGTGGGGATCGCTTTCGACGTAGGCCGCGAGTTCCTTCGGACTCAGCCACAGGGGACGGCCCGAGCGGAAGGCTTCGGCGGCGGGGAAGTGGCCGGAAACGGAAAGTACCGCCGGCAGTCCGTACACCATGCTGCGGTTCCCGGTCAGCTCGGCCAGATGGAGTTCTTCGCCCCCTTCGGCCAGCACATAGACAGCCGCCAGCTCAGCCCCGCAGAACGCAAAGCTTTGCCTGCTCACCGCCTGTACCGCCTCCCTGAAAGTGCAGCCGTCGCCGACGCTCTCACTCCATGCTGTCGCGCCCCGGACCGTGGGGGCGAGTCAGGAACGGAAGGTGACGAGCCCTGCGGGGGAAGTGGCCCGTCGGCGAAGACCCTACTGGCAGGGCTGTGGATTCGGCCATGGCCGTGCGTACGGCTCTCATGACCGTTCGTGGTGCGCGGCGAGGCGCGCTCGGTACGGAGGCGCTCACGGCAGCACCGTGCCGTCCGGGAGCGCCTGTTCCGACCAGATGGTCTTGCCTTCCCCTGCGGTCCTGGTGCCCCAGCGGTCGCTGAGCTGCATGACGATGAACAGTCCGCGGCCTCCTTCGTCGGTCGGCGCCGCGTGGCGCATATGGGGCGAGGTGCTGCTGGTGTCGGAGACCTCGCAGATGAGGTTGCGGTCGAGGATGAGCCGCAGTTCGATCGGTCCCTGGCCGTAGCGGATGGCGTTGGTCACCAGCTCGCTGACGATCAGCTCGGTGGTGAAGACGGCGCGGGCGAGATCCCACGCCGCGAGCTGGTGCTCGACCAGCCGGCGGGCCGTGGCGACGACCGATTCGCGCGCGGGGAGTGTCCACACGGTGACGCGGTCGGCGCGCAGTGCGCGGGTACGGGCGAGGAGCAGTACGGCATCGTCTTCCGGCTTCGCCGGAACCAGCTCGTAGACGGCCGTGTCACACAGCTGGTCCAGCGCTGCGTCGGGCTGGGTGAGGATCCCGTGGAGCCTCGACCTTGCGGCGTCGGCGTCCCTGCCGCGGGCCATGACCAGACCGTTGGTGTACAGGGCGAGCAGGCTGGATTCCGCCAGGGTGGTCGTGGCGGAGGTGTATCCCGCGCCGCCGGCGCCGAGCGGAGGGCCGGCCGGCACGTCGAAGGGTGTCGTGGAGCCGTCGGGCCCCAGCACCAGGGGCGGCTGATGGCCGGCCCGCGCGGCGGTGCAGGAGCGGGACACGGGGTCGTACACCGCGCAGAGGCAGGTGGCGAGGAATTCCTGGGCCGTGTCGCCGCCGGGTCCCAGGGACGTGTGGGTGCGGGCGAGGAAGGTGGCGGTCTCGTCGAGCCGCGCGAGCATTTCGTCGGGTTCGAGGTCCTGCAGGGCGAGGGTGCGGAGCGCGGTGCGCAGCTGCCCCATGGCCGCGGCGGCCTCGATGCCGTGTCCGGCGACATCGCCCACGGCCAGGGCGACCCGGGTGCCCGACAGCGGAATGACGTCGTACCAGTCGCCGCCCGCGCCTTCGGGCAGATAGGCGTACGCGGTGTCGACGGCCGACACTGCGGGCGGCCGGTCGGGCATGAGACTGCGCTGCAGCGTGGTCGCGATCTCGCGTTCGCGGACGTAGCTGCGCGCGTTGTCGATGTGCACGGCGGCTTTGGCGACCACTTCCGTCGCCAGCGCGTAGTCGTCGTCGCCGAACGGCTCACGGCGTACGAAACGGTAGAACGAGGCCAGGCCCAGCAGGGTCTCCCGCAGCGTCAGCGGCACCACGATGAGGGAATGGACCCCCGCGGACACGAGTGGCTCCCAGCGGTCCGGGTCCGCGCCGATCCAGGCGTCGCCCGCATCGACATGGGCGACGAGCCGTGGCCTCAGGTCGTTGAGGGCCTGGGTGAACGGTGTGGGGAAGGGGAAAGTGCTCAGTGCGCCCTTGGACAGTGGGCCTTCACCGCCGCCCACGGACCGGAACGCCGCCCTGCGCAGCGGTGTGTCGGCGGCGAGCGGGCCGCGCCTGGGGGCCCGCCCGCGCAGTGCCTCGTCGACGAGGTCCACCGCCGCCGCGTCGGCGAGGCGCGGTACGAGAACGTCCACGAGCTCCTCCGCCGTACGGAACGCGTCGAGGGACGTGCCGACGGAGCCCTGTGCCTCATGCAGAACGTCCAGCCGCTCCAGGGCGGCCTCGCGCTCGGTCACATCGTCGACGATGGCCGCGAGGCCCAGCGTCTTCCCGTCCGCGTCGTGGAGTCTGAACAGGGAGAGCGAGATCACGAGCGCCCGGTCCGGGTCCGCGAGCGGGCTGCCCCTCACCATGCGGTCCCGGACCACCTGGCCCGTTCGGAGGACCTGCTCGGCCAGGGAGGTGATTTCCCCTGCGCCGGCTCGCATCGCGAACTCGTCGATGGTGTGACCGAGGATGTCCTCCGGTGGTACGTCGCGGACACCGGGTGCCGTGTGGTTGAACCGGATGACGCGCAGGTCGGTGTCGAGGACCCACAGGCCTTGTGGTGCCTGGCTGAAAAGGGCGTCGAGGAGCGCCGCCTCCGCCTGGGCCCTGTCCGCTGCGTCCACCAGTACACCTCCGGGAGCCGTTCACTCCCCGGTTCCACCATCACCGATGGGGGCGGACCGGCAAGTCGGTTCGCCCCCACGTCATGACCGCGGCACGTCAAGTCGGCATCAGGTCCCCATGGACTCCTGGAGGCTCTTCGGCCGCATGTCGGTCCAGTGCGTCTCGATGTAGTCCAGGCAGGACTGGCGGGTGCCGGGGCCGTGGACCACCGCCCACCCGGCCGGGACCTCGACGAAGTCCGGCCACAGGCTGTGCTGGTCCTCGTCGTTGACCAGTACCGAGTACACACCTTCGGCATTCTCGAACGGGTTGCTCATTCGCGGATTCTCCTCCGTACGGATGTGCGGACGTGGGACGTGTGGATCAGTATGAACGGGCCCGGGAAGCGGTGGGCGGCCCTTCGTCGTTCAGCGCCGCGCGACTGCGCTCGACCCGGACGACGCGTAAGGGCGTATCACTCACCTGAGCGGCCCAGCTCCGTTCGCGCGCGCTCCTTCCCCAAGGTCTGCTGTTGTCCGGCCCGTCAGACATCGGAGGCCGGTCGGACAGCGGAGGAGAGCGGCATGCCGGACAACGCGAGCGCGAGCTCCGAAGGGAGTGAGCTGGAGCGGCTGCATGCCCGTATCGCGGCACTGGAGGCCGGGCAGAAGGCGCCTCGGCCGCCCCGGCACCGATTGCGCTCGTTCATCGCCGCGCTGCTGATCGTCATCGGCTGCGTACTGGCGCCGCTGAGTGTGGTCGCCCGGTGGACCGCGAGCCAGGTCGGCGACACCGACCGGTACGTCGCCACCGTCGCACCGCTCGCCTCCGACCCGGACGTCCAGTCCGCGGTCGCGGGCCGCGTCACCAACGTCGTGATGCAGCACATCGACCTGCCGAAGCTGCTGGAGGAGGTGGCCCCGGCCGACCGCCCCAGGCTGGAGCAACTGCTCGGCACGCTCGGCGGGGCCCTGGAGAACGCCGTCCGCAGCTTCGTCCAGGACCGGGCGCAGGACATCGTCGCGTCCAACGCGTTCAAGACCATCTGGACCGACGCGAACCGCAGGATCCACGCCGCGCTCGACAAGGCGCTCACCGGAAGCGGCGGCGGCGCGATCGAACTCACCGACAACGCGGTCCAGATCGACCTGGCCCCCGTGATCGACCAGGTCAAACAACGGCTCGTCGACGAAGGACTCACCGTCGCCGCGAAGATCCCCGAGATCCATACCAATTTCACGGTCGTCCAGTCCGAGAGCATCGGCAAGGTCAAGACCGCCTTCCGCCTTCTCGAACTCGCGGCGACCTGGCTGCCCATCGTCGGCATCGTGTTCATCGCCGCGGGCGTCCTGCTCTCGGCACACCGCCGCAAGGTCCTCGTCGCCGCCGCCCTCGGTGTCGCGTTCGCGACGCTGCTGCTCGGCATCGGGCTGACGGTCTTCCGGGTGATCTATCTCGATGCCCTGCCCCAGGGCGTCTCGCAGCCCGCCGCCGAATCCGTGTACGACATCATGGTCCGCTACCTGCGTACGGCGGTCCGCAACGTCGTGGTCCTCGGCGTGGTGGTCGCCCTCGCCGCCTGGCTCACCGGACCCGGCCGGTACGCCGGCCTCGCACGGCAGCTGTGGACCTCCGGCATCACGGCGACACGCACCACCGCGGACCACGCGGGCCTGCGCACCGGGCCCGTCGGCCCCTGGGTTCGCCGCTACCGGACCTGGATCACCTGGGTGCTGGTCGCGGCCGCCGTGCTGGCCTACATCCTGTGGTCGTACCCGACCGCCTGGGTCGTCGTCGGGCTTGCGCTCGCGCTGCTGTTCGCCCTCGCGGTGGTGGAGTTCCTGGCGCAGGACGGCGACGCCTCCGCCCGGGCACAGGGGAGCCCGGATCCCGCCGCCACGCGCGGCCCTCCGCACCCTTCGTGAGGGCCGTACGCCCGCAGGGCATACGGCCGCGGACCGTGTGAGGCTGGACCCATGGCCAGGGCCAACGAAGAGATCGAGGCGCTCCTGCAGGAGTACGCCGACCTCATCGCCATCACCGGAGGCGACGCCTTCAGGGCACGCTCCTACGAGAAGGCCGCCCGGGCCGTCGGCGGGTACCACGCCGATGTGTCCAAGCTGGACGCCAAGGGGCTGCGGGAGATCCCCAACGTCGGCAAGTCGATCGCCGACAAGATCGTGGAGTATCTGACGTCCGGACACATCTCCGCCGTGGAGGAGCGACGCCAGTCCATCCCGGCCGGTGTCCGCGAGCTGATGGCCATCCCCATGCTCGGGCCGAAGAAGGCCATGACGCTCTACGCGGAGCTGGAGGTCTCGTCGGTGGACCAGCTCCTCGACGCGATCCACGAGGAGCGTCTGCGCGATCTGAAGGGATTCGGCGAGAAGACGGAGGAGAACCTCCTCCACGGCATCGCCCTCATGCAGAAGGCCGGCAGCCGCATCCTCCTCAACGCCGCGATGGACTCGGCCGAGCAGATCGTCGCCGAGCTGTCGCAGATCAAGGGCTGCGAAGGGTGCACCTACGCCGGTTCGCTGCGCCGGATGCGGGAGACCATCGGGGACATCGACATCCTGGTCGCGGCCGACGCGTCGGCGCCCTTCATGGAAGCCCTCGGGGCGCTCCCGTACACCGCCGAGGTCATCGCGCACGGCGAGAAGAAGACGTCCGTCCGCACCACCAAGGGCCTCCAGGTCGATCTGCGGGTGCTGCCTCCCGACTCCTGGGGCGCGGGACTGCAGTACTTCACCGGCGCCAAGGCGCACAACATCCGCACCCGCGAGATCGCGGTCCGGCACAAACTCAAACTGTCCGAGTACGGGCTCTTCGAGGCCAAGAGCGGCAAGAAGATCACTTCCGAGACCGAGGAGGAGATCTACGACCGTCTCGGCCTGCCATGGATCCCGCCGACGCTCCGTGAGGACCGCGGCGAGATCGCGGCCGGGCTGCGCGACGAGCTCCCGGAGCTGGTGACCGAGGACGACATCCGCGGTGATCTGCACACCCACACCGACCTCACCGACGGTCTCGCCCCGCTCGATGACATGCTCGCCGCGGCTGCCGCGCGCGGATACTCCTACTACGCGGTCACCGACCACGCCCCCGATCTCGCCATGCAGCGCATGACCAAGGAGAAGATGCTGGCGCAGCGCGAACGGGTCCGCGAACTCGACGGCAAGCACCGGGGGATGCGGCTGCTGCACGGCACGGAGCTCAACATCGGTCCCGAAGGCGATGTGGACTGGCCCGACGAGTTCCTCGCGGACTTCGACATCTGCGTGGCCTCGATCCACTCCCACTTCAACCAGAGCCGACGGGCGCTCACCCGCCGCCTCGTCCGCGCCTGCGAGAACCCCTACGTCGCCGTCATCGGCCACCCCACCACCCGCAAGATCGGCAAACGCCCCGGCATCGACGCCGACTTCGACGCCGTCTTCGAAGCCTGCGCCAGAACCGGTACCGCCCTGGAGATCAACGCACACCCGGAGCGGCTCGACCTCGGCGACGAGGACATCCTGCGCGCCAAGCGGTACGGCGTGAAGTTCGCGGTGAACTCGGACGCGCACTCCACCACGCATCTGCCGTACATGCGCTACGGGGTCGCCACGGCCCAGCGCGGCTGGCTGACCAAGGACGACATCATCAACACCTGGACGCTGACGAAACTGAAGCGCTTCCTCCGTCCGAAGAGCTGACCGCGCCCGAACGCCCGACGCGGCTCAGCACGGCTGCCGCCACCGGTCCAGCTCCCGCCTCTTCCGCATCGACGACAGGCCCAGACGGCGGGCTTGGGCGCAGAAGTCCTGTGTGGCCAGGGTGTATTCGACATGGAACACGCGGGTTCGAGGAGCAGCCCGCGGTCAGCAGCACGGCGAGCAGCAGGCACAGCAGCGGCAGGCAGGGCGGGTCACGGTGCCTCTCCGTACAGGCCGGGCGGCGGCGCCGCCCAGGGGTTGGGCAGGCCGTCCGCGACCGCACAGGACACCGCCGCCCCGCGTTCACGGGCCGCCCGCTCGGCGACCCGGGCCAGCGCGGGCGGCACGCCGTACACCAGATGGCAGAACCGCTCCGGCGGATGGCGGGTGGTCCAGCGCGGCAGCGTGAAGGACGACAGATAGGCCGCCCACGGGCCTTCGAACGTCATGAGCAGATCGGCGATACGGGCATAGCCGGGCGCGGGATGGACCCCGTGGTTGAGGACGACGTGCTCGCACCCCGCTGCCGCGCCGCCCGCACGAGGTGACGGCAGCCGGGCAGGGCGGACCGGTCGGCCGGTACCTGGTCGAAGAAACAGCCGTCGGTGCCGTACCAGGCGCGATGGCGGTCCAGGTCCCGGATCACCGCGGAGCCCGGGCGTACGCCGTAGTCCAGATCGACATAGCCCAGGACACGGGTGCCCGCCGCCCGAAGGGCTCGGGCGGCGGAGACGAAGGCCGGATCGGGCGCCGTGCCGGGGCCGTCCGCGGCGTTCAGCACCGCGCCGTAGAGCCGGTCCCCGGCGGCGGCGAGCAGCCGCCAGGCGTCCGGGTCCTGCGCCGGTGCACATAGAGCGGCACGAGGAGGTTCACCGCTCGCAAGGTCCGCTGTGTGCGGATCCGCTTCATGCGGTGAAAGTCCCTCCCCGTAACCCCCCAGCGCAACGGTGCCGCTCTCCCCGGGGAGCGCGCCGCCGTTGTGCCCTGTCTCGTCACATAGTGGAGGCTCCGTGTGGTTCATGTGTGCCTACGGTGAACGTTGACGGAAAAGTGCAGGTGTCGCGTCGGGGCCGGGGGCGGTGCGCTTCGGCGCGAGGGGAGTCCAAGCGGGCACGGAGGGTAAACGCTTGCAGCAGTCAGTGGTCTGGACAACACGCCGGACACAATCGGCGAGCGTTTTCGGCCAGGAGGTGCCGCTGGGCGGCCGGCGGAGCGAGTGCGCTCGCTCGGCCGCGGCCGGTCCCGCGTACATGACGACCGCTCACCGCCCCTGGTCCGACGGGCCGGGGCGAGCGGGTCCCCGCCCGGCCTCCGGCGTGCGACCCGCTCGATGCGGACGGACGATGAAGCCGATGAGCGGAGCGGCGGTGAGCAAGAAACACCTCGGGCCGGGCACGGGCGGTGCCCTGGTCGTGCTCAGTGACGTCAACAAGCACTTCGGCGCCCTGCATGTGCTCCAGGACATCAACCTGACCATCCACCGCGGCGAGGTGGTCGTCGTCATCGGGCCGTCCGGGGGCGGGAAGTCGACACTGTGCCGCGCCATCAACCGGCTGGAGACGATCGACTCGGGCGAGATCGCCATCGACGGCAGGCCGCTGCCCGCCGAGGGCAAGGAGCTGGCCCGGCTGCGCGCCGACGTCGGCATGGTCTTCCAGTCCTTCAACCTCTTCGCGCACAAGACCGTGCTCCAGAACGTGACGCTGGGCCAGATCAAGGTCCGCAAGAAGGACAAGAAGGCCGCCGAGGAGCGGGCGCGCTCGCTCCTCGACCGGGTGGGTGTCGGCTCGCAGGCCGACAAGTACCCGGCGCAGCTCTCCGGCGGCCAGCAGCAGCGCGTGGCCATCGCCAGAGCGCTGGCCATGGACCCGAAGATCATGCTGTTCGACGAGCCCACGTCCGCGCTCGACCCCGAAATGATCAACGAGGTGCTGGAGGTCATGCGGCAGCTCGCCCGCGACGGAATGACCATGGTCGTCGTCACCCATGAGATGGGGTTCGCCCGTTCGGCCGCCAACCGTGTGGTTTTCATGGCCGACGGCAGGATCGTGGAGGAGACGATCCCCGACGAGTTCTTCAGCAACCCCCGCACCGAACGCGCCAAGGACTTTCTCTCCAAGATCCTTCACCACTGAGCCCGGTCCCCGGCACCTCCCGGCATCCGCCGGAGACCCCGGGACACGCGCACCACCCGGCAATCCCCAGGGATGATCACCATGAAGATTCGCAAGGTCTCCGCCGCGACCGCCGCGGCGCTCGCGCTCTCCCTCGCCACCGCGGCCTGCGGATCCGGCGGCGGTGGCGGCGCCGACAGCACGGAGAGCGGGAACCACAAGATCACCATCGGCATCAAGTTCGACCAGCCGGGCATCGGCCTGAAGACCCCGGACGGCAAATACACCGGCTTCGACGTCGATGTGGCGACCTACGTGGCCAAGCAGCTCGGCTACAAGCCGAGCGACATCGTGTGGAAGGAAGCCAAGAGCGCCGACCGCGAGACGCTGCTCCAGCGCGGCGACGTGGACTTCATCGCGGCCTCCTACTCGATCAACGACGAGCGAGCAAAGAAGGTCGACTTCGCCGGTCCGTACCTCCTGGCGCACCAGGATGTTCTGGTTCGCGCGAACGACAACTCCATCACCAAGCCGGCGGACCTGAACAACAAGAAGCTCTGCTCGGTCACCGGCTCCACCTCGGCACAGAACGTCAAGACGAAGCTCGCGCCGCAGGCGCAGCTGCAGGAGTACGGCGGCTACTCCGAATGCCTGACAGGGCTGGAGAACAACGTCATCGACGCCATGACCACCGATGACTCGATCCTCGCCGGCTACGCCGCGCAGGACCAGTTCAAGGGCAAGTTCAAGCTGGGCGGCTTCAAGCTGAGCAATGAGAACTACGGCATCGGTGTCCAGAAGGGCAGCGAGCTCAAGGCGAAGATCAACGCAGCGCTGGAGAAGATGGTCGCGGACGGCACCTGGAAGGAGTACGTCGAGAAGAACTTCGGTCCGGCCGGCTACCAGAGCGAGCCCGCCCCGAAGATCGGGGTCGTCGTCGGCTGATGCCCGGTGCGCTGAGCACGGAGGCGGCACGGCCACACCCCAGGACGCCCGCCCGCCGCCGCTGCTCCCCTCGTGGCCCGTGCTGCTCCACCTGGTCGCCGCCGGTTGCCGGTGCCGTGAACGGCGCATCTAGTGGCGAGCATGGCTGTCGGCGCATCAAGCGTGAGCGTCCCGCGGGAACCGGAGGAACCGCCCGGCCGTCCGGGCCGGTCGAAGGGCCCCGGCGGCAGCTCGTTCACGACCGCATGGGTCGTGGGTCTCACCTCGCTGCCCCTCGGGCTGCTCGCCGTCGCCATCTGGCTGGGCCGCCACGTCCGGCCCGGCGCGGACGAGTGGTGCTTCCTGCCCCACGTTCGTGATCACGGCGTCGCGGGGCTGATCGGGAAGTTCTACGCCATCGACAACGGCCGGATCGGCAACGGCCTGCTCGTCGCGCTCTACGCACAGTTCCCGGTCCCCGGTCATCAATGGTTCGCGCTGATCAGCGGGTTGCTCGTGCTGGTCCTGCTGTGGGCCCTCATCGGCCAGTTGCTGCGCGGAGCCCGCCGGACGGTACCCCGCGGAGTCCCGCTGCTCGTGGCGGCCATGGTCACGGCGGTGTTCCTGTTCGCCACGCCCAACACGTACAAGACGTTCTACTGGCCCGCCGCGTCCGTCTCGCACACCCTGGCCCCCGTGCTCGCCTGCGCCGCGGCCCTCCCCCCGCTCGCCGCCCGCGGCCGCCGGGGCCGTATCGCCGCCCTCGCCGTCGTCCTGGCGGCGGGGGTCTTCCTGGGCACGCTGTCCGAGGAGACATCGCTCGTCGCCCTGGTGGTGCTCTCCGGTCTCCTGCTGCTCAGCCGCCGGCTCTTCACCGAACAGGTACGGGCCCATGTCCGCGCTTCGGCCCTGCTCGGCATGGCCGGGGTGGCCATCGGGACGGCCGTGCTGCTGACGTCGCCCGGATCGCGCAACCGGCGCGAGCGGTACGGCGCCGGGACCGCCGGCATGCTCGCCCCCGAATCCCTGGCCGCCTCGGCGCGCGGCTTCGCGCGGATCCTGGAAACGGTCCTCACGACCTGGCAGTACGGGGGCGCCGTCGCCGCGGGCGTGCTGCTGGGCCTGCTCGCGCGGGCCCGCACTGGGACCGGCCCTGCGGCCCTGCGGCCGTGCAGGCCGCTGCTGATGACCACCTTCGGCGTGCTGGCCTTCCTGCTCTCCGGCTACCTCTGCACCGTCGTCACCCACCCCGTCTTCGGCGCCCGGGTGGTGTCCGCGCAACGGACCTGGAACGACTACCTCCTGCTGTACGTCCTGGTCCTCGTGGCCGCCGGCGCCTTCCTGGGACGGGCGCTGCGTACCCGGCTGCCCCGGCGGTGGACAGGCGTGGCGACGGCGGCGGCCGCGGCGCTGTACGCCACGGCCGTCGTGGGACTGGCCGGACCGCTCCACCATCTGGGTGAGGACATGCGCGTACGGGCCGGGCGGTGGGACCGGCAGGACCAGTGGCTGCGCGCCGGGGCGGCGAACGGCGCGAAGGTGCTCCCGTACACACCCCTGTCGGTCAGCGGGATGCTGGAACCCTTCGGCAACCACGGGCGCAACCTCTGGCCGGCCCGGTGCGTCGCCGACTACTACCGGCTGGACCGGGTCACTTACTCGACACGGCTTCCGTGACCGGCTTCTTCGCGCCGGAGGTGATCGCCCACCGCGCGAGCAGGAACGACAGCGGTGTGACCAGAGCGCCGGCGGCGAGGGCGGCGAGATGCTCGTCCATGCCGAGCCTGCTCACCGCCAGGTGGAGCAGTAGCCCGCTGCCCGCGAGATTGGCCACGCCCGACACCGGATACCGGAGGAACGCGCGCCACGTCGGTCGCGTGCGGAGTGTGACGTACGAGTTGAGCAGGAACGATCCCGTGATGCTCACGGCGTACGCCAGCGCGTGGGCGGCCAGATAGGGCAGCCAGACGTTCAGTGCCGCGTACACCGCGAAGTACACGGCCGTGTTGGCGAGGCCGATCACGGCGAAGACGGTGAACTGGCGGACGCCGACGGCGTTCATGTGTGCGGCCGGGCCCGTCCGGCGGCCTCCGCCGGGAGGCCGCCGGAGCGCAGCGGTGCGGACTCGTCCGTCTCCCGCACGACATAGGGCGGCCGCCGCTTCGACTCGTGGTAGATCCGGCCCACGTACTCCCCGATGACGCCGAGCGTGGCCAGCTGGATTCCGCTCAGCGCGACGACGGCGGTGATGAGGGTCGCGTATCCCGGCGTGTCGACACCGTTCAGCACGGCGTTCGCCACGATCCACAGCGCGTAGACGAGAGCGGACAGAAACAGCCAGAGACCGGTGTGGATCGCCAGGCGCAGGGGACGGCTGTTGAAGGAGAGCAGTCCGTCGATGCCGTAGTTGATCAGCCGTCTGCCGCCCCACTTGGACCGCCCGGCGGCCCGCCGGACGTTCCGGTACGTGAAACTGACGGTGTCGAAGCCGATCCACGAGAACAGCCCCTTGGAGAAGCGGTTGGTCTCCGGCAGCGACAGGACGGAGTTCACCGCGCGGCGTGACAGCAGCCGGAAATCGCCGGCCCCGTCGACGATCTCGACGTCCATGAAGTGACGTACGAGTCGGTAGTAGGCCCGGCTGAGCGCGGTGCGCACGGCGCCTTCGCCCGTTCGGTCGCGCCGGGCGACGACCTGGTCGTAGCCGTGCCGGTGCAGCTCCAGCATGCGGTGCACCAGCTCCGGGGGATGCTGCAGGTCGGCGTCCATGAGGACGACCACGGCCCCCCGGGACATCCGCATCCCGGCCAGCAGGGCGGCCTCCTTGCCGAAGTTCCGGCTGAAGGAGGTGTAGCGCACCCGCGGAGCGTCCGCCGCCAGCTCCCTCAGCCGCTCGACGGTCCCGTCGCCGCTGCCGTCGTCGACGTAACAGATCTCGAACCGCTCCCCGGTCAGCTCCAGCGCGCTGGTCAGGGCGGCGTGGAAGGCGCCGATCACCTCGCTCTCGTCGAAGCACGGTACGACGACCGAAATCTGGATCGCTGGCATCTCTCCAGTGGAACGCGCGGACCGGCCGGGGGCCGCTGCACTTACTCCGCACGAGTGGACCGCCCGAGCCGGAGCAGTGAGAGGGGCCGGTGGAGCCGGCCCCGCTGGGCTGCCACAGCCGTGGCAGCCCACCGGGGCCGTGCGGTCTCACTTGACCGAGCCCGCCATCACTCCCTGGACGAAGTGCCGCTGGAAGGCGAAGAACACCACGACCGGCACGATCAGGGAAAGGAACGCGCCCGGCGCCAGGACGTCGATGTTGCTGCCGAACTGGCGTACCTGGGACTGCAGCTCCACGGTGAGCGGCTGCGAGGAACTGTCGGCGAAGAGCAGCGCCACCAGCATGTCGTTCCACACCCAGAGGAACTGGAAGATCGCCAGGCTCGCGATGGCCGGGCGGCCCACCGGCAGCACCAGCCGGGTGAAGATCCGCCACTCGGTGCCGCCGTCCATCCGCGCCGCCTCCAGCATCTCCCGTGGAATGTCGGCGAAGTAGTTCCGCAGCAGGAAGATGGCGAACGGCAGCCCGTACGCGACGTGGAAGAGCACCACGCCCGGGATCGTGCCGAACAGCCCCAGCTGACCGAAGAGTTTCGCGACCGGAAGCAGACCGACCTGGACCGGCACCACCAGCAGCGCCACCACGAGCAGGAACAGCCAGTCCCGGCCGGGGAACTCCAGCCAGGCGAAGGCATATCCGGCGAGCGCCGCGATGGCGATGACCAGAGCGGTCGCGGGCACCGAGATCAGCACGGTGTTCCAGAACGCCTGAGTGATCCCGGCGTTGCCCAGCAGTGCCGAGTAGTTGTCGAAGGACAGCTGCCCGGGACCGGTCAGGGTGGTCCACCAGCCGCTGCTCGCATTGTCCTGCGCCGAGCGCATCGAGGAGAGCAGCAGCCCGGCGAGCGGGGTGATCCAGACGAGGCCGATGACGACCAGGAACGCCTGGACCAGACCGTTGCCGAGCCAGCGGCCGAGCCGGCCCTTGGACCGTGGGCGCAGGGGCGCGGCGACGGCGCCCGGCTCCTTCGCCACGGTCCGGCGGGGGGTGGTGACGGTCATGACTGACTCCTGCGGAAGCGGCGGACGTTGAAGACCATGGCGGGGATCACCAGCAGCAGAAGCAGGACGCCGAGCGCGCTGCCGAGCCCCTGGTTGTTGCCGCCGCCGAAGGAGACCAGCCACATCTGGGTGGCCAGCACCGTGGCGTCCTCCTGCACCGGACCCGGCGCGATGATGTAGACGAGGTCGAAGACCTTCATCACGTTGATCACCAGGGTCACGAAGACCACGGTCAGGATCGGCGCGAGCAGGGGCACGGTGATCCTGCGGAAGACCTGCCACTCGTTCGCGCCGTCCATCCGGGCCGCTTCGAGCGCATCGCGCGGCAGGGAGGACAGCCCGGCGCCGATGAGCACCATGGCGAAGCCGGTCCAGATCCACAGGTACGCGCCGATGATGGCCGGCGTGACCAGGGCCGGGCCGAGCCAGGAGACACCCTCGTAGGGCTGGGCGAAGTTCTCCGCGGGCAGCCGCACGGTGTACGCGCCCGGGTCGAGAGCCGGGAAGCGGAAGGAACCGTCGGCCGCGGTGGTGGCGGTGGCGACCGTCCTGCCGTCCCGCACCGCCTCGACCCTCATCTCCGGCAGTCCGCTCTCGGCCGTGTCGACCTGGCCCTGCTCACCGCCTCCGCCCGGTGTGAAGTCCAGGTAGACGACGCCGCGCAGTTCGCGCCCGGCCGCCTTCCGGGAGGCCGCCTCGTACGCGGGTTCCGCGCCGGCGGGCAGCTCCTTCGGCTTCACGCCGACGAGTCCGAGGCTGACCGTGGTGCCGGGCGACACCGCTTCGGCCGTCGTGTACGACCCGTCCGGGCCCTTGGCCAGACCCTGGTCGTCCCGGGCGCGGGCGGTCGGATACGAGGAGGTGCCCGTGAACGAGTCGTGCACACCGACGACCGCGGCGTTCAGCACGCCCTTGTCGGGGTCCTCCTCGTACGCGAGGCGGAAGATGATGCCGGCCGCCAGGAAGGAGACCGCCATCGGCATGAACAGCAGCAGCTTGAACGCGGTGGCCCAGCGGACCTTCTCCACCAGAACGGCGAGGATCAGTCCGAGCCCGGTGAGCAGCGTCGGGGCGACGACGACCCAGATGGCGCTGTTGCGGATGGCCTTGAGGGTCGCCGGGTCGCGGAACATCTGGGTGTAGTTCTCGCCGCCGACGAAGCGTGTACCGCCCGCGTCGAAGAAGCTGCGGCCCACCGAGAACAGCACGGGGTAGACGACGAGTGCGCCGAGCAACAGCAGCGCCGGCAGCACGAAGACCAGAGCGATGACCCGCCGGCGCCGCTGGGCGCGGCGCCGGGGGTTCGCGGATCCGGCGAGCGGCGGGCTCGTCGGTCCGGGGGTGGGGGTGGGGGTGGCGACAGCGGTCATGACCTCAGCCCTTGTAGGCCTTGGCCGCCGCGTCCTCGAGCTTGGCTGCGGTGGCCTTGGGGTCCGACGGGTCGCGCAGGAAGTCCTGGAGCAGTTTCCACTCGCCCGCGCCCTTGGTGCCGCCGAAGGCGGCCGGGGCCTGGTCGGACATGTCGAAGCGGATGGAGTCGGCCGCCTCGATCAGCGACGTGGCGGTTTGACGAGTGGTGTCGTCGCCGTACGACGCGAGGTCGAGCTTCTTGTTCGGGGACAGGAAGCCGCCCGTCTTCGCCCAGACGGCAGCCGCCTCGGGGGTCGCCAGGTACTCCACGAGGGCCATGGCGGCCTCCTGGTTCTTGCCGTCCTTCAGAACGACGGCGGCGTCACCGCCACTGACGACGGGCGCCTTGCCGCCGTCGACCGCCGGGAAGGGGAAGAAGGCGGCGTCCTCGCCGATCTTCTTGCCGAACTGGTCCTTGGCGACACCGGCCACGAAGTCGCCCTCGTAGACCATTCCCGCCTCGGGGTCGGGACCGAAGACCTTCTCGACCGAGCCGGGGAAGTCGGTGCCGAGCGCGCCCTTCTGGCCGCCCGCGATCAGCTGCTTGTCGGCGAAGAGCTTGCCGAGGGTGGTGAGCGCCTGCACCACGCTGGGGTCGGTCCACTTGAGCGTGTGCGTGGCGAGCAGGTCGTACTTCTCGGGGCCGGCCTGGGAGAGGTAGATGTTCTCGAACCAGTCGGTCAGCGTCCAGCCGTCCTCACCGGCGACCGCGAAGGCGGGCAGCCCGGAGTCCGAGACGGTGCGGCCCGCCTTGAGCATGTCCGCGTACGACTTCGGCGGCTTGACCCCCGCCTGGTCGAGGGCGTCCGGGCTGTACCAGACGGTCGATTTGTGGGCGGCCTTGAAGTAGAGGCCGTAGAACTTGCCGCCCACGGTCCCGTACGACTTCCACACGCTGGCGAAGTTGCTCTCGACGGCCTTCGCGGTGGTCGAGGAGAGTGGCTTGAGCCAGCCCTTGTCGGCGAACTGCTGGAGCACACCCACCTGCGGGACCATCACCACGTCCGGGGCGTTGCCGCCCTCGATCTTGCTGCCGACGACGGTGGAGACGTTGTCACCGGTGGACACGAACTGGGTCTTGGCACCGGTCTTGGCGGTGAAGGCGTCCAGCACCTTCTGGAAGTTCTTCTGCTCGGCACCGGACCAGACGCCGGCGACGTTGACCGTCTGTCCGGCCAGCGACTTGTCACCGCCGCCCGCGGGGGTGACGGGGCCGCCGCCGCAGGCGGTCGCGCCGAGGGCGAGGGCCAGGGCCGTGCAGCTCGCAAGCATCATGCGTCGTGGCGTCATGGTGATCTTCCTTCTGGAGCAGGGAATTGGCGGAGGACCGGAGGTTCAGGGACGGGGGCTCAGAGGTCGGTTCCGGGAACCGGGCGGTCACGGGTTGGTGGAGTCGGTGATCCACCAGGCGGCGGTGGATCCGGGCAGTACGCCGTTGGGACAGGGCCCGCTGGACAGCAGTGGGGCACCCGAGACGGGGGCGGGCACCGGCGCGGTGTCGAAGTTGACGGCGCAGACGAGCCCGTCGCCGCGGACGAAGGCGAGGACACCGGGTGGGGTCTCCAGCCAGCGCAGGGTGCCTTCGCCCAGCTGCGGCAGCCCGCGGCGCAGTTGCAGCCCGTCGCGGTAGAGGTGCCAGAACGAGCGGGTGTCGGCCAGCGCGCGGTCGGTGGCGTGCTCGGCGAACCAGCCCGGCTGCGGCAGCCAGGGCTTGGCCCCCTCGGCACCGGAGGTGAAGCCGAACGGCGAGGCGTGACCCGACCACGGCAGCGGCACCCGGCAGCCGTCGCGGATGCGCGCCCGGCTGCCGGTGCGCCGGAAGATCGGGTCGGTGAGAACCTCGTCCGGCAGGTCCACGACCTCCGGCAGGCCCAGCTCCTCGCCCTGGTAGATGTACGCGGCACCGGGCAGCGCCAGCATCAGCAGCGCGGCGGCCCGGGCGCGGGCTGCGCCGAGGCCACTGCCCTCGGTGCCGGACTCGCCGTACCGGGTGACCGTACGGACCTGGTCATGGTTGTTGAGGACCCAGGTGACGGTGGAGCCGGTGCCCGCGATGTCCTGTATCGCCTCGGATATGACCTTGCGGAACGCGCTCGCGTCCCAGGCGGCGCCCAGCAGGTCGAAGAAGAACGCCTGGTGCAGCTCGTCCGGACGAACGTACTGGGCGTGTTCGCGCGCGGTCGGTACGGAGACCTCGCCGACCAGCAGCCGTTCCCGGCCGTCCCGGGCGGTGTACTCCTCGCACACGGACCGCCAGCGGCGCCACACCTCGTGCACCTCGGGCTGGTTCCAGGCGAGTGGGTTGACCGAGTCGCGGGTGCGCGCGTCGGCCTCGGGGTCCGGCGAGTCGGGCAGCTCCGGGTGCTTGAACAGCCCGGCGGCCACGTCGATACGGAAACCGTCGACGCCGCGGTCCAGCCAGAAGCGCAGGACGTGGTCGAAGTGGGCGCCGACCTCGGGGTTGCGCCAGTTCAGGTCGGGCTGCTCGGGCGTGAACATGTGGAGGTACCACTGGCCGGGACTGCCGTCCGGCTCGGTGACGCGGCTCCAGGCCGGACCGCCGAACATCGCGTGCCAGTTGTTCGGCGGCACGTCGCCGCCCGGGCCGCGGCCCTCGGCGAAGTGGAAGCGGGCGCGTGCGGCGCTGCCGGGGCCCTCGGCGAGCGCCTCACGGAACCAGTCGTGCTCGCTGGAGCAGTGGTTGGGGACGATGTCCAGGAGCACCTTGATGCCGAGCCGGTGCGCGTCGGCGATGAGGAGACCGAACTCGGCGAGGTCGCCGAAGACCGGATCCACGTCGCAGTAGTCGGCGACGTCGTAGCCGTGGTCGTGCTGCGGCGAGGGGTAGAAGGGGCTCAGCCATATGCCGTCGACGCCGAGCTTCTTGAGGTACGGCAGTCCGGCACGGACGCCGGCCAGATCGCCGATTCCGTCCCCGGTGCTGTCCAGGAAGCTGCGGACGTACACCTGGTAGATCACCGCGTCGCGCCACCAGCGGTGCGTGAGGCGGTGCGAGAGGCCGTCGCCGGCCGGGGCTGTGAGCGTCACCCGTTGACCTGTTTCTGCGTGAAGGGGTGCCCGCGACCAGAAGGTCAGCGGTTATGCATGCATGTTAAGTAGGAGTGTCGAGAAGGTGTCAACGGTCGTGCAGAAACAACAGGAGAGTTGGACCTTATGTCCCGATTTGTTCGCACCGCTTGAGTCCAGTGCGATGTGATGTCGTTACCTAACAGGTAGGTAGAGCGAGAAAGCGTGAGGGGAGAAGGAGATCAGCCGCGGCGTGCGACGGCCGCCAGCTCCGTGGAAAGCCTGCGCACCGCTGCCGCGGGGTCCTGGTGCTGCGCCATCGCGTCGTGGACGACGGCCTGCACCACGAGGCTCACCTGCTCGTACCGCGCGCTCTTGGGTCGCGGCGCGGCCGCCAGCACGCTCGCCCGCAGCGCCGGCAGGTACGGGAAGTCCCGCACCAGCTCCGGGTCCTGGTACAGGGCTGCCCGGACGGGCGGCAGCGCGCCCTCCGTGAGCACCTTCCGCTGCACCGGGGCGCTGGTGAGATACGCGATCAGGTCGCCGGCGGACTCCGGGTGCCGCGCATGCGTGCTCACCGCGAGATTCGACCCGCCCAGGACACTCGTGCCCGCCCCGTCGGGGCCGGGAAGTGGCACGGCACCGAACTTCTCGGCGACCTTGGAGTCCTTGCCCGAGGCGCCCGCGTACGCGTACGGCCAGTTGCGCAGGAAGAGCAGCCGGCCGTCCTGGAAGGCCTGCCGGGACTCCTCCTCCTTGTACGTCAGCGCTTCCTTCGGTATCCAGCCCTCGTGCACCCCGCGGGCGAGGAATCCGAGGCCGGTGCGGGCCGCGGCCGAGTCCACGGTGACCCGGCCGTCGTCGCCCAGGATCGTGCCCCCGGCCGAGTAGACCGCCTCGGTGGCGTTGACCGTGAGGCCTTCGTACGGGAGGAACTGGCCCGCGTAACCCCCGACGCCGTACCGGGGCGCGATCGTCCGTGCCTGGCGCTCCAGCTCCGCCCACGTCCGCGGCGGATGCTCGCCCTCCCGCTCGAGGATGTCCTTGCGGTAGTACAGCATCCCGGCATTCGTGACATAAGGGACGGCGTACAGCTTTCCGTCGTACGTTGCCGTGTCCGCCACCGGCGGCAGGAAGCTCTTCAGCGCGAAACGGTCCGGGTCCAGCGGGGATATCCATCCCGCGGCGGCGAACTCCGAGGTCCAGGCGACATCGATGTTCAGGATGTCGAAGCGCCCGCCGCCCGATCGCAGTCCCGTGGTCATCTGCGCACGGGTCTCGTCGGCGGAGTCCGGCAGCTCGACGAGAGTGACCTTCTCGGTGGGATGACTGCGGTTCCAGCCTTCGAGCAGCGGACCGAGATAGCCCGTGAGATCCCCGGCCGTGGCCAGGGTCATGGGACCGCGTCCGCCGCCGTGCGCCGACCCCGCCGGAGCGCCGCCCGCCTGCGTGCCCGACGACACGTAACCGGTCAGGACGACCACCGCGACCAGGAGACCCCTACCCGCGGCACGTATCCACCGCATAGGTTCCTCCCTGTACACCGGCGCCGGGCATCCTTGTCCTGCGTCAGGGCATGTATACCCGTTAGGCATGGGCGATACTAGGGCCCGTATCAGATTACGAGAGCGATCCGGGCCACATGACGGACCGCGGCGACGGCCGCTCTCGGCGCACAGGCGGACAACAGGGAGGAGGGGAGCACGCGTGCGTCTGCCCCTCCTGGCTCTCCTCTCCCGGGGCCCCGCCCATGGCTACGAGCTCAAGCAGGACCTTGAGCAACTGCTGGGCGCCGCGTACCCTCAGCCGAACATCGGCCAGATCTATGTGACACTCGGCCGACTGGAGAAGTCGGGACTGATCGAGGGCGAGGAAGTCGCCCAGACCAGCCGGCCCAACAAAAAGATCTACCGCCTCACCGACGCCGGGACGGAGGCGCTGCGCGCCTGGTTCGAGGAGACGGCCGACGAGCCGCGAGTGCGGGACGAGTTCTTCATGAAGCTCGCCCTGGCCCCGCGGACCGGACTCGCCGACCAGATCGCCCTCATCAACAAACAGCGACGCGAGTACCTCAACACCATGCGCAATCTGTCGAAGCTGTCCACGACCGAGAACCGGGACAACCGCATCGCCAACCTGCTGATCGAGGGAGCCATGCTGCACCTGCAGGCCGACCTCGACTGGCTGGAGCGCTGCCAGGAGGAGCTGGAGGGGCTGGAATGAGCCACCCCACCGAACAGGGAGCGCCCGGCCCGGTCCCCCTGCTGCGGGCCGAGGGCCTCGTCAAGACCCACCACGGCGAAGGCGCCCCGGCCCACGCCGTACGCGGCGTCGACCTGTCCGTACGGCACGGCGAGTTCGTCGCGGTCAGCGGGCCCTCGGGCGCCGGGAAGTCGACGCTGCTGCATCTGCTCGGCGGGCTGCAGCGGCCGGACAGCGGCAGCATCTGGCTCGACGGCGAGCGCACCGACTCCTACAGCGAGGCCCGCTGGGCGATGGAGCGGCGGCGCCGGATCGGCATCGTCTTCCAGTTCTTCAACCTCGTGTCGAACCTGACGGTCGCCGACAACGTCGAACTCCCCGCCCTGCTGGCCGGCACCGGCCCCAAGCAGGCGCGCGCCGAACGCGAGAAGCTGCTCGCCGAACTGGGCCTGGAGGGCAAGGCGCGCAGCATGCCCGGCGAGCTGTCCGGCGGTGAGCAGCAGCGCGTCGCCCTGGCGCGGGCGCTCGTCAACCATCCGCGGCTGCTGCTGGCCGACGAGCCCGCGGGCAGCCTCGACAGCAAGGGCACCCGCGAGGTGATGCGTCTGCTGTCCCGCTTCCACCAGCGCGGCCAGACCATCCTGCTGGTCACGCACGACGCACGCCTCGCCAGCGCCGCCGACCGTGTGATCAGCTTCTTCGACGGCCGGATAGCCGACGACGCCGAACTCGGCGGCACACCTGCCCGGGGCACCGGACTGTCCGGCGTCCTCGAGCTGAAGGACTGACCCGTGCGGGCCACTCTGCGCTGGGCACACGCCGATCTGCGCACCCACCGCGGCGAGGCGCTGTTCATCGTCTCCGCCACCGCGGGAATCGTCGCCGCGCTGCTGCTGGCGGCCGCGCTCTTCGGCTATGCCACCAACCCCTGGCAGCGCGTCTTCGCCCAGACCCACGGGGCGCACGTCTGGATCCACACCGGGCCGTCCGCCGACGCGGGCCGGCTCGCCGCCCTGGACGGCGTCGCCTCCGTGTCCGGCCCCTACCGCACCGCCTCCGCGACCGTGGCCTCACGCGGCGCCCGGGCCACCGTGGAAATGCGCGGCGCGGACGCGGAACCGCCCGCCACCGGCCGCCCGCTGCTCACCTCCGGCCAGTGGCTCACGCCCGGCACGCCGGACGGCGTCGTCCTGGAGAGCAGCCTCGCCCGCGCTCTGGTCGCCGGGCCCGGCGACACCCTCACGCTGCCCGGCACCGGGCGCACGCTGACCGTCCTCGGCGTCGCCGACACCGCGGAGCCCCGCTACCGCCCCGGCGAGCGCTCCGGCACCGTCTGGGCCCTCCCCCCGGCCGTACGGCAGACGGACGGCCTGCCAGGACACGTCATCGGGCTGCTGCTCGCCGACCCCGGCGACACCGACTACACCGTCCAGCGCGCCGTCACCGAACTCGGCGCCGGTGCCGTCACCGACGTCTCCAGCTGGCAACAGGCGCGCGCCGAGGCCCAGGGCGACACCAGACTGCTCGGCCAGGTCCTCGGGCTGTTCGGACTCGGCGCCCTGATCGCCGCCGCGCTCGCCGTCTTCGGCGCGATCAGCACCCGGGTGCGCGGCCACCTCCGGGACATCTCCGTCCTGAAGGCCATCGGCTTCACTCCCGGCCAGGTGGTGCGGGTCTTCCTCGTCCAGCACCTGGCGTTCGCCGCCCTCGGAGCCGTCGTGGCCACCGTGCTCACCGAGACCCTGGGCAGCCGCGTCCCCGGCAGGCTCGGGGAGGCGATCGGCGTCTGGCAGGGACTGCCGGGGCACACCGCCGCCCTGCTCGCGGTTCCCGTCGCCGCGGTGCTGTTCATCGGCGCCACCACCTGTCTCGCCGCATGGCGGGCCGGACGGGTGCCGCCCGTGCCCATGCTCCCCGCCGGGGCCGCCCCGGGCGGCCGGCTGTCGGCACCCGCCAGAAGGGCCCTCGGCCTCGGGCTGCCGCCCGCCCTGGTCCTCGGCTGGCACCGGGCCTTCACACGCGGCCCCAACGCCCCGGCCACCGTCCTCCGGCTGGCCCTGCCCCTGCTGCTGATCACCGTGGCGGTCAGCGCCTGGACGACCATCGCGCGCTTCGACACCAAGCCGGAGGAGCTCGGGCTCGCCGCCGCCCTCACGGCCCGGGCGGACGTCACTCTCGGCGACCGGGAGGCCGCGGCCCTGCTCGACGCCGATCCCCGCGTCGCGGCCGCCCATCCGGGCGTCGAGGTCGCCGCCCTGATCCCCGGGCAGACCGGGACCATCGCGCTGCGCGGACTGGGCACCCGCGAGCGGCCGTACCCGTTCACGGTGGCCGAGGGGCGGCCGGCACACGGCCCCGACGAGGCGGTGGCCGGACAGGGACTGCTCGATCTGCTCGGCGTCCGGGTCGGCGACTGGGTACGGATGACCGTCGGCGGACACCCGCAGATCCTGCACATCGTCGGCCGCAGCATCGAGCCGGAGAACGGCGGCCGCACCGTCTCCACCTCGCTCGACACCCTCCGGGAGAACGACCCGGAGCTGCGCGCGACCCTCTACCAGCTCCAGCTGCGCCCCGGCGCGGACCCGGCCGAGGTGCGCACCGCGCTGACGGACGCCTCACAGGGACGACTCGACGTCCACGAGGTGACCAGCCCGGCCGACCGGCTCTCCCCGATGCGCGGGGTCGTGGCCGGTCTCATCGCCGTACTCGCCCTGATCGGACTCACCGAACTGTCGACGGCGATCGGCGGGAGCGTACGAGAAGGAGAACGGGACCTGCTGGCCCTGAAGGCGATCGGGCTGTCGCCGCGCCAGATCACCGCGGTCACCGTGACGGCCGTCGGCTGCACCGCGCTGGCCGCCGCCGTGGTGGGCGCGGCCCTGGGGGTGCCTCTCGCCCGCTGGCTGATCGACTCCGAGGGCCGCTCCAGCGGCATCGGTGCCGGCATCGCCCAGACGCCGTCCCCGCTCCATCTGCTGCTGCTCGCGGCCGCCGCCGTACTGGGCGCGATCGCCCTCGCCGCGCTGCCCGCCGCCCGCGCCGCCCGCCGCAGACTCGTGGACACCCTCAGCGCTGTCGCCTGACGCGGTGTGGCCGGCGCCGCGTCAGGCGGGCTGCTCGCCCAGCTCCTCCGGCGGGGGCCGTCGAGTGACGACGAGGGGGCTGACGTCCTCCCGGACCGTGCGCTCGTTGATCACGACCTTGGCCACGTCCTCGCGGCTGGGGATGTCGTACATGACGGGCCGCAGCACGTTCTCCATGATTCCCCTCAGGCCGCGCGCGCCGGCGCCGCGCAGCATGGACATCTCGACGATCGCCTCGAGCGCGGACCGGCTGAACTCGAGTTCGACGCCGTCCATGCCGAAGAGCCTCTGGTACTGCTTGACGAGCGCGTTGCGCGGCTCGGTGAGGGTCTTCATCAGGGCGGCCTTGTCGAGGCTCGACACCCGCGCGATGACCGGGAGCCTGCCGATGAACTCCGGGATCAGCCCGAACTTGATCAGGTCGGCCGGCATCACCTTGGCGAACACGTCCCCCTCCGCGGTCCCGTCGGTCCCGTCGTCGTGGGGGAGCTCGGCGGCGAAGCCCATACCGCGCCGGCTGACCCGCTCGTCGATGATGGTCTCCAGGCCCGCGAACGCGCCGGCCACGATGAACAGCACGTTCGCCGTGTCGATCTGGATGAACTCCTGGTGGGGGTGCTTGCGGCCGCCCTGCGGGGGGACCGAGGCGGTCGTGCCCTCCAGGATCTTCAGCAGGGCCTGCTGCACCCCCTCGCCCGACACATCGCGAGTGATCGACAGGTTCTCGCTCTTGCGCGCGATCTTGTCGATCTCGTCGATGTAGATGATGCCGGTCTCGGCGCGCTTCACGTCGTAGTCGGCGGCCTGGAGCAGCTTCAGCAGGATGTTCTCGACGTCCTCGCCCACGTATCCGGCCTCGGTGAGCGCGGTGGCGTCCGCGATGGCGAACGGCACGTTCAGCAGCCGGGCCAGGGTCTGGGCGAGGTAGGTCTTTCCGCAGCCGGTGGGGCCGAGCAGCAGGATGTCGGACTTGGCGACCTCGACGGGATCGTCGCCGTCCTCCATGCCGCGCACGCGCTTGTAGTGGTTGTAGACGGCCACCGCGAGCGATCGCTTGGCCGTCTCCTGGCCGACCACGTACTGATCGAGGAACTGGTGGATCTCCGTCGGCTTGGGCAGCTCGTCGAGGCGGGCCTCGGTGACATCGGCCGGCTCCTCCTCGATCAGCTCGTTGCAGAGTTCGGCGCATTCATCGCAGATGTGCACGCCGGCGGGCCCGGCGATGAGCTTCCTCACCTGCTTCTGGCTCTTCCCGCAGAAAGAACACTTCAGCAGGTAGCCGTCCTCCCCGATGCGTGCCATGAACGTGCCCAGCCCCCTCCGGACGGTCCCGTCATCCAGATGGTACGTATTCCGGGCCGGCGGACGGCGGTTCAAGGGATGCCCCAGGTCACCCGGAGAGTCCCGGGTACGCCCGGGTACGCCCGGGTACGCGGAAACGCAGGAGCGCACCCGCGCCAGGTGTTGGCCGCGGCCCGGGACGAGTTCGCGCGGTCGACGGATCGCGCCGGATCGACCCTCGGAGGACCTCAGAGGACCTCGCTGTCGAGGTCGAAGAGATCGAGCAGCGCCTCACCGTCCGCGTCCTGCGGGGCGCCCTCACCGGGCAGGGGCTGCTCCGCCCAGATGATCTTGCCTTCGGCGGTGTACCGGGTGCCCCATCGCTCGGCGATCTGGGCCACGAGGAACAGGCCACGGCCTCCCTCGTCCGTCGTGGCCGCGTACCGCAGATGCGGCGAGGTGCTGCTGCCGTCGGCGACCTCGCAGGTCAGGCCCTGGTCGTGGAGCAGCCGCACCCGGATCGGCTGGGTGCCGTAGCGAATCGCGTTGGTGAGCAGCTCGCTGAGGATGAGTTCGGTACCGAACGCGAGATCGGACAGCCCCCAGTCCGACAGTGTCCTGCCCGCGGCGGCGCGCATCCCGGCGACAGCGCTGGGATCGGACGGCACACTCCACTCGGCGACCCGGTCGGGCCCCAGGGTGCGGGTGCGGGCGATGAGCAGAGCCACGTCGTCCTTCGGACGAGCGGGGAGCAGGGCGTCCAGCACCTCCCGGCAGCTCTCGTCCGGCGAGCGGTCGGCATGGGCGAGAGCCTGGCGCAGCAGCTCGATTCCGACGTCGATGTCCCGGGTGCGGTCCTCGATGAGCCCGTCGGTGTAGAAGACCAGCCGGCTGCCCTCCGCGATCTGCAGCTCCGCTGTCTCGAACGGCATGCCGCCGAGGCCCAGTGGCGGCCCGGCCGGGAGCTCGGGGAACTCGACGGTGCCGTCGGGGCTGACGACGGCGGGCAGCGGATGCCCGGCCCGGGCCATGGCACACGACCCGGAGACGGGGTCGTAGATCGCGTAGATACAGGTCGCCCCCGCCATCGACGTACCGCCGTCGCTGCCCGTCTCGTCCTGGTCGATGCGTCCCACCAGTTCGTCGAGGTGACCGAGTAGTTCGTCGGGAGGCAGGTCGAGCGTGGAGAAGTTGTGCACCGCGGTGCGCAGCCGTCCCATGGTCGCGGCCGCGTGCAGGCCGTGACCGACGACGTCACCGACCACCAGTGCCACCCGGCTGCCCGGCAGCGGGATCACGTCGAACCAGTCGCCACCCACCCCGGACTGCGCGGGCAGATAGCGGTGCGCCACCTCGACGGCGCTCTGCTCGGGCAGGGCGCGCGGCAGCAGGCTGCGCTGCAGCGTCACGGCCAGGGCGTGCTCGCGGGTGTAGCGGCGGGCGTTGTCGACGGACACGGCGGCGCGGGCGACCAGCTCCTCGGCCAGGGACAGGTCCTCGTCCTCGAACGGGCCGGGTTTCTCCGAGCGCCAGAAGTTGGCCACGCCCAGGACGACACCCCGGGCCTGGAGCGGCACCGTGATGAGGGAGTGGATGCCGTATTCGACGATCGCCTTCGTCCGCTCCGGGTCCTGCGCCCGCCAGCCCATCGCCTGGGACAGGTCCGTCACCACCTCCGCGCGTCCGCTGCCGAGCCCACGGGCCTGCGGGGTCGAGGGGAGGAAAGCGATCAGCCGGCCGCGTTCGTAGAGGGGGTGGTCGTCCCGGATGCCGCTGACCGCGGTGCGGCGCATGTTCCCGCCCGCGCCGTTCGGCTCGTCCCCGTTGAGGACCGGGTCGGCGAGGTCGACGGTCACGTAGTCGGCGAAGGAGGGGACCGCGATGTCGGCCAGCTCCTCGGCCGTACGTGTGACATCGAGCGTCGTGCCGATGCCCACCCCGGCGTCGTACAGCAGCTTGAGGCGCTTCCGTGCGACCTCGGCCCGGCCCGTCAGGGCCTGGAGCTCCGTGGAGTCGCGGATGGTCGCGACCGTACCCATCGGACCGCCGGGGCCGTCGGTGGGCCGCTGGTTCACCACCAGCAGCCGGTTGCCCGCGGCATGGACCTCGTCCGTGGCCGCGCGGCCGGAGGCCAGCAGCTCCGCGGTGGAGGGATCGAGGCCGTCCAGCTCTTCCACGGGCCGTCCCTCGGCGTCGGGGCCCAGCTCGAGCAGCCGTCTGGCCTCGTCGTTGGCCAGCAGGAGCGTGCCGTCCCCGCCGACGATGACGACGCCTTCCCGTACGGCGTGCAGCACGGCGTCATGGTGTTCGTACATCCGGGTCATCTCGGCCGGACCGAGCCCGTGCGTCTGCCGCTTCAGACGTCTGGTCGCCAGCGCGGTGCCGGTCGTGGCCAGGCCGAGGCCGACCGCGCCGCTGCCGAGAATGACCGGCAGTTGCTGGTTGAGCGCCTCGGACGCGTTCTTGACGGTGAGACCGGCGGAGACCAGGGCCACGACCGAGCCATTGGGATCGGTCACCGGGACCACTGCCTGCACCTCTTGCCCGAGCGGTCCGTCGACGCTCTCGAGGAGAACCTCGCCCCTCAGCGACGGTTCGATGGTGCCGACGAAGCGATGGCCGATCCGTTCCGGCAGCGGATGCGTATAACGGATTCCCTTGGTGTCCATCACCACGATGAAGTCGACGCCCGCTGCTTTGCGGGTCTCCTCGGTGATCGGCTGGAGCACTTTGGAGGGATCGGGCGACTTGAGGACGTCCAGAAGTCCCGGAGACTGGGCGAACGTTTCCGCGACCGCGACCGAACGGTTCCGGGCCTCGCGGTCACTGTCGTGCCGGGTCTGGAGCACCAGCGCCAGGATCGCACCGAGCACAAGCAGGACCACGACCGCCACCTGGAGGACGAAGACCTGCCCGGCGACGCTCCTGGGGCGCTTGCCGATCAGTGGCCGAACCGACACGCCCCGCAATCGGTCGAAGGGCCTGATCACGCGTCCTTTCTAGCACCGCTGAGCCCAATCGGGCCATACGCGACAACATGTGGTTACGGCGAGGTGCGCAGGAAGGCCACAAGCTGGTGATCCGCTTGAGTGCATCTCCGGTGCCCCCGCAAGCGAGGCGGGCCGGTCAGGGGCAGCTGTGGGTGAAGCCGGCTGCCGCCGTGTGGCGGCTCGGCGAGGTGATCCGCAGCTCGGCCCGGGCGTCATAGGCGCCCTCGCCGTGGAACGTCCACAGCAGACGGAGGCGCGCCTGCCGCTGTCCGCGGGCCAGCCGCTCGTTCAGCACCTCCGACGTGGTGCCGTCGTTGCGTACCCAGTGGTACGTCAGGCTGCCGGGCCGCCCGTCGGTGTCGACCAGGGCCGTGATGACGGCTGTGCCGTCGCAGCCCGGGCCGGCAGGGTCGGTGCCCACCGTCACGCCCCGGACGGCGAGCCCGGGCCCGTACCGCTGCCAGGCGAGGAAGCCGAGGACGACGAGCAGCACCACGGCGGCCAGGGTGTAGCGGCGCAGCCCCGCGAGCCGGGACGTGCGGCGCCCCTGCGGCCGGGGCGTGCCGCCGGCGAGAGTGCCGTGCCAGACGGTGGCCGTGTTGTCCCGGTCGTACCGCTCACGGACGGCCGCAGTCACCCCCGGGCCGAACCGGAGCACCGTGCCCTCGACCGCGTCCGGGACCGGCTCCGGCCGGTCGACCCAGTGGCTGGCCAGCACCGTCGCGCTGTATTCGTCCTCGGGGTCCGGCCGGCCGGTGAAGGGGATGCGCGGATCGTTCATCCGACGGTGCACCTCCTGGTCAGGATCTCCTGCTGGGAACCGCCGTTCGCGGCGGCCGGCGTGCTGCTCGCCAGGACCCTCCAGTAGCAGGCCCTGCTGTTCTGGAACGTGTGCTCGACGGTGAGGGTGTACTGCGTGGCGCCGCTGCGTTCGAAGGTGCCGGCGGTGCCGTCCGGTGTGCCGGGACCGCCCTGGGACTGGGCGGTGGCCCAGTCCAGCGTGATGGTCACGGGGCCGGTCCCGTCGGTGACGATGTCCACGGTCGTGGTGGCGGTCGTCGAACCGGTCTGGCGCAGCGAGCTGACGGACACGGAGGTGACGGTCACCGCGGGCGGCTCCGGCGTGACGGGCGGTTCGGAAACGGCCGGCGGTTCGGAAACGACCGGCGGTTCGGACGCCGTGACCGGCGGCGCGGACGGGCCAGGATCCCCGGAGGACGGTGTGGGGGCCGGCCCGGTGGCGCTCGGGGTCGGTGCCGGCGAGACCGAGGCGGTCGGCGAAGCGCTCACTGCCGGCGGGGCGGACAGCCGCGGGGACGCCTCGTCCGGCGGCACGGCACTGGTGGTGGCGACCGCCTGTGCCGTCGTACGCACCGGAGCCTCACCGGTGGCCCGGGCCGCGATGACCAGCACGAGTCCCAGTACGAGGGCGAGCGACGCGGCGAACAGCCCCTGCTTGCCCGGCCACAGACCGCCGAGCCGGTGGCCGCGCCCCAGCGAGGTCGTCGCCCGTGCCGGGGCTCCCGCGGGCTGTGGTCCCGCCGAAGGGAACATCAGTGGCAACAGCGCCGCCAGCGCGGCGAGTTTCCGCTGGCCGCGCTCCTCCCACTGCGGGCCGTAGGCCGCGCAGGCGGTCTCCTCCAGCTCCGCCACGAACGCCTCGGCGTTCTCCGGCCGGTGCTCGGGTTGCTTCGCCAGCCCGCGCCGGATCAGGGGACGCAGCTGCTCGGGCACGTCCGCCTCCGGCACGGGCGCGCTGGTGTGCTGCAGCGCCAGCTCGGCGAAGTTCTGCCCGGTGTAGGGCTTGCGGCCGGTCACGCACTCGAAGAACGTCGCCGTCGCGGCGTACACGTCGGCGGCGGGGGAGGCCGGCTCTCCGCTCCACTGCTCCGGCGCCATGTACGCGGGAGTGCCCGCCACCCCGGGGGTCGTACCGCGGCTCGCGGCGATGCCGAAATCCACGAGCTTGGACGAACCGTCCGCCGCCACCAGCACGTTCTCCGGCTTGTAGTCCCGGTGCACCACACCCGCCCGGTGCGCCGCCGCGAGTCCCAGCAGTGACCCCTTCAGGACCACGAGAGCGGGCTCAGGGCCCGTGCTCCCCTCCCTGGCGAGGAGGGCGCGCAGGGCGATGCCGTCGACCAGCTCCATGACGATGGCCGCACCGTCCGGCGCCTCGACGTACTCGTACAGCCGTACGACATGAGGCGTGTCCAGCTCGCCGAGGAGCTGCGCCTCCGAGCGGAACACCCGCACGAAGCCCTCGTCGCGGCGCATCCGCTCACTGAGGTACTTGACGGCGACCGGCGTGCCCGTCGCGTCGTGGACGGCGAGCACGACACGCCCGCTGCCGCCCGAACCGAGTTCCCTGGTCTCCGTGTATCCGGGGACCGCCCATCCGTTCATCCCGCCCCCTGGGTCCTCTCCGGCCTGATCGACCGGACAGGACCTGGTCCTGTCCGGCCTCCGACGCGTGCGCCGATCGTCCCCACAACAGACACAATTCCGCCACGACCGGTTCCCGTCGATGGGAGCGGGTCACGCGCAGCCGGCGGCGGACTTCGCGCGCGTACCCGTGATCAGCCGGTGCAGCCGGTCCGCGGCGGCACGGCCGAACGACGGATCGTTGATGTGCGTGTCGAAGTCCACGATCTCCACCGCGCTGCCTCGCAGCCCGTCCCGCAAGGTGCGGAACAGCGCCGTGTCGGCAACCGGGTCGTGGTAGGGACCGTCCGGCGCTCCGAGCGTCGACAGCCCGCGCAGCGGGACGCACACCTCGGTCGGTCCGGTGGCGTCGCGCAGCTTCACGGCGACCTGACTGCCCAGTTCGGCGCACTCCGGGACGGTCGTACGGACGACGGTGATGGAGGGATTGTGCACCCGCACGTTGCGGTCGCGCAGGTGCCCCGGAAGGGTGTCGAGCGGGCCGAATTTCACCATGTCCAGCGCTCCCAGGCTCACCACCTGCGGAACACCCCCCTGCCCGGCGGCGCGCAGCCGGTCCGGGCCCGCGGTCAGGATGCCGCCCACCAGTTCGTCGGCGAGTTCACTGAGGGTCAGATCCAGGACTCCCGCGAACAGCCCCTGCCCGGCGAGGGATTCGAGCGTGCGTCCGCCCGCGCCGCTGGTGTGGAAGACCAGCACCTCGTAGCCGAGCTCGGTCAGCCGGGCCCGTGCCGCGTCCACTCCGGGAGTCGTCACCCCGGCCATGGTCGCCGCGACGAGTGGTCTGTCGCCCGCACCGAGACGGGCCGCGTGCAGCGCCCGGGGGGCCGCGGCGAAGCCCTTCGCCATTCCGGCGATCGCGTCGGCGGCGTTCGCCAGGACCGGAGCGGACACCGTGTTGACCCCGGCGATGTCCACCACGCTGTACATCATCGTGATGTCCGCGGATCCGACGTACGCGGAGACATCACCCGACGCCATCGAGGAGACCATCAGCTTCGGTACGCCGACGGGCAGTCCGCGCATCGCCCGGGTCGCGATCGACGTGCCGCCGCTGCCGCCGATGGCCAGCAGTCCGTGCAGCCTGTCCGTCTCGTACAGTCGGCGGACGATCTCGGCGGCGCCGCGGGCCATCGTCGTCACGGCGGCGCCACGGTCGCCCTCGGCCCGCAGGCGGGTCAGCTCGGCGCCCGCCGCCCGGGCCACCTCGGCGCGTGGAATGTCCGCAGGTGATCTCGGCTCGCCGATCACACCGGCGTCGATCACGATCACCTCGACCCCGTGTCGCAGCAACCGCTCCCGCAGCCATGCGTATTCGAGTCCTTTGGTGTCGAGGGTGCCCAGCAGTGCGACGATCGTCATCCTCGTAATGTCCGCGGAAATCGACAAAGCAACAAGGGCGCGTCAGGTTCGTTCAGGCGCACGCGGCGGATGACGACGCGGCGGCGTCCAGGATGACGGCCAACTGGCGCTGAAGCGTGCCCAGATGCGGGTCGAAGGCCGCCGCCATGGCCGCCGATCCCACGGTGAAGGCGTCCACGCCGGCCGCCGCGAGTGCCGCGATCCGCTCGCGGCTGTCGATGCCGCCGGCGACGACGAGCCGTCCGGACGTCGCCGCGCGGGCACTGCGTACCAGCTCCATCGGATCGGCGTCGGTGGCCCGGTAGGCCAGCAGATCGACTCCGTCGCACCCGGCCGCCTCGAAGCGCCGGCACTGCTCGGCGACCTGCTCCGGTGTGCCGCCGAGCCGCGTCGGGTGGCCGGACGGAGTTCCGGGGAAGGGGAGATAGCGGATTCCGGTACCGCGCAGCAGCTCCAGGGTCTCCTCGGCCCAGATGCCGCCCATGAGCTGGTCGACGCCGAGGTCGACGGCCATCCGGGCCGAGTCCAGGGCCCGTTCCCGGCTGGTGCTGACCACTTCGAGACAGCTCGTCGCGCCGGTGGCCCTGATGCGGCGGTGCAGCGCGGCCAGGGTGCCGGCATCCACCCCGACGTCCTTGAAGCCGATGTGCCGCAGCCCGACGCCCGCCAGGCTGTCGACGAGTTCCAGGCAGTCGCGTACGGTCCGGTCGTCGCGCGTGAGCATGAAGATGAAGTCCACGGTGCACTCCTGGTGTTCTGCTAGAGAGTGTCTTCGACCTGGGCGCAGCCGGTCAGCGCACGGGCGTGCCGCAGCGCGGCGAGCAGACTGGTGTGATCGGCGATGCCCTGACCGGCGATGTCGAAGGCCGTGCCGTGGTCCACGCTGGTGCGGACGAACGGCAGGCCGATGGTGATGTTGACCCCGTGCTCCAGGCCGAGGTACTTCACCGGGATCAGCCCCTGGTCGTGGTACTGGGCCACGACCACGTCGAACTCCCCTCGGCGCGCCCGGAGGAAGACCGTGTCGGCCGGCCACGGCCCACTCGCGTCGATCCCTTCGGCACGCGCGGACCGCACCGCCGGCGCGATGATGTCGTGCTCCTCGCGGCCCATCAGCCCGTTCTCGCCGCCGTGCGGGTTGAGTCCGGCGACGGCGATGCGCGGCCGGGGAATCCCCGTCCTGCGCAGCGCGTCATGGGCCAGCCGCAGCGCGGTCAGTTCCGCCTCGACGGTGAGGGAGTCCACCGCCTCGCGCAGAGCCTGGTGAATGGTGACGAGGACGACCCGCAGCTCGTCGTTGGCCATCATCATCGCGTACCGCTCGGTGCCGCTGAGCGCGGCGAGGATCTCGGTGTGACCCGGGTAGGGGAGTCCCGCAAGACGCAGGGCCTCTTTGCAGAGAGGCGCGGTGACGAGGGCGGCGACCCGGTTCTCGAGCGCGAGACCGACGCCCTTGGCCACGTACTGGTAGGCGGCCCTCCCGGCCCGGCTGTCGACCCGCCCCGGGCGGAGTTCCTCCGGCAGGGAGGTCCCGGACAGCACCTGCACGGTGCCCGCCTCGTCGTCCATGTCGTCCACCGAGTCCAGGGCTCGGATCGGGATGTCGAGACCGATGGCCGCCGCGGTGCGGCGGAGTACTCCCTCGTCACCGATGACGAGTACCGGAGGACCGCAGCGGTCGTCGGCCACCAGCGCGAGGGTGATCTCCGGTCCGATACCGGCCGGGTCACCCATGGTCACCGCTATGGGGCGCACGTCGAACTCCCTATGAGGTACGTGAGATGAGGTCGGTGAGACGGCAGAGCGTGTCGCGGTCGCCGAAGCCGCCGGCCTTGAGCGCGACAGCGATCCGCCGGGGGTGGTCGAGCAGGCCGAGCGCGATGCCCGGTTCCGGTTCGTCGACGAGGTGGAGGTCGCGGGCTCCCAGCGCGAGCAGGACGGTACGAGCGGTCTCCCCACCGGTGAGTACCAGCGCGTCGAAGGCGTCGCGGGACGCGAGCGTGACGACGGCCCGGGCCAGCGCTTCCGGCACCGAGTGCTCGGTACGGACGTCCGGTCCGTGCAGCAGCGCCCTGGATCGCGCGGCCAGCTCCCGCTCCGCGAGATCCACGGCCGTGGGGTCCAGGACGGGCACGAGCGCGCCGTGCTCCCGGGCGGCGAACCGCGCGGACTGCTCGCGGCCCGCCGGGTGGAGACTGCCGACAACGACCAGGACGCGCGGCCGGGATGAGCGGACGTCACCTTCGGGAGCGGGACTGCCGGGGCCGGGGCCCAGCCTTCTGGCCAGGGCCGCCGCAAGGCCCGGTGAACCGACCCAGAGCACCTGTCCCGGATCGGGCACCGCGGCCACCAGAGCGTCCAGGTCCTCGTCACAGGCGGCGTCGGCCAGCATGAGCGGGGCCGTCCCGAGGAGCCGCGGCACCGTCCGCTCCTGCGGTGCGACGCGATCCGCCCGTACGGCGCCGGGAATCAGCCGCGTCAGATCGGCACAGCGCACCGGATGGGCCGGGTCCTCGGCGAATGCGGTCTCGTGCACCGGCCGCCCCGCCAGGAGCTGTACGCCGCCGACGGTCGTGCGGCCCTCCGCCGGAAACGCAGGCGCGATGACGGCCGTACGCCGGCCGCTCGCCGCCAGGGCCGTGAGTGCGGCACCGATCTCCGCGGCGAGATGCCCGCGCAGCGTCGAGTCGACCGTCTTGAGCACGACATCCGCGCCCGCCAGGGCGCTCGCGGCCCGGGCGGTCAGGGCAGCCGCGGCGTCGGCCGGGCCCGTGCGGGTGTCGAGGTCGATCGCGGTCACGCCGGGCGCCGGGCCGTCGGCAGGACCCGCGAGACTGATACGCGCCGGGAAGCCGGCCGCCCTGAAGGGTGCGGCCCCGTCGCCCGCACTCGTCAGGTCGTCGGCGAGGATCGCGACCGTCCGTGGCTGTGTCATGCCTGCCTCATCCGGCCGACCGGCCACCTTGGGGCTCCAGGTGTCGGAGAACGAAGCGAGTGTGTGAGCGGAACTGACCTTCTTCATCGTGCGAACCCTTCGGTCCCGGCTGCTGTCGCCTCGTACTTCCCCTGGTTGAACCCTCGCGTGCCACTATGTTCACCGGTCGACCGGGGGCTCGTAAAGCGATGATTGCTCACATGATCTGTGACAGGATTTCACACATGACCTGGACAGATCTGCCGCCGCTCGGGACGCTCGTCGCCTTCGAGGCGACGGTCCGGCACGCGAGCATGAGCAAGGCCGCCGCCGAGCTGCATCTGACCCACGGCGCGGTGAGCCGCCAGATCCAGCAACTCGAACACGCCCTGGGAGTGGCGCTTTTCGAGCGGCGCAACCGCGCGGTCGTCCCGACGCCGGCCGCGCGCAAGCTCGCCCATGACGTGGCCGACGCCCTCGGCCTCCTCAGCGCGGCGGCCCGCCGCACCCGGGCGGCCGCCGAACCCGGTCCGCTCGTGCTGTCCTGCGAGCCCACACTGCTGATGCGCTGGCTGATCCCCCGACTGCCGATGATCGCCGAACCCGCGCCCGCCCTCGATCTGCGCCTCGTCGCCTCCGGTGGCCCGGTCCCCTTCGACCGCGAGGGAATCGACGCCGCGATCCGGCGCAACGACTTCCCGCTGCCGGACGGCGTGCCCGCGCACCGGCTGTTCGACGAGTACGCCGGACCCGTGTGCGCCCCCGAGCTCGCGCGGGACCTCGCCACGCCCGCGGACCTGACGGGCCTGACCCGGCTGCACACACGTACCCGGCCATCGGCCTGGCAGGACTGGGCGACGGCCGCAGGGGAGACCTTGTCCACCGCACCCGAGCAGACCTTCGAGCACTTCTATCTGAGCCTGCAGGCCGCGGCCAGCGGCATCGGCGTGGCCATCGGCCCGCTCGCCCTCGTCCACGACGACCTCCGGGCGGGGCGGCTGGTCGCGCCCTTCGGGTTCCGGCCCGACGGCAGCGCGTATGTCCTGCTGGCCGCTCTCCCGCCGGACGACGCGCGCCTGGCCGTACTGCTGGGCCGGCTCGGCGAGGAGGCGGAGAAGACGGCCGCGTCGGTGCCGTGCGCCCCCTGATTCCGGTGCGGGCCGGCGGGTGAATTACTCGCGGCCCTGAGGGCCACCGCTGGTGCAGCGGTGCCGTCCCGACATCGCTCCGGCCGGGGTGACACCCCGGGCGGCCTGCTCCGCCGGCCGGCCGTGCCCCTGCGGGCAACCCTGCGGCGGTCTCAGGTCGGACCTAGTCTGGACTACGACGGCGCTGTGGAGGTGTGCCATGTCGCGTAACCATCACTTCCACCTCGACCGGGGGAAGCACTCGATCACGGTGAACGTGGGCCCCGGCAGGACCGGCGGAATCGAGCTCCTGGTCGACGGCAAGGTGATCGCGTACCGGCGCGAGCACGGTACGGGGACGACAGTGCTGACCGGCGAGCTGCCGGACGAGCCCGCCCGCCAGTTCCTGGTCCGGGTGCACCAGCCGCACCTCGTGCGCGTCAAACCCGGCTGCACCCTGGAGCTGGACGGCGTGGAGCTGCCCATGCCGGAGCGTTACGCGGCGTTCTGAGCGCCGCCGATCGGTCGCCCTGAGGGTCGCTTTCGAGTGACCTCCGCGGCTCCGTACCGACGGCGGCGGCCGGATGTGTCCGACGATCGCAGGCGGCCGGATCTTCTCCCGGCCGTGAGCCGCCGGATCCGGTGGAAGGCCGCCATGCACATCCTGCTCGTCGCCAGTGCGTACAACAGCCTCACTCAGCGAGTCCACGCGGAACTGCGCGACCGCGGACACTCCGTCGCCGTGGAGCTGACACCGTGCGGCGACACCGTTCGGGCCGCGGTCCACCGGCACGAGCCGGAGCTTGTCGTGGCCCCCATGCTGAAGACCGCCGTGCCCCGGGACGTGTGGGCCGGACACACCTGTCTCATCGTGCATCCCGGGCCGGTGGGTGACCGGGGGCCGTCCTCCCTGGACTGGGCCATCCACGAGGACGCCGGCTCGTGGGGTGTCACCGTCCTGCAGGCCGACGAGGAGATGGACGCCGGTGACGTGTGGGCCACCGTGAGCTGCCCGCTGCCGCCGCTCGCCAAGAGCGATCTGTACCGGAACGAAGTCTCCGACGCCGCCGTCACCGCTCTTCTGCTGGCCGTCGACCGGTTCGCGTCCGGTACGTACACCCCGCAGCCGCAGAACAGCCTGCCGGGCCCGGTCCGCACCCGGCCCTGGTTCCGCCAGGAGCTTCGGCGTATCTCCTGGGAGCAGGACCTCACCGGGACCGTCGTGCGCAAGCTGCGCGCCGCGGACTCGCAGCCCGGAGTGCTGGACAGCCTGCTGGGCGGTGAGTGGTTCCTCCATGGCGGCCACCCGGAGGACCAGCTGCGCGGCCGTCCCGGTGACCTGCTGGCCACTCGTGCCGGTGCCATCTGCCGCGCGACGGTGGACGGCGCGGTGTGGATCCCCGAACTGCGCCCGCGCCGCGGGCCCGAGGGGCCGGCCACCTTCAAACTGCCTGCCACCCTGGCCCTTGCCGGCCGCCTCCCGGCGCTGCCGGAGCTTCCCGCGCCGCTGCACCACGACGGGGACCGCGATGGCCACCACGACGGGCACCGCGACGGCCACCGCAGGACATGGACCGACATCCACTACCGGGAGGAGGGACAGGTCGGCC
The DNA here is from genome assembly GCF_056435785.1 of Streptomyces sp. NPDC043870. Taxonomy (NCBI): domain Bacteria; kingdom Bacillati; phylum Actinomycetota; class Actinomycetes; order Kitasatosporales; family Streptomycetaceae; genus Streptomyces; species Streptomyces sp. NPDC043870. The sequence continues at coordinate 91,293 of NZ_JBWKDT010000021.1, forward strand.
TCCTGTCGTTCTCCTTCCCCGGCGGTGCGATGAGCACCGCACACTGCCGGCGATTGCTGGACGCCTACCGGGTGGCCTGTTCCCGGCCCACCTCGGTGCTGGTGCTGGGAGGCGGCCGGGACTTCTTCTCCAACGGCATCCACCTCAATGTCATCGAGGCGGCCGCCGACCCCGCAGCGGAGTCCTGGGCCAACATCAACGCGATGGACGACCTGGTGGAGGCCGTGCTGACCACCAACGACCGGCTCGTGGTCGCAGCTGTCGGCGGTAATGCGGCGGCCGGTGGGGTGATGCTCGCGCTGGCCGCCGACGAGGTCTGGTGCAGGGCGGGCGCGGTGCTCAACCCGCACTACCGGCGCATGGGGCTGTACGGCTCGGAGTACTGGACGTACACCCTGCCCCGGCGCGTGGGCGGCCCAGTTGCGGACCGGCTCATGCGGGAGGCCCAGCCGGTGACCGCGACAGCTGCGCTGGGGCTCGGCCTGGTGGACCGCGTCGTCGACTGCGGTCCGCAGGAGTTCACCGACGAAGTCACCCGGCTGGCCGCACGGCTGGCACCGTATCCCGCCACTCAGTCGCGGATCGCGGCGAAGAAGGCCGAGTACGAGCGCCGGGAACGGGCCGAGCCGCTGGCGGTGTACCGGGAGAAGGAACTGGCCCGCATGCACCGCACCTTCTTCGACCCCACAGCGCCCTACCACGCGCTGCGCCGGGCGTTCGTCCGCAAGGAAACGCCGCATGGCACCCCGTTCGGTCCGGCCGCGGTGGCAGTGGGACCGGCCGCCTGTTAGCAAGGAGACAAAGGCCCGCTTAAGGGTCTTTGTCGTATACCCCCCAGGAGACATCCCCATGGATGCAGCAACGCCGACCGCGGTCGACGCCGCCGGCTCGTCCGGCGCGGCCGCCACGGACGAGTCACCGATCCACATTCTCTGGATCAACGCGGGCCTGAGCTGTGACGGCGACTCGGTCGCCCTGACGGCCGCCATGCAGCCCAGCATCGAGGAGATCGCGCTCGGCGCACTGCCCGGACTGCCGAAGATCCAGGTGCACTGGCCGCTGATCGACTTCGAAAGCGGCCCGGTCGGCGGCGCCGACACGTTCATCGAGTGGTTCTTCAAGGCGGAGCGCGGTGAGATCGACCCGTTCGTGCTGGTCATCGAGGGCTCCGTGCCCAACGAGTCCATCAAGCAGGAAGGTTACTGGTGCGGTTTCGGCAACGATCCGGAGACCGGCCAGCCCATCACGACCAGTGAGTGGATCGACCGGCTCGCCCCCAAGGCCCTGGCCGTCATGGGGGCCGGCACCTGCGCCACGTACGGCGGCATCCATGCGATGCAGGGCAACCCGACGGGTGCCATGGGCGTGCCCGATTACCTGGGGTGGGACTGGACGTCCAAGGCCGGAATCCCCATCGTGTGCGTGCCCGGCTGCCCGATCCAGCCCGACAACTTCGCGGAAACGCTGACGTACCTCCTCTACCAGGCGGCCGGGTCCGCGCCGATGATCCCGCTCGACGACAAGCTCCGCCCGACCTGGCTGTTCGGCGCCACTGTGCACGAGGGCTGCGACCGTGCCGGCTACTACGAGCAGGGTCAGTTCGCCGAGACGTACGACTCGCCCAAGTGCCTGGTCAAGATCGGCTGCTGGGGCCCCGTCGTCAAGTGCAACGTGCCCAAGCGCGGCTGGATGAACGGCATCGGCGGTTGCCCCAACGTGGGCGGCATCTGCATCGCCTGCACCATGCCCGGCTTCCCCGACAAGTTCATGCCGTTCATGGACGAGCCGCCCGGCGCTCGTATCTCCACCACGTCCAGCGGAGCGTACGGAGCAGTCGTCCGCAGGCTCCGCTCGATCACGGCCAGGACCGTGGACAAGGAGCCCAAGTGGCGGCACACGGGCAAGAAGATCACCACCGGCTACCGCCCGCCGTGGTGACCGACCACCAGGACACCGACCACCCCCTCTCCTGCTTGAAGACGTGAAGAAGGGCACCGCACACACAATGGCGACACAGGCGAAAACGACCGGCGACGGCCTGGTGGAGATGTCCTGGGATCCGATCACGCGGATCGTGGGCAGTCTCGGCATTCACACAAAGATCGACTTCAAGCAGAAGCGGGTCGCGGAGTGCTACAGCACCTCGTCGGTCTTCCGCGGCTACAGCGTCTTCATGCGGGGCAAGGACCCGCGCGACGCACACTTCATCACCAGCCGCATCTGCGGCATCTGCGGCGACAACCACGCCACCTGTTCGGTCTACACCCAGAACATGGCCTACGGCGTGAAGCCGCCGCACCTCGGCGAGTACATCATCAACCTCGGCGAGTCCGCCGAGTACATGTTCGACCACAACATCTTCCAGGAGAATCTGGTCGGGGTCGACTACTGCGAGAAGATGGTCCGCGAGACCAACCCGGGCGTCTGGGAACAGGCGCAGCGCACCGAGGCGCCACACGCCGCCGAGCACGGCTACCGCACCATCGCCGACATCATGAGCTCCCTCAACCCCCTCGAGGGTGAGTTCTACCGCGAGGCCCTCCAGGTGAGCCGCTACACCCGGGAGATGTTCTGTCTGATGGAGGGCCGCCATGTGCACCCCTCCACGCTCTACCCGGGCGGCGTGGGCACGGTCGCCTCCGTCCAGCTGTTCACGGACTACCTCACCCGCCTCATGCGCTACGTCGAGTTCATGAAGCGCGTGGTCCCCCTGCACGACGACCTCTTCGACTTCTTCTACGAGGCGCTGCCCGGGTACGAGGAGGTCGGCCGCCGGCGCGTGCTGCTCGGCTGCTGGGGAGCGCTCAACGACCCCGAGTACTGCGACTTCACGTACGCCAACATGACCGACTGGGGACGGAAGATGTTCGTCACCCCCGGTGTCATCGTCGACGGCAAGCTGGTCACCAACGACCTCACCCAGATCAACCTCGGCATCCGGATCCTGCTGGGCAGCTCGTACTACGAGGACTGGGAGGGCCAGGAGCAGTTCGTCACCCACGACCCGCTCGGCAATCCCATCGATCCCCGCCATCCGTGGAACCAGCACACCATCCCGGCGCCGCAGAAACGGGACTTCGACGACAAGTACAGCTGGGTGATGTCCCCGCGCTGGTTCGACGGCAAGGACCACCTGCCCCTGGACACCGGCGGCGGCCCCATCGCCCGCCTCTGGTCCACGGCCCTGTCGGGACTCGTCGACATCGGCTACGTCAAGGCGACCGGGCACAGCGTCGTCATCAACCTGCCGCGCACGCTCACCAAGCCGGAGACCACCTTCGAGTGGAAGATCCCGCGGTGGAGCAACGCGCTGGAGCGCAACCGCGCCCGCACCTACTTCCAGGCCTACGCCGCGGCCGTCGCCCTGTACTGCGCGGAGAAGGGTCTGGACGAGGTGCGCGCAGGACGCACCCAGACCTGGGAGAAGTTCGACGTGCCGGACGAGTCCATCGGAGTCGGCTTCACCGAGGCCGTGCGCGGCGTTCTCTCCCACCACATGGTCATCAGGGACGGCAAGATCGCCAACTACCACCCCTATCCGCCGACCCCCTGGAACGCCAGCACCCGCGACTCCTACGGCACGCCCGGACCCTATGAGGACGCCGTGCAGAACACGCCCATCTTCGAGGAGAACCCCCCGGAGAACTTCAAGGGCATCGACATCATGCGCACCGTCCGCAGCTTCGACCCCTGTCTGCCGTGCGGCGTCCACATGTACGTGGGCGACGGCAGGACGGTGAAGTCCATGCATGTGCCCACCGGACTGAGCGGCCTCGCCGGATGAGCGCGGTGAACGCGGAGCAGGCCGGCCGGCGGGTCGAGGAGGTCCTCGACCGGCTGGCCGCCACCGGCGACGAGCAGGCGTGCGCGGCGGCCGAGGAACTCGTGCGGGTCCTCATGGACTTCTACGGCGCCGGTCTGGCCAGAGCCATAGAGCTGCTCGGCCACCCCGCCACCGGGCCGTCCGGCGGCGATCCGCGCGCCGGCCTGTACGAAGACGAACTGGTCGCAAGCCTGCTCGTGCTGCACGAGCTGCACCCCGAAGACGTCCCCACCCGGATCGCGCGCGCCCTGCGCAGCGTCCGGCACTCCATCGAGTCGGCCGGGTTCGACGAGGTGACCGGCGTCCTGCGGCTGCGGGTCACCGGTTCGACAGGCTGCGGGTGCCCGAGCACCCAGGAAGTCGCCCGGCAGGCCGCCGTGGAGGCACTTGCCTGCTTCGCACCCGAAGTGACCGCGGTGCAACTGGATCAGACGGCCGCCCCGCGTGAGCCCGCCCTGCTCCAGATCGGCTCCGGCCCGCCCGACGCCTCCGCCGCGGGCCGTTCCACGGTCACGGTGCGATGAGCGCGATCCGCACCGTGCCGGGCGCCCCCGGCCCCCGGGGCCTGCGCCGCTTCACCACGCCCCAGCCGCCCCGCGAGGAGCGGTGCGAGCTGTGCGGGGTGCCCGTGGCCGAGGAGTGCCACCGGCATCTCGTCGACACCGAGCGCCGGGCGCTGGCCTGCGCCTGCGACCCGTGCGCCCGGCTGCTGGACCGTCCGGGCACTTCGCAGGGCCGCTTCCGGGCGGTCCCGGGCCGCTTCCTCACCGACCCCGGCCACCGGCTCGACGACAACGCCTGGGAACTGCTGGGGATCCCCGTTGGCGTCGCCTTCTTCTTCCGCAACTCCGCACTCGACCGGCTCGTCGCGCTCTACCCGAGCCCGGCGGGGGCGACCGAGAGCGAACTGGAGCCGTCGTCCTGGCAGGCCGTCCTCGCCGGAACCCGGCTCGCCGCACTGCTCGAACCCGACGTGGAAGCCCTGCTGTTGCGCCGGAGCGACGGTCGCACCGAGTGCTACCTCGTGCCGATCGACAACGCCTACGAACTGGTGGGCCGGATGCGGCTGCGCTGGCAGGGCTTCGACGGCGGCGCCGAGGCCCGCGCCGATCTCGACGCCTTCTTCGCTCACGTACGACAGCGGGCCAAGGTGCCACAGGGGAGCCGGCCATGACGGCCATGAATGCCACGACCGACATGACTGCCATGACTGAGTTCACCTTCAGCTGCACCGACGTTCGCGCCGACCCGTACGCCGCAGGACCCACCCTCGTCTTCCGGCTACGGATCACCGCATCCGGAGGAACCAGGGTCCACGCCCTCGCGCTGCGCTGCCAGCTGCGTATCGAACCCGCCCGCCGCGGATACGAGCCCGACGAGGCCGAAGGCCTGACGGATCTGTTCGGAGAGCGCTCACGCTGGGCCGGCACGCTCCACCCGGTGCAGTTCGCGCAGGTCTCCCTCATGGTCCCCGGCTTCACCGGGGAAACCGAGACCGACCTCGTGGTGCCCTGCACGTACGACATGGACATCGCCGCGACCCGCTACGTCCACGCGCTGGCCGGCGGCGACGTACCCCTGCTCATGCTCTTCTCGGGCAGTGCCTTCACCGGAGCCGGCGGATTCCACGTCGAGCCCGTGCCCTGGGACCGGGAGACGACCGTTCGGATGCCCGTGAAGGTCTGGCGGGAGATGGTCGAGCAGCACTTCCCCGGCTGCGGCTGGATCCGGCTGCCCCGCGCCACCATGGACGCCCTGCTCGCCTTCCGGTCGCGGAGGGCGCTGCCGTCCTGGGAGGCGACGGTGGAGGAGCTCCTCGGCACGGCCGACGCGGACGGCGCGGCGGGCGGGAGGACGGCACCATGACCACCGCGGCCTTTCCCCCGGCGACGCACGCGCGGCTCGCCATCGCCCGGCAGGTCGCCGACGCCGTGCTCTTCGAAGGCTATGTGCTGTACCCGTACCGGGCCTCGGCGGCCAAGAACCGGCTGCGCTGGCAGTTCGGGGTGCTCGTGCCGCCCGCGTGGAGCGCAGCCTGCGAAGAGCACGAATTCCAGCACACCGAATGCCTGATGGAACCGAAGCGCGACGCGACCCTCGCGGTCGAGGTGCGCTTCCTGCACACCCAGCGCCGCATCGTCCAGCAGACGGACGACGACGGCGGTTTCGTGACCGTGCCCGAGCTGCATCTGGACGACCGCGTCCTGGTGCCCTGGGACGAGGGTGTGGAAGAACGCGTCGAACTGGCCGTCCCGGTCGCCGAGCTGGCGGGGGACGAAGTGGCCTTCCCCTTCACCCGGCCCGCGCGTGAGGAGACCGAAGCCGTACGGGACGGCGCCGGGCGGACCGTGGGGCGGCTCGTCCGCCGTCGCGAGGAGATCAGCGGTGTCGTACGCCTGTCCGCCGCCGAACTCGACGGTCCCTACCGGACGATGAGGCTGACCGCCGTCGTGGAGAACACCAGCGCCTGGGCGCCCGGGCCCGGCGCCGAACGGGACGCCGCCCTGCCGCACTCCCTGGTCGCGACCCATCTGCTGCTCTGCCTGGACACCGGCGCGTTCCTCTCGATGACCGACCCGCCCGAGTGGGCCAAGGCGGCCGTCGCGTCCTGCCGGAATCTGCACACCTGGCCGGTCCTCGCGGGCGAAAGGGGCCGTGCGGACCTCGTGCTCTCCTCGCCCATCATCCTGGAGGACCACCCGGCCATCGCGCCGGAGAGCCCGGGTGCCCTGTACGACGCCACCGAGATCGACGAGATCCTCGCGCTGCGCACCGCGGCCCTCACCGACGAGGAGAAGCGAGAGGCCAGGGGCACCGACGAGCGGGCCGCGGCCGTGATCGACCTGGCCGACTCCATGCCCCCCGAGGTCCTGGAACGCCTGCACGGCGCGGTGCGCAGCCTGCGGGAGGTCACCGGCCCCGCGGATCGCGCCGAGCACGGAGTCGTACGGCCGGAGACGCCCTGGTGGGACCCCGGCAGCGACGCGAGCGTCGACCCGGCCCGCGATCACGTCATGATCGACGGGCGGCCCGTGAGCGCGGGCAGCCGGGTCCTGCTGCGGCCGGGGCTGCGTCACAGCGACGCCCAGGACCTGTTCCTGCACGGCCGCAGCGCGCAGGTCGAGGCCGTCCTGCACGACGTGGACGGCGGTGTGCACATCGCGGTGACCGTCGAGGGCGATCCCGGTGCCGACATCCGCCGCGAGCAGGGCCGGTTCCTGTACTTCCAGCCCGACGAGGTCGAAGCCCTGGAGGACGCGTGAACGGCCCCGCGCAGGACAGTGCCCGGACGCTGGTCGCGGGCGTCGGCAACATCTTCCTCGGTGACGACGGCTTCGGTGTCGAGACCGTACGCCGGCTCACCGAGCAGCCGCTGCCCGGCCATGTCGAAGTGGCGGACATCGGAATCCGGGGCGTCCACCTCGCCTACCGGATCCTCGACGGATACGACACGCTCGTCCTCGTCGACGCGACGGCGCGCGGCGGCGAACCCGGAACGCTGTATCTGATCGAGCCCGGAACGCCGGGCGGCGGCGGAGCGGAGAGCGTGCCCCTCGACGGCCACCGGATGTCGCCCGACGCCGTCCTGGCCCTGCTGGACACCCTGTGCGCAGGCACCGGCAGCACGCCGCCGCGCCGCACCCTCGTCGTGGGCTGCGAACCCGCCTGCGTCGACGAGGGCATCGGACTCAGCCCGCAGGTGGCCGCCGCGGTACCGGAGGCCGTACGGATGGTCACGCAACTGGTGCAGCACGAAGCCGTGAGATGAGGAGAAGATCATGAAGGTCAAGGGCATCATCGGCGGCGCTGCCGTCGCCACCGCACTCGCGATTCTCGTCAAGGGGCTCTTCCCCGACTTCAAGCGGTACGTGCGCATCCGCACGATGTGACGAGGGCGTCGGGGCCCCGCGCGTGCGCGGTCACCCCGGGGGCTGAACCGAACGGCGTACGCAGCCGTGTGCTCCCGGCGTGCCGGTCGGCCGGAGCCGCGTCCCAGCCTTGTAATGGGCGCGAACGGCCGACCGCTGCGCAGGACGGAGACCGATGCACGAGATGTCCATCGCGCTGGCCGTCGTCGACCAGGTGGAGGAAGCCGCGCGCGCCCATGGCGCCACCGCGGTGCGGACCGTGCGACTCCAGGTCGGCGAGCTGGCCGGAGTGGTCCCCGACGCGCTCACCTTCTCCTTCGAACTGGCCTGCGCCGGAACCGTGCTGGAAGGCGCCGAACTCGTCGCGGAACCCGTCCCCGGCCGGGCCCGCTGCGAACCGTGCGCGGACGACTGGGCGGTGGGCATGCCCCCGCGGCTGTGCTGCCCGGCGTGCGGCCGGGCGACTGCCGAACTGGTCTCGGGCCGTGAGCTGCGCATCACCGGCGTGGAGTGGGACGACGACCCGGCGGACGGCCGCATCCGCGCATCGATCACCGAGGAGAGCTGACCCATGTGCCGAGTTGTCGATCTGCAGCAGGCGGTGCTCGCCAAGAACGACGCGACAGCCCACACACTGCGCACGGAGCTGGCCGCCCGCGGCACGACGGTCGTCAACCTCCTGTCCAGCCCCGGCAGCGGGAAGACCGCCCTGCTGGAAGGCGAACTGCTCCTCGCACGGGAACGGGGCGTGCCGGTCGCGGCCCTGACGGCCGATCTGGCCACCGAGAACGACGCCGTACGCCTGGCCCGCTCGGGCGTCCCGGTCAAGCAGGTGCTCACCGACGGGCTGTGCCATCTGGAAGCCGGGATGCTGGCCGGGCAGCTCGACGGCTGGCTCCCCATGGACACCCGGCTGCTGTTCGTGGAGAACGTCGGCAATCTCGTCTGTCCCGCCTCCTACGACCTCGGTGAATCGCTCAGAGTCGTCCTCGCCTCGGTGACCGAGGGCGAGGACAAGCCGCTGAAGTACCCCACGGCCTTCGGCTTGGCCCACCTCGTGGTGGTCACCAAGACGGATATCGCGGGCGCCGTCGCCTTCGACGAGGCGGCGTTCCGTGCCCATGTCGAACAGGTCAACCCCGGTGTGGACGTGGTCCTGACGTCCGTGCGCACGGGGGAGGGCGCCGGAGAGCTGCTCGACCGGGCCATGGCGGCCGCCGAGGGCGCCGCGGTCCACGCGCCGGTCATGGCGCGGGCCCGCTCGTGACCGCCACACATCAGGGCATCGCCGCCGCGCAGACGGCACAGCGGCGCCGGGTCACCGTACGGGGCGTGGTGCAGGGCGTCGGATTCCGCCCGTTCCTCTACACCCTTGCCACCGGGCTGGATCTGACCGGGCATGTGACCAACACCGGGGACGGCGTCGTCGCCGAGGTGGAGGGCGCGCCGCTCGCCGTGGCCCGGTTCTGCGCCCGCATCGCCGAGGACGCCCCGCCGCTGGCCCGGATCGAGTCCGTGCACGACCAGGAAGTACCCCCGACGGGCGGAAGCGGATTCACCATCGTCGCCTCCGAGCCCGCGGACGGCCCCGTCCGCACCCTCGTCTCCCCGGACACGGCCACGTGCGCCGACTGTCTCGCCGAACTCTCCGCCCCGGCCGACCGGCGCCACCGGCACCCCTTCATCACGTGCACGCACTGCGGGCCGCGCTTCACCATCGTCACGGGCCTGCCGTACGACCGCGACCACACGACGATGGCCGGCTTCCCGATGTGCGCGGACTGCGCCCGGGAGTACGCCGATCCGGCCGACCGCCGCTTCCACGCCCAGCCGGTCGCCTGCCCCGCCTGCGGGCCGCGGCTGCGGCTGATCGTGGCGCCCGCCGCTCCGGGGCTGCGGCCCCGGCACGTGATCGCCCCCGACCCGAACGACCGGAGCCTGGGCGGACCGCTCGAGGCGGATCCGGTTGGCGAGGCGCGCGAGCTCCTGTCCGAGGGGGCGATCCTCGCCGTCAAGGGCCTCGGCGGCTACCACCTGGCCTGCGATGCGAGCAACGCGGGGGCGGTGGAGACACTGCGCCGCCGCAAGTGCCGCGGAGACAAACCGTTCGCGTTGATGGCCAGGGACATCGCCGACGTCGAGCACCTCGTGCATGCCGGCGCCGTGGAGCGGGAGTTGCTCAGCGGCAGTGTCCGGCCGATCGTCCTGATGCGCCGCCGGGCCGAACCACTGCCGCGGACCGGGGCCCCGCGGCTCGCGGCGGCGGTCGCCCCGGGCAGCCCCGACCTCGGCGTCATGCTCCCGTACACCCCGCTGCACCATCTGCTGCTCGGGCTCCCCGGCGAGAGAGAGACGGCACCGCGCCTGCTCGTCATGACCAGCGGCAATCTCGCCGGGGAGCCGATCGTCACCGACGACGAGGACGCACTGGACCGGCTGGCCCACCTGGCCGACGCCTGGCTGATGCACGACCGCCCCATCCATGTGCCGTGCGACGACTCCGTGGTCCGGGTCTGCGACGGAGAACCGCTGATGCTGCGCCGCTCACGCGGCTATGTCCCGCTGCCGCTCACGCTGCCGGTCTCCGTGGGGCCGGCCCTCGCCGTCGGTGGCGACCTCAAGAACACGCTCTGCCTCGGCGAGGGCCGCAAGGCCTGGCTCTCCGCCCATATCGGCGACATGGACGACCTGGCCACGCAGGACGCTTTCGCCTGCGCCGAGGACCAGTTGGAGACGATCACCGGCGTGCGACCCGGGCTGCTGGTGGCCGACCGCCACCCCGGATACCGCTCCGGGCAGTGGGCCACCCGCCACGCCGGGCACCGGCCGCTCCTGCGCGTCCAGCACCACCACGCGCATGTCGCGGCCACGATGGCCGAGCACGGCCTGGACGGCAGCCGGCCGGTGATCGGGGTGGCCTTCGACGGCACCGGCTACGGCGACGACGGCGCGGTGTGGGGCGGGGAGATCCTGCTGGCGGACTACGCCGGATTCATCCGGTACGCGCACCTCGCGTACGTCCCGCTCCCCGGCGGGGACGCGTCGGTGGAACGCCCGTACCGTATGGCACTCGCGCATCTGCGTGCGGCGGGCATCGAGCGGGCCGGGGACCTGCCCTGTGTGAAAGCCTGTCCGCCGGGCGAACTGCGCCTGCTGGAACGTCAGTTGGAACGGAAACTGAACTGTGTTCCCACCTCCAGCATGGGCCGGCTGTTCGACGCCGTCTCCTCCCTGGCGGGCGTGTGCCACCGGGCCGGATACGAGGCCCAGGCCGCCATCGAGCTCGAAGCCGCCGCGGTGACCGGCGCCGGCGGGAACGGCGACGGTTACGCCTTCACGCTGTGCCCGCCGGACCCGGGGACCGCCGCCGCGCTGACCGCCGATCCCGCACCCGTACTGGCGGCGGTCGTCGACGACGTACGCGCGGGCACCCCCGCCCCCGTTGTCGCGGCGCGCTTCCACACCGCGGTCGCCCGTCTCGTCCATACGCTCTGCGCCGGCGCACGCGAGCGGCACGGCCTGGAGACCGTGGCCCTGACCGGGGGAGTGTTCGCCAACGCACTGCTCTCCTCCGCCTGCGCGGGAGCGCTGCGGGCGGACGGGTTCACCGTGCTGCGCCACCGAAGAGTCCCCCCGAACGACGGAGGGCTGGCGCTCGGCCAGCTCGTCGTGGCAGCACAACAGCGAGGAGGAACGGATGTGCCTGGCGGTACCCGGCAAAGTACTGGGCATTGAGGACCGGGACGGCACCCGCATGGCCACCGTGGACTTCGGCGGGGTGGTCAAGGAGGTGTGCCTGGAGTATCTGCCGGACCTTCAGGTCGGCGAATACGCCATCGTCCATGTGGGATTCGCCCTGCAACGGCTGGACGAGGAGTCGGCACGGCAGACGCTGAAGCTCTTCGAGAGCCTGGGGATGCTCCAGGAGGAGTTCGGCGACCCCTGGGAGCTGGCCGCTGCCGAGGCCGGTGCGGCGGAGCGGCCCGCCGACGGCGGAGCGCCGCGGGAGGCCCAGCGGTGAAGTACATCGACGAATTCCAGGACCCCGCCCTGGCCGAGCGGCTGCTTGACGACATCCGCGCCACCGTGACCCGGCCCTGGGCGCTGATGGAGGTCTGCGGAGGCCAGACCCACACCATCATCCGGCACGGCATCGACCAACTCCTCCCGGACGAGGTCGAGTTGATTCACGGCCCGGGCTGTCCGGTGTGTGTCACACCGCTGGAGGTCATCGACAAGGCACTGGAGATCGCCTCCCGTCCCGGGGTGATCTTCTGCTCCTTCGGCGACATGCTCCGGGTGCCAGGCACCGGACGCGACCTGTTCCAGGTGCGCGGCGAGGGCGGCGACGTACGCGTGGTCTACTCGCCCCTCGACGCACTGCGGATCGCCCAGCAGAACCCCGGCCGCGAGGTCGTCTTCTTCGGGATCGGATTCGAGACCACCGCACCCCCCAACGCCATGACGGTGTACCAGGCCCGCAAACTCGGCATTCCGAACTTCAGCCTGCTGGTGTCCCATGTGCGCGTGCCCCCGGCGATCGAGGCGATCATGCGGTCCCCGAGCTGCCGCGTACAGGCCTTCCTCGCCGCCGGTCACGTCTGCAGCGTGATGGGCGTCGGCGAATACCCGGAGCTCGCCGAGCGGTACAGGGTCCCGATCGTGGTGACCGGATTCGAGCCCCTGGACATCCTGGAAGGCGTGCGCAGGACGGTCCAGCAGCTGGAGCGCGGCGAGCACACCGTGGACAACGCCTACCCGCGTGCCGTCAGGCCCGAGGGGAACCCCGCCGCACGGGCCATGCTGGACGACGTCTTCGAGGTCACCGACCGCGCCTGGCGCGGCATCGGGGTGATCCCCGACAGCGGCTGGCGGCTGTCCTCGCGCTACCGGGAGTACGACGCCGAGCACCGCTTCTCGGTGACCGGCGTCGACACCCGTGAGCCGGCCGCCTGCCGCAGCGGCGAGGTCCTGCAGGGCCTGCTGAAGCCCCACGAGTGCGAGGCGTTCGGCACCACCTGTACCCCGCGCACGCCGCTCGGAGCCACCATGGTCTCCAGCGAGGGCGCGTGCGCCGCCTACTACCTCTACCGGCGGCTGGATCTGACGGCCGCGTCCCTGGAAGGCAGCCCCGTTGTCTGAGACCACCCAAGCACCGGACCTCCTGGCGTGGACGTGCCCCGTTCCGCTCCGTGACCAGCCCCGTGTGGTGATGGGCCACGGCGGTGGCGGTGCCATGTCCGCCGAACTGGTCGAGCACATCTTCGCCCCGGCCTTCGGCGGGACCGTGCTCGCCGGTCTCGGCGACTCCGCGGCGCTCGAACTCGGCGGCGCGCGGCTGGCGTTCTCGACCGACTCCTTCGTGGTGCGGCCGCTGTTCTTCCCCGGCGGCAGCATCGGCGACCTCGCCGTCAACGGCACGGTCAACGACCTCGCCATGAGCGGTGCCAGGCCCGCGTATCTCTCCTGCGGCTTCATCCTCGAAGAGGGCGTCGAGCTCGCGGTCGTCGCCCTCGTGGCCGATGCCCTCGGCGCCGCCGCCCGCGCGGCCGGAGTCGAAGTGGCCACGGGCGACACCAAGGTCGTGGAAGCGGGCCACGGCGACGGCATCTTCATCAACACCTCGGGCATCGGCCTCATCCCGCCCGGTGTCGATCTGCGTCCGCAACGCGCCGCCCCCGGCGATGTGGTGGTCGTCAGCGGTGCGATCGGCGTCCACGGCGTGGCCATCATGAGCGTGCGTGAGGGCCTCGAGTTCGGCGTGGAGATCGAGAGCGACTGCGCCGCACTCGGCGGCCTGGTCGAGGCGATGCTCGCGGTCACCCCCGACCTGCACGTCCTGCGCGACCCGACGCGCGGCGGACTCGCCGCGGCTCTCAACGAGATCGCGGTGGCCTCCGGCACGGGCGTCGTCGTCCAGGAGCGCGCCGTCCCGGTCCCGCCCGCCGTCGCCAACGCCTGCGCCGTGCTGGGCCTGGACCCGATGTACGTCGCGAACGAGGGCAAGCTGGTGGCGTTCGTCCCGCGCGAGCACGCCGACGCGGTCCTGGCGGCCATGCGCGCGCACCCCCTGGGCAGGGAGGCCGCGGTGATCGGCGAGGTGGTCGAGGCACACCCCGGGATGGTGGTGGCCCGCACCGGACTCGGCGGCACGCGCGTCGTCGACCTTCCGCTCGGCGAGCAGCTGCCGCGCATCTGCTGAACGCGCGGATCGAGACCTTCCTCGTAGGCGTGTCGCGCGGCCTCGTGGTCGCCGGCGCGCCGCAGCAGTTCAGCCTGGGCGGCGTACCGGGGCTGATAGCGCGTCAGCCGGGAATCCTCGAGCAAGGGCGCGAGCAGTTCCAGGCCGTCCTTCGGCCCGGCGGCCCGGCCGACCGCCACCGCGCGGTTCACCTCGAAGACCGGGGCCGGCGACAGCACCCTCAGCGTCCCGCACAGCTCGGCGATCTGCGCCTCCGGAAGCCCCTCCCGGGGCCAGGCCGCGACCGTGGAGACGAACGCGTCCTGTCGCGACGGCCTGGTCCGACGGTGCACGGGAGGCCGTCCTGGCTACGTACGGAACGTCGCGTTTCCCGCCCGGGGGTTGTCCACGGCGGAGCAGGACCCCGTGCGGCCGCGCCCCTAGCCTCATACCCGGCTTCCGGGAGGGCGACGAGCGTCTGCTCGTGTGCGCCACCAACTCCGTACGGTCGCTCGATCCGGCGTTCCTGCGCCCGGGGCGGTTCGACTATCTGATCCCGATCGGTACGCCGGACAAGGCGGCGCGCGCCGCGATCTGGTCCCGGTACGCGGACGGCCGGTCCGACGTGGATGTGACGGCGCTGGTCGCGGCCAGCGAGCAGTTCACTCCGGCGGACATCGAGCACGCGGCCCGGATCGCCGCCCAGACCGCTTTCGAGCGGGATCTGCACGCGATCGCGGGCGGTGCGGCGGAGCGCCGGGCGCCGGGTGCGAGTACCGAGGACCATCTCGCGGTCATCGCCCAGTGCCGGCCCACGGTGACACCCGCCATGATCGAGCAGTTCGACGAGGACATCACCGCCCACGCGCGCCTCTGAACGCCGGTGCCGCTCGGTCGTCGTACTGGCACTCAGCGCTCGAAATGGTGCTAAAAGTCGGATAATGGCCATTCAGGTAGTGGCCATTCAGATAGTGGCCATCCAGGCTGATGCCGGACACGGCGTGCGGCTTCACGGCAGAGGAGAGCGACATGGGCCGGGACGATGTGTTTGAGCTGGTCTTCGCCGGTGCGGGGGCGGAGCGGGTGCCGGGGAGCGAGGACGCGGTGGTGGTGCACCGCACGGATCGCAAGGGGGCCGGCGGCCATCCGATCTACACCGACGACACCGGCATCGTGCAGGCGGAGATCAGTGACCGCGGTGAGGTGCGGATGATCGCGAGCGGCGCTCATCAGCAGCCTCGTTCCGGCGTGGAGGCCCGGCCCGTCGTCCAGCCCTAGGGTCTTGTCCGGGACCGGCCCGCCCGCCCCCTTCGTGCAGTCTCTTCGTGCGGCCCCGGCCCTCTCCGGTCCGTCGGGGTGCGGCCTCACCACGCCAGTTCTTCGTCGAACGCCATCACCGGTTCCTCCGGCAGCGCGCCGCCCGGTGCCAGCTCCGCCCAGATGATCTTGCCGGGACTCACGTAGCGCGTCCCCCAGCGCTGCGAGAACTGCGCCACCAGGAACAGGCCACGGCCACCCTCGTCCATTGTGGCGGCGCGGCGCAGATGCGGAGAGGTGTTGCTGCCGTCGGAGACCTCGCAGATGAGCGTGTGCCCGTACAGCAGGCGGGCCCGGACCGGCTCGGTGCCGTAACGGAGGGCGTTGGTGAGCAGCTCGCTGAGGACGAGCTCGGTGGCGAAGGCCGACTCCTCGAGACCCCACACGGCGAGCTGCCGCCCGGCCTCGGCACGCACCCGGGACACGGCCGACGCGTCGAACGGCACCTCCCAGACGACGGACCTGTCGGAGGCCAGCAGACGCGTACGGGCGACGAGCAGTGCGATGTCGTCGCTGGGCTGGTCGGGAAGGATCGCGTCCGTCACGGCACGGCAGGTCTCCTCGGGCGTCAGTCCCGGCGGGGCGATCGCGGTGCGCAGCAGCTCCAGTCCCTCGTCGATGTCCCGGCGGCGGTCCTCGACGAGGCCGTCGGTGAAGAGCACGAGCCGGCTGCCTTCCGCCAGGTCCAGCTCGGTCTCCTCGAACGGGTGCCCGCCGATGCCGAGCGGCGGTGACACCTGCAGCTCGGGATACGTCACCCCACTGCGCGGATCGACCAGGGCCGGCCCGGGGTGCCCGGCGTGCGCGAGGGTGCAGCGGCCGCTGACCGAGTCGTAGATCGCGTACAGGCAGGTCGCGCCGGTCACCGTGGCCCGGTCCTCCTCGGTCGGCTGGTCGGCGTCGATGCGCATCACCAGATCGTCGAGGTGGGCCAGGAGATCGGCCGGCGGCAGGTCCAGGGACGAGAAGTTGAGTACGGCCGTACGCAGCCGGCCCATCGTGGCCGCCGCGTGCATGCCGTGCCCGACCACATCGCCGACCACGAGAGCGACCCGCAGACCCGGCAGGGGGATCACGTCGAACCAGTCGCCCCCCACCCCGGCCTGGGCGGGAAGATAGCGCCAGGCCACATCCAGGGCATCCTGCTCCGGCAGATCGCGGGGCAGCAGGCTGCGCTGCAGGGTCACCGCCATCGCGTGCTCACGGGTGAACCGGCGCGCGTTGTCGATCGCCACCGCCGCCCGGGCCGCCAGCTCCTCGGCGAACGACGTGTCGTCCTCGTCGAACCGCGGGACGTCGCCCGACCGCCAGAAGTTGACCAGGCCGAGCACGACGCCGCGGGCCTGGAGCGGCACCGTGATCAGCGAGCGGATCCCGTACTCCAGCGCCTGCCGTGCCCCCTCCGGGTCCTCGCTCCCCCAGGTCTCGGACGCGCTGAGATCCGGTTCGAGCAGCGCCCGGCCGTTGTCGAGCGCCGTGGTCATCGGGGTCACACTGATCAGGATCAGATCGTCGACCGGCTGGAGCGGATGGTCCTCACGGATGCCGCTGAGCGCCGCCCGCCGCATCTCACCCAGTGAGCCCGTCGGTTCATCGCCGCGCAGGACGGGATCGAGCAACTCCACCGTGACGAAGTCGGCGAACCGGGGAACGGCCACTTCCGCGAGTTCCCTCGCCGTCCGGCGCACATCCAGTGTGGTGCCGATCCGCACGCCTGCCTCGTACAGCAACGTCAGACGCTCCCGGGCCACCTCCGCCCGTCCCGACAGGGCCCGCAGTTCGGTGGTGTCACGGAGGCTCGCGACCACTCCCGGCACCCCGCCGTACGGGGCCGTGGGCCGGGTGTTGACGGCCAGCAGCCGGTCTCCGGAGAGGAACACCTCGTCGGAGACCTCCTCACCAGCCTCCAGCAGCCGGGTCATTCCCGGGCCCAGGTTCAGCTCCGTGACATGCCGCCGGTCCGCGTCGGCGGGCAGATCGAGCAGCCGCCGCGCCTCGTCGTTGGCGAGGACGAGCCGCCCGTCGCCACCGATGATCATGACGCCCTCGCGCACCGCGTGGAGAACCGCGTCATGGTGTTCGTACATCCGGGTCATCTCGGCCGGGCCCAGGCCATGGGTCTGGCGCCGCAGCCGCCTGCTGACCAGCGCCGCGCCACCGGTGGCGAGCGCCAGCGCGCCGGCGGCGGACGCGAGCACGAGCGGCAGCTGCCGGTCCAGCAGATCGCGGACGTTCGCGATCTGGATGCCCGCGCTGACCATGCCGACGACCCGTCTGCTGGGGTCCATGACGGGGACGACGGCCCGTACCGCGTCGTGCGGCCGGCCCTCGAACGACTCGGTGAACGCCTCTCCTGCGGCCGCCCGCGTGAAGTCGCCCTCCACGCGCTTTCCGATCAGCTGGGGTTCCGGGTCCGTGTAGCGGATCCCGTCCTTGCTCAGCACGCTGATGAAGTCGACCCCCGAGCCCCGCTGGGCCTTGTCGGCGGCGGGCTGCAGGATGGCCGTCGGGTCGGGGGACTGCAGCGCGGCCGCCGTGCCCGGTGCGTGCGCGAAAGTCTCCGCCGCGGCGAGCGAACGGTTGTGGGCGTCCTGCTCGCTGTCGTAACGGGCCTGCAGGACAAGGGCGACCGTCGCGCCGACCACGAGCAGGATGATCACGAGCGCCTGCAGCAGAAAGACCTGTGTGGCGAGGCTGTGCACGCTCGGCCCGGTTCGCAGACTCCGCCGCCACCCCTTGCGGGCACGCTGATCACGTGACCGCGGGCGGCTGGACGGCATGACCGCCGTCAGCCAGGACCGGCGGGGACGTCCGATCATGTCCCAGTTCTAGCACCGCGCCACCCTCTCGGGCGACCGGTCGTGGTCCGCCCCGCCGTACGAGGACCGGTGCGGACCGGTACGGGTGGGTTCTGCGTCACCGGCCATCGATTCGGCCGAATCGACTGGGCCTGTGCGCCACCACCGGTTCCGAGCGAAGGGAGCTCGATGTGGGCCGGAAGACACCCGTTCGGGGGCACGCCGGACTGCCCGGGCCGCGCTTGCGGGTAGTCGACGGCACATGCCCTTCAGATTCGGTGTGCCGGAAGATGCCGAGGCGTACCCCGGCCGCTGGTTCACGCGGTTCCACCAGCGCGTGCAGACCTCGGTGGTCGGGCTCGCCTGGAACCGCGGCCGTGAGATGGAGCTGATGCACCGTGCCATGGGTTTCGCGGCGCTGAGTTTCCTCACCCTCGTGCCGCTGCTGGTCGTCGTCGCGGCGGCCGACCTGGCGAGCGGTCAGGGCTTCGCCAAGTGGCTGGTGCAGGGGCTCGGCGTGTCGCAGGTCTCGCAGGAGGAGGTCGAGCAGCTCTTCGGCAAGCCGGGGCAGGCCCTGCAACGGACCACGGCGCTCGGTCTCGCTGCCCTGGCCGCGTTCGGCGTGACCTTCGGATCCGCCGTGCAGACCGGGTACGAGCGGGCGTGGGACCTGCCGACGGCTCGCTGGCACACCATGTGGCGCCATGTCGTCTGGCTGGCCGTACTGATCTGCGCACTGCTGCTGTTCGTCTCGACATCCACGCGCGAGGCGGCGTCCGCCCCGGAGACCGCCCTGGTCGCCACGGGGGATGTGTTCGGTGCGTTCCTTTTCTTCTGGTGGTCGCAGTGGCTGCTGCTCTGCGGCCGTATCCGCTGGCGGGCGCTGGCTCCCGGAGCAGTGGCGACGGCGCTGGGACTGCTCGGGCTGAGGGTGTTCTCGCAGTTCGTGTTCTCCCCGCTGATCGCGTCGAACGCCGTGACGTACGGCCCTTTCGGAACCGTCCTGGTTCTTCAGTCCTGGCTCGTCGGAGTGGGATTCGTCGTCTACGGGGCGGCGCTGGTGGGGCGGCTCTTCCACGAGCAGCGGGTACGGAGCAGGCTCACAGCGGAAGTACGCCGCTAGCCACCGGAGCACTGAAACCGAACGGTGATCCGGCCCAGGCCGGTACCGGTCCCGCCGTACCCCGCCGGGCCGGTACCGGTCCCGCCGCCCTGCACCGAGGCGTACGTGCCCAGGGGAGCGGGCGGAACCGGAGAACGCAGTACGAAGCGCGGTTTCACCCCGTGACGAGGCCGTCCGCCACCAGCCCTTCGAGGACCGCCTCGCCCAGCGCGTGCACCGCCGACTGCGGGCGGACCATCACGGTGAACTCCTTGACCTTGCCCGCGTCGTCGAACTGCAGCAGGTCGATGCCATGGATCTCCCGGCCCTTCACCGTCGCCCGGAACATCAGGATCTCCGACGGTGCCTCGGTGCCGTCCTTGCTCGTCCGGGCCGTGCCGGCGAACTGTCCGACGTAGCGGAAGTCTTCGAAGGTCCGCAGCAGCACGCCGAACAGGCCGATGACCATCGCCTTGCCCTCGAACGGCGTGAACTTGACGGGGCTGTAGAGGCGGATGTCCTCGGTGAACAGGTCGTCCAGTGCCCCGAGGTCGCGCTGCTCGACGGCGGCACGGAAGCGTTCAGCGGTCTCCATGGTGTGTCCCCTCGTCCCGGCGGCGTGTCGTCGCGTTCATCGCCGCACCGGTTCATCTGATGACTGGTTACTGGTCTGGTTATTGGTTACTACTCAAGAAACTGACTAGTCAGATCCTTGAGTATGATGAGGCATACGGACGACGAAAGGGAAGGGGCGGCGACGATGGCCCTGCGACACGCCGTACTGGCGGCGCTGCTCGACGGTGAGTACAGCGGGTACCAGCTGGCCAAGGCATTCGACGTCGGCGTCGCCAACTTCTGGCACGCCCTGCCCCAGCAGCTGTACGCCGAGCTCACCCGCCTGGAGAAGGAAGGCCTGGTCACCGGACGCCAGGTGATCCAGGAGAACCGCCCCAACAAACGTCTGTTCCGGGTCACGGACGCCGGCCACGAGGAGCTGGAGCGGTTCGCCGCCGCCGTGTCGAAGCCGTCCTTCATCCGGGACGACCTGCTCGTCAAGGTCCAGGCCGCCGACCGGATCGACACCGGACCCGTGATCGATCAGCTCGAGGAGCGAGCGACCGCGTCCGAGGCCAGGATCGAGCTGTTCGGCACGATGCTGCGGAAGATGCGCGGGGCCGCCGACGAGGAGGAGTTCCTCGCCCGGGGCGAGCGCGTCGGACCGTATCTGACCTGTCTGCGCGGCCTGGCGTTCGAGCGCGAGAACAGGGACTGGTGCCGTCGCATCGCCGCCGTACTCCGGGCGCGGGAGGCGGCGGGTCGCGCCGCACAGTGAGCGAGGGGCGAGCGCCGTGGCCATGACGTCACCAGGCGGCCGTCGCACCCCGGAAGTAAGATGAACGACGGTTTCCGCAGGGCGCTGGAACTGTCGTAAATCCGGAGAGGTCCATGACGCGGCGTCGTCCCCCGCGGTCGGCGAGCGCCGACGATCTGCTGACCGCGCTCGGGTTGCTGACCGCACAGGCGCGGGAGGGGGCAGAGGCGCATCGCGCCCGGGTGGACCTCGCCGAGGCCCTGCAGCGCGACATGCTTCCGCGTACGCTGCCGTCCCTGCCCGGTCTGCGGACGGCCGCCCGGTACGCGCCCGCCCGCGACGGTCTGGACATCGGCGGCGACTGGTACGACGGTTTCCTGATGCCCGACGGGTCGCTCGGGTTCTCCGTCGGCGACGTCCAGGGGCACGACGTCGAAGCCGCCGCCTTCATGGGACAGGTCCGCATCGGACTGCGCGCCGTGGCCACGGCGTGCACCGACCCGGGCGAAGTGCTGGGCCGGGCCAATGACCTGCTGGTGTCCGTGTCCCGCGAACTCTTCGCGACCTGCAGCTTTCTCCGCTTCGACCCGACGACGTGGGTCCTCGAGAGCGCCAGGGCCGGGCATGTACCGGCGGTCTGGGCCACGGCCGACGGCTGCAGCGGCACAGCTTCCGACGTCGGTGGGCTGCCGCTCGGTATCGAACCGGGCGAGGTGTACCCGGTGACCCGGCGCCCGCTGACCCAGTCCGGAGCCTTCGTGCTGCTGACCGACGGGGTGATCGAGGGGCCGACCGTGCCGATCGAGACCGGCCTGAGCCGGGTGACCCGGCTGGTCGGGGCAGGGATCGACGCCGATGTCGATGCCGATCTGCTGGCCGCCGAGGTAATGAAGGCGGCCGAGTTCACCGACCACTGCGACGACGCCGCCGTGCTCGTCCTGCGTCATGACGCGGGACCTCGACGCCGGTCCGGCTGAGGCGGCGAACCCGCCGACGCGTGTCCCGGATGGCGTCGGACAGGGTGAGGTTGTGTGATGACTGGTGTGGTCCGTACCCAGGAAATCCGTCGTCTCGGCACCGTCGTCCTGCTCATGCTGGCCGTCGCCGCCGCCTACTACGCGGCAGGACGCGTCGGGCTCACGTTGCAGGTGGTGATCGAGGGCGCGATCGTCACGCCGCTGTGGCCACCCACGGGCATCGCGCTGAGCTGTCTGCTCTGGTTCGGGCTCCGGATCTGGCCGGGGATCGCCCTCGGCACTCTCCTCGTCATCCTCGCCATCAGTCCGTTCCGGCCGCTCTCCCTCGGGATCCTCGCCGGTAACAGCCTCGCGCCGGTCTGCGCGTACCTGATGCTGCGGCGGGTCGGCTTCCGTACCGAGCTGGACCGGTTGCGTGACGGGCTGGCGCTCGTCTTCCTGGGGGCCCTGGCCGGGATGCTGATCAGCGCGACCGTCGGGGCCGGTGTGCTGGTGCTCGCCGGCGTACTTCCGCCCGACAGCTTCTGGCCGGTCTGGTCGGCGTGGTGGGTGGGCGACGCCATGGGGGTCCTGGTGGTGACCCCGCTGCTGCTCGTCTGCCGTAGGGCCCGGATGCCCGTGGGGGTCAGGCCCGCCAGGTGGGCCGAGGCCGCGTGTCTTGCCGCCAGCGTCACCGTCGTCACCGCCGTCGTCACGCGAAGCTCCGCCCCCCTGCTGTTTCTCGTCTTTCCGCTGCTGATGTGGGCGGCGCTGCGCTTCCAGCTGCCGGGTGTCGCACCGTGCGTCCTGATCGTGTCCGTCCTGGCGATCTCGGCCGCGACCGACGCGGTGGGGCCCTTCGCCGGCCACAGCCTCTTCGCGACCATGGGAACCCTGCAGGCCCTCAACGGATCGGCGGCACTGACCGGTCTGCTGCTCGCCGCGATCGTCACCGAGCAGATCACCATCCGCCGCAAGATCGAGCAGGCGTGCGGCGAACTGGCCGAAGTGGTCGACCGCCTCGTACCGGGCAGCGGCGCGGTCCGGCGCTGGCTGCCACCCGAGGACAAGGACACCTGACCGTACGGACAGCAGCCCGTCGACCGTACGGACAGCGGCCCGTCAAGGCTGGTCGGGTCCCGGCTTCGGGGCCGGGTGCGGCCTGCCCGGGCTCATGCCCAGGGTGTGAAGCCCACAGCGCTACCGGTCTCGTCGCGCTGGATCTCCAGCATCCCGTCGACCGCCGTCCGGTCGATCGGCCCGTAGACGTGCGGGAAGAGGGTGCCGGGGGCGACACCCGGTGGCGGGGCCGTGCCCGCGGGCTCCAGGCGGACCGGGGCGAGGAGCTTGCGCTCGTCGATGAGCAGCGCCATCAACGGTCCGCGGACGTCACGGTAGTAGGCGCTGGCGACCGCGAGCGTCGTGGCCTCGTCGGGGGAGCAGTGGACGAAGCCCTCCACCAAGAGGGACTTGGGCGCGTACGCCCGTTCCGGGATGGAGAGCCAGTCGTCCAGCGCGACCACGTGCATGATCATGGTCCAGTTATAGCCCCTATCGGGGCGGTCACGCCCGGATGCCCGTCACGCCCGGATGACCGTCACGCCCGCCTCCGTGAAACCGGCGGCGGTCTCGTCGGGCACGGCGCCGTCGGTGACCAGCGTGTCCACCTGGTCCGTGGCGCAGATACGGGCGAACGCGCGGGCGGCCAGCTTGCTGGAGTCAGCGGCGACGACGACCCGCTGTGCGCGCTCGCAGAGCAGCCGGTTGATCGCGGCCTCGTCCTCGTCGTGCGCCGACGCGCCGTTGACCACGTCGAAGGCGTCCACGCCCAGCACCGCGACATCCATGGTGATCTGGCTGAGCACACCGTCGGCGAGCGGGCCGATCAGCTCGTACGACTGCGGACGGGCCACGCCGCCCGTCACGACGATCTTGAACTGGGGCCGGATCGCCAGCTCGTTGGCGATGTTCAGGGCGTTGGTGACGATCGTCAGCGCGGGGGAGCCCGAAGCCAGGTCGGGGCGTGCCGCCAGCGCACGGGCGACCTCGGTCGTCGTCGTGCCACCGGTGAAGCCGACCGCCTCGCCCGGCGAGATGAGCCCGGCGACCGCCGCGCTGATGCGCTGCTTCTCCGCCGCGCGCCTGGACGTCTTGTAGCGCAGCGGCAGCTCGTACGAGACGCCGTGCACGACCGCACCACCGCGGGTGCGTACGAGCATCTGCTGCTCGGCGAGCTGGTCGAAATCGCGCCGGATGGTCGCGGCCGAGACGTCCAGTGCCGCCGCGGCCTCCTCGACGTCCAGCCGGCCCTGCTCGACCAGCAGCTCAAGCAGCGCCTTCCAGCGGGCGTCGCGGGACATCCGCAGCTCCCTTCCTCGAATGTTCGAAGGCGACCTTAGCGCACGCCGCGCCCTCGCAATGCTTGAAGATGATTGAAATCTCGCGCTATCTTGCAGAAACACGCATCCAGTCGAAGGGTGAGGACGGACATGAGCCATGTCGCGAACGAGCTGGTGAGCCAGCCGGAGTGTTGGGGAAGGGCCGCGGACCTCGCCGCGGACCAGGGTGGAGTGCTTCCGGCGGCGGGCGAGCGGGTGGCGTTCGTCGGCTGCGGGACCTCCCTCTTCATGAGCCAGGCGGCGGCCGCACTGCGCGAAGGCGCGGGGCAGGGCGAGTCGGACGCGTTCGCGGCCTCCGAGTTCCCGGGCGGCCGCCGCTACGACCGGGTCGTCGCGCTGACCCGCTCCGGCACCACCACCGAGGTGCTCGAACTCCTCGCACGGCTGCGCGGCCGCACCCGTACCACCGCCGTCACCGCCGACCCCGCCACGCCCGTGATGACCGCCGCCGACGAGGTCGTCGTCCTCGACTTCGCCGACGAACGGTCCGTGGTCCAGACGCGGTTCGCCACCTCCGCCCTCACCCTGCTGCGCGCGCACCTCGGACTGCACACCGACGCCGTCGTGGACGACGCCCGCGACGCGCTGGCCGAGCCGCTCCCCGAATGGCTGACCGGCTGCTCGCAGTTCACCTTCCTCGGCCGCGGCTGGACGGTGGGACTCGCCAACGAGGCGGCACTCAAGATGCGGGAGGCGTCCACGTCCTGGACCGAGGCGTACCCCGCGATGGAGTACCGGCACGGACCGATCAGCATCACGACACGGGGCACGGCCACCTGGATGATCGGTGACGCACCGTCAGGCCTGGCCGACGAGGTGCATGCCACCGGCGGGATGTGGGTCGCAGGCGGCCTCGATCCGCTGGCCGAGCTGGTGCGGGCGCAGCGCCTCGCCGTCGCCGTCGCCGAGGCACGCGGCATGGACCCGGACCGCCCGCGTCACCTCGCCCGGTCCGTCATCCTCGCCGGAGCCTGACCGATGCCGCTCACCGATACCGCGACCCTGGTCGCCGAGGCCGCCGCGGAACGCCGCGCCGTGGCCGCGTTCAACATCATCACGCTGGAGCACGCCGAAGCCGTCGTCGCAGGGGCGGAGGCCGCCGGTTCCCCGGTGCTCCTGCAGATCAGTGAGAACGCGGTGAAGTTCCGCTACGGGCGGGTCCGCCCGCTGGCACGGGCCGCCGCAGAGGCGGCCCAAGGGGCCGCGGTACCCGTCGCGCTCCACCTCGACCACGTCAAGAGCGGGCAGCTGCTGAGGCAGGCCGCCGACGCCGGGTTCAGCTCCGTGATGTACGACGCGGCACACCTGCCCTACGAGGAGAATCTCGCCGCGACCCGCACCGCGGCCGACTGGGCACATGCCAACGGCCTCTGGATCGAGGCCGAACTGGGCGAGGTCGGCGGCAAGGACGGCGCACCGCCGCTGGACGCCCACGCTCCGGGTGCCCGCACCGACCCGGACGAGGCACGGGAGTTCGTGGCGGCGTCCGGTGTGGACGCCCTCGCCGTCGCGATCGGCAGCTCCCACGCCATGACGTCCCGCACGGCCGCGCTCGACCACGACCTGCTGGCCCGGCTGTCCGGGACCCTGGAGGTACCGCTGGTGCTGCACGGTTCCTCGGGTGTGCCCGACCCAGAGCTGTCCGCGGCCGTGACCGGAGGGATCGCGAAGGTCAACATCGGGACGGCGCTGAACCTCGCGATGACCGGCGCCATCCGTGAGTACCTGGCCGCCAACGCCGACGCGGTGGACTCCCGCAGCTACCTCTCGGTCGGGCGGCGGGCGATGGCCGAGACGGTCACCCGGATGATCGGCGTCCTGCGGGCGGGGGAGCCGGTGGTCCCGGTGGGACAGCCCTGATTCGGTTGCGTGGTTCTGGCGCGCCCGGCGAGCGCCTTCGGGTGGTCCACGCCGGAGTACAGCCGGAATGAGAAGCCGGCGTGCCCAAGGCCGTAGGGCCGCTTGGGTGATGCCACTTACTGCCCGGGGACACCGGGCTCGGCTCAGTCGACGTATTCCTTCAGCGTCACCACCCGCGACTCACGGAATCCGGCTCCGTGGAATCGGCTGAGGAGTTCTTCGTGCGGGTCGTCCGTGAGGACGAGGAGGTCGTGGATGCCACCGCGTACGGCATCCGGCCAAGGGGGCAGTTCTCCGCGGTGCCGCCCCCAGGTGACGAGCAGTGAAGGGTTGGCCAGTGATCGCAGACTGAGGATACGGTCGGCGAACTCACCAGCAAGGGAGGAGTCGAGCAGTTCCGAGGCGACGGGCGTGAAGCCCATGCGGCTCTTGAAGTTGAACAGTCCCGGCTGCACCACCTGGCCGAAGAGCGCGGGATCGTTGCCCAGGGAGGCGTAGATCAGTCCGTGCTCGCGGGCGACCGCCATGGCCTCCGCATAGAGCACGC
The DNA here is from genome assembly GCF_056435785.1 of Streptomyces sp. NPDC043870. NCBI lineage: Bacteria > Bacillati > Actinomycetota > Actinomycetes > Kitasatosporales > Streptomycetaceae > Streptomyces > Streptomyces sp. NPDC043870. Next base: position 117,457 of record NZ_JBWKDT010000021.1, read on the forward strand.
GCAGGGCGCGGCCAGATCGCGCTCCGGGTGAGGCGGCGGAGAAACGCATCTGCAGGACCATAAGCTCGGGCCGCTTCCGCCAGATGGACCCGGCGAGCATGGTGTCCCCATCGCGCAGGCACACGCTCACATGCTCGTCGGCCGCTGCCAGCAGGCGGTCACGCCACCGGCGTGCGAAGTCCTTCCCCCGGGGCATGCTCGCTATCTGGCTGTCGTAGACGACCAGGAAGTCGTCCATGAACTCCGCTGTGAGCTGCGGTTGTACGCGCAGTCGCAGTCCGTGCTTCTGGACGAACCGGCGGCCGAGGCGGATGTTCCTGCGCTCCGTGCCGGAGAGAGCGGCCGTGAACTCCTCTTCTGATTCCCCCACCGGGGCGCACCAGTTCAGCCAGCGCGGGCGGGCCACGAATCCCAACGGGGACAGGACGTCGTCCTGGACGCCCTCGGAGTCCAGCAGCCTGACCACGTCGACCCGTGTGTTCGCTCTCTCCCAGGCCCGTTCTCCTGCTTCTTCGAGATCTACCGAGGCGACGACGAGGTGGTCCTGTTCAATGATCTCCAATGCGCAATTCCTGTCGTGCGATTCGTGCCGGGTGGTTCGCGTTCAGCGGTCCCTGGTATTCACGGTCCACGTGTGTGATTACTGTCGTTGCGGTTCCTGTTGGCGGGGGACCACAACGGTGGTCCGCATCCTGCTTCGGGTGTAGACGGCCCAGATCACGATTGCGATCGCCCAAAGGGCCAGCGTCGGAAGCCAATAGTAGTAACCGTCGAAGCGGCTCGCCCAGGCGTACAGAAATCCGGACAGCGGTACCGCGCCCGTGATGAACATGCGGATCGTCGCATTGACCCGGCCCGCGAACTCTGGAGGGATGGTCTCCTGCCGATAGGTGATGGACGCCACATTACTCACGGCCACTGCGAAGCATTCCACCATGAACCCGAAAATGCGCACCGGGAGCACCGGGACTGCGATACATGCGAGCCCCACGAAGGCGAGGATCTGGACGGCCAGAATGCGCCGTTCCGTGCTCCACCCCGGCAGGATCGCAGGAGCGAGACGACTGGCGACCGCCCCCATGAACAAACCCACGGCCATCAGCAACGAAATGACACCCGTGTTGAGCTCCTGGCGGGCGAACTCGGTGATGAGCGCCGGCTCCAGCTGGCCGATGGAGATATTGATGATCGACATGGTGACCACGAGCCAGAGGATTTCCTTCTTCCCCACCCAGCGGAACCCGACCGCGAGATCGCGGCGAAGGTTCATCTCGGTCTGGGCAGAAGGCACTCCGGGCAGCACCATGGCCACCAGACCGGCCAGTGCGTACACGCCGGCGATACACACGGAGGCTGCCGAGGGGCCGAAGACCGCAAAGCCGACCCCACCCAGAAGAAGGCCGATCATCTTCGAGAGCTCCACCGCCGAGTTCAGCTTCGCCACTGCCACGGGACGGCCCGGCGCGCTGATCAGCAGCGGGATCATCACGAACTGGCCGGTGATGGTGCAGGCCACGCTGCCCACCCCGGAGAGCAGGACCAGCAGGGCGACGGCGGGCGGACTGGAGAACGAAACGGCGAGCAGGGCCAGGCACATCGCCTGCTGAATCAGCCCGAGCACCAGCACCGTCCGCTTGTCGAACCGGTCGATGACCGATCCGACGAACGGTGACGCCACGTAGCTCACGCCACGCAGCGCGAACAGTGCCAGGGACATGGCCACGGAGTCCGATTCGGCCAGCACGGCCAGCGGAACGACGATACCCAGCTGCCAGTCGGCAACCTTCGAGAGCACGGACGACGCGATGAGGACGCGCAGAACCCGCTTGTCCGATTCGAGGTCGTCGGGCGTGGGTGCGGGCTTGTCCGTCACAGTGCGCCTTCGCGACGCCGCGCGATGAGCCCGCAACCACGGGAAAAGCCACGGTCAAGGAACAAGGAGGAGCCATCCGGGAATCCGGCCGAACGCGCCGATATCAAATGTCCCGACGCCTGCCGAGTGGCCGTCAAATGAGCCGGTAACGGGCCTGATTTTGAACACGGCAGAGCTTTGCGCCTCACTCGAACCCCCTGTAGCGGCGCCCACACCCAGGTCGGCAAATAAGTCCGGAGCCTGAGCAAGATCGCATCAATCATGGCCACAGGTTGACAGCATGTCAAGGCTTGCCCGACAGCGCCGGAACAGAACAGGAAGAAACCTTGATGCTATGCCTGTCTTGACTGGTTTCCTTGATGCGTGCCCGTTTTGCGGCTTTACGTCCTTTCGCCGCCAACTCGCCTCCCTCGTAAAGCTGTTGACTTGCCGAGGCCGGTCTGCCTACGCTCTCGTCGAGAAATGATCAATGACCGTTTCCGACTGAATGCGCGGCAAGGTACTCCCGGCACCATTCTTCTCCGCCGGTCGGCATGATTCCGGTATTGATGGCAGGGTTGGACTTCTTTACGGAGTCCTGCACTTCTCCGAAGAGTGAAGCCCCTTCCGGTGAGTCCGAGGCTTCCTGGAAGTGCCAATCCAGGTTCAGCCCTTTAGTTTCTCTTCGTGAGAACAGCACTGCCGATCGGGCCGGCGACGGCCCCGGACCAAGGAGAGAGCTGACCGGTCGACCAGGAGCGGACACCACCCCTTCCCCAGGCAGCTGAACCAGAAGGACGTGAAGTGTGAGAACGAGGGCTGTGCGCTCCTTTCGCGATATCACGCACCGCGAGGTCGACTGGAAGCGCCCCGTCGTGACGCTGTTCAGCGGAGGGCTGGACAGCTCCTATCTTCTGCACCGCCTGGTGCAGGCCGGGGCCACCGACGTACACGCCGTCAGCGTGGACGTCGGAGGTGACGAGAGTCAGCAGGAGCTGCAGCGGATCACCGGCAGGCTCGGCGTCCGGCTGCACATCCTCGACGAACGCACCTCGTTCGCGCGGGAGTTCGTCACCCCCGCGATCGCGGCGCACGCCGTCTACCTGGGCTCGTATCCCATCAGCTCCTCGCTCAGCCGTCCGCTCTTCGCCCATGCGGCCCTGCGTACGGCTGAGGACCTCGGCGCCGAGGTCGTCCTGCACACGGCCAATCGCTCGCAGAACACCCTGCGCAGGCTGAACGGGGCGTTGCAACAACTGGGGTTCCAGGGCCACTTCGGCAGCCCGTACGAGCTCGAACCCGTGCCCCGCGAGGAGAAGATCAAGGAGCTGCGGGCCATCGGTCTGGAGGAGATGGCGGAACGTTCAGCCAGCGCCGACTCCAACCTGTGGTGCCGTGAGTTCGAGTCCGGGATCCTCGACGACCCCGAGAACCACCAGGTACCGGAGTCGTGTTTCCGGTGGAGTGCCCAACGAGCGGCCCCGGATACGGAGTCGGTGGAGGTCTCCTTCGAAGCGGGTGTTCCCGTGGCCGTCGACGGCCGGCGCATGGACCTCGTCGATTTGATCGGCACACTGAACTGGATCGTCGGTGCCCACGGACTCGGCCGGCACACCGGCCTGGAGCATCTGCCCGGCGGAGCAAAGGTCCTGGAGGTGCGTGAGGCACCCGCGGCCTGGCTGCTGATGGCCTCGCACCGCCACCTCGAAACCGCCACGCTCGACGCCGAGACGCTCAGGGAGAAGCTGCACCTGGAGCAGATCTGGGTGCGCGAGGCGGTCGAAGGCCGGTGGTTCGGGGAACTCCGTGCGGCCTGCCAGTCGTTCGTCGCGGAGCTCGGCCGCCGCGTCACCGGGACGGTCCGCTGGCGTCTCGACGGTGGCAGGACCTCGACCGAGTCGATCGTCGCCGAGAGTCCCCGGTACATACGCAGCAGGGAGGACTGGGAACTGACCAGCGTCAGGGATGAGGCCGGGTACTTCGAAGCGGATCGGGACAGCGGGATCGGGGGAGGAAAGTGGTAGGGGCGAGCAGGACCGAGGGGCCCGGCGTTCGTACGCTGGCCCTCATCGACGCGACGGTGTCCGCCGCGAGGGCCGCGCACGGCCTGGGCTGCCGCGTCGCTCTGGTGCAGCGGCCAGGCGCACCGGCGCACGAGCTGGCCGAGGACCACACGGACTACTACTCGGTCGAATTCGAGGACGCTTCCTTCGCCGACTTCGTCGACACCGTCTTACGTCCACTGAGCCCGTCGGCTGTCGTCTCGCTGACCGAGGCGGGGTCCTTACCGGCGGCGACGGCCAACTCCTTGCTCGGCACCGTCGGCACCCGGGCCGAGGTGGTGAAGGCTCTGGTCGCGGCCGGGGCGACCAGCGGCAGCGGCGGCGGGGAGCGATACCTGCGCGCTCACACCTTCACCACGGACGGGACGCACCGGTGGATCGCCGCGGTGGAGGAGGGCGAACGTGTTCCCTCGTTACCCGAGCATCTGGTGCCCGAGCTTGTCCTGTCACCCGGGGAACACGACGCGGCCCTGGCGGCGCTGACCGGACTCCTCGACACGGCCGGTCTCCAGGCCGGCCCCACTCTCGTCCGCCTCGCGCTGCGCGACGGCGACGCGCGGATCCTCACCGCGAGCCACAGCACCGGTCCTGACGAAGAGACCGACCTGATCAGGCGGCTCACGGGTTTCGACATGGTCCGCAGCTCCCTGGTGTGGCCGCTCGACGTCCTCGCCGGGTCCGGCAAGGAGGCCGGACGATGAGCAGGCCGGCCGCGCTCTTCATCAACAAGCACCATTACTCGCACTTCAGCCGGGGCGGCACCCACATCCTTCCGGTATCGGAGATCGACATCCATCTGGTCACCCGCCACCGGGCCCACGGCGGTCTCGACGGCTTCGCGGACCACTCCCTGCCCCATGTCGCCGTGTGCGACGCCGAGGATTTTGACCGCTGGCGGGACATCTGCAGCTGGATACTTCGCCACCACCCCATCAGCCGGGTCATCGCCGTGCACGAGCGGGCCGTACTCCTCGCGGCTGAGATGCGCTCGAAGTTCTCGCTGCCCGGAATGGACTACGAGACCGCGGTGCGCTTCCGCGACAAGCTGCGCATGAAGGAAGTCGTGCGGCAGGCCGGGGCGGCCGCGCTACCCGCCTTCGCCGCGCTCGACGGTCCGGCGGACCTCGACCGGGTGGACTGGAGTACCGGCCGGAAAGTGATCAAGAGCCGGTGGGGGCTCGCCGCCAGGGACCTCTACATGGTCGACTCCCTCGAGCAGGCGCGCGGCGTGGTGGCGGGCCTGGATCTGTCCGGTTCGCACTACGAGATCGAGGAGTTCGTCGACGGCCGGATCTACCACTGCGACTCGGTCGTGGTGGACGGCGGGATCAGGTTCGCCAGTGTCGGCAAGTACCTTGCGGACCCAGCAGGTTACTCACCGGGGGGCATCTTCGGAACCGTCCTCGTCGACGAGCCCGACCTGGTGCGTCGCATCCATCGGCTGAACGCGGCCGTCCTTGCCGCGCTGGGCCTCAAGGACGGCACCACACACCTGGAGCTCTTCCGCACCGCGTCCGACGAGCTCGTCTTCTGCGAGGTCGCCGGCAGGCCCCCCGGCGGCGTCATCCCACCGGTCATCCAGTGGCAGTACGGGTTCAACATCGTCGAGGCGCAGATCCGCATCGACGCCGGGCTTCCGGTGTCCCTGGGCTCCACTACCACCACCGGGACCTGCGGCTTCATCGCGTTCTACCCCGGTGGGGGCGACGCGCGCGGTATCGCCGCGCAGAGGTTCGACGACCTCGGCGTCGTGGAGCACATAGCGCACCACGGTGCCGGGAACGGGCGCGGCGGAGTGCGGCATTCCACCGACTTCCTCGACTCGTACGTGGTGAAGGCCCCCGACGATGCCGCGCTCGTGGACCGGATAGCCCGTATCCAGAACGAGTACTGGCAGTGACCCCACGGTCGTCGAACTGCCCGTCACCGCTGGAATCCGACCCGCCGCCGTCCCCGGAGAGAGCAGAGAGAGCGACAATGGCTGACCATGACGTCATCGGAATCGGTGTGGGGCCGGCGAACCTGAGCCTCGCGGCCCTGGCCGACCCGCTGCCCGAGCTACGCACGCTGTTCCTCGACGAGAAGCCCGGGTTCGAGTGGCATCAGGGGCTCATGCTCCCCGACTCCCAGCTGACCGTCACCTACTTCAGGGACCTGGTGACCCTGGTCGACCCGAGGAACAAGTTCTCCTTCCTGAACTTCCTCGTCCAGGAAGGCAGGGCGTTCCGGTTCCTGGAGGCCAACGGCCTGAGCTGCTCACGGCGCGAGTTCGAGCAGTACTACCAGTGGGCGGCCGCGCAACTGCCCTCGATCCGGTGGGGTACCCGCGTCGACTCCGTCACGGTCTCCAGCGACTGCTTCGAGATCACCTGCGAAGGCGGCGAGAAGCGCACCGCGCGGTCGGTCGTCGTCGGCTCCGGTGCCGAACCCCGGCTTCCCTCTTTCGCCAAGGCGCACGAGGGGAAGCACGTGCTGCACAGCGGCAACTTCACCCGGGTGCGCCCGGAGTGGAAGGGCCGCCGAGTCGTGGTCGTCGGTGCCGGTCAGAGCGGCGCCGAGGTCGTCAACCACCTGTTGTCCGACGAACATGCGCTGCCCGCCTCCCTCACCTGGACCTCCAGCAAGGCCGGCTTCCAGCCCCTGGACGATTCGCCGTTCACCAATGAGTGGTTCTCCTCCGCGTACGCCGGCTACTTCCATGGGCTGCCGGCCGGGCGCCGCGCAGACCTGGTCGGCGAGCAGCTGAACGCGGGCGGTGACGGAATCACCGACGAGCTGCTCGGTGCCATCTATCGCCGCCTTTACCACCTCGACCATGTGCTGCGTGCAGGGATGCGGCACCGGCTGCTCACCTCACGCCGGGCCGTGGACCTGGAGCAGGAGGGGTCCGGATACCGGGTGACCCTGCACGACGAGAATCGCGGCGCCACCGAGGTGCTGCCCGCAGACCTCGTCATCCTCTGCACCGGGTACCGCAGGCGGATCCCGGAGTACCTCAAGCCGATCCAGGACCAACTCGCTCTCAGGGACGGCATGTTCGATGTGAACGCCGACTACTCGGTGGACTTCGACGGACCGGAGGGCCTGCGGATCTACACCCAGGGGTTCTCCGAGGCCGACCACGGGATCAACGACACGCTGCTGTCGCTGGTGGCCTGGCGCAGCGCACGCATCATCAACGCCGTGACGGAACGGCAGGTCTACCGGACCGACGCCGACGACACGACGGTGGCCTGGCGGTAGCGCCGAGGCAGGGGCAGGGGCAGGATCGGGGAGGGGATGTGAGCATCAGCAACGTTCCGACGTCCGTGCTGTTCGAGCGGGCGCGAGTGTCCAGGAAGGACGAACTCGTCTTTCTCGGCAAGCTGACGGCGGCAGCCGTCCTCTGCTGCGTCGGCGGGCTGCTCGCCCTGAGCCGCTCCTGGCCGGCGCAAGCCGTAGGAGTCCTCCTCCTCGCCGCGATGTACACGCACCTGGTGGAGCTGCAGCACCAGTGCCTGCACCACTCCGCCTTCCGAAGCAGCGCGGTCCACCGGCCGGTCGGAGTCCTGCTCGGGATTCCCCTTCTGTCGGCCTACAGCCACTACCGCGTCCAGCATCTGCAGCACCACAAGTACCTGGGCACTCCCCAGGACAGCGAGTTCTTCGGTTTCGATACCCGGGCACCGCTGACCTGGAGCGCTCTGCTCCGTGGTGCGGTCGACCCGGCACGCCTGATCCAGGTCGGCGTAGACGTCGTCCGCAGCTGCGCAGGAGCCTGGTCCTACACCCGGGGGCAGATCGGGGAACGCACCAGACACCAGGTCATGAACGAGTACCGCCTGCTCGGGATCACGGTGCTCGCGGCAGGCGCGGCGGCCGCCCTGGGGCACAGCCGGGCCGTGGTGCTGCTGTGGGCGGTTCCGCTGGTGCTCTCGATACCGATCCACTTCCTTCTGGAGCTGCCCGAGCACGTCCTGTGCGACACCGAGGACAATACGGATGTGCTGCGAAATACGCGGACAATCAGCGGGAGCAGATTCAGCCGCTGGTTCACCAACGGCAACAACTTCCACGTGGAGCACCATGCGGCGATGGTGGTGCCCATCAACAGACTGGCCCAGCGGCATCCGGTCGCCAAGCAGTACGCCGCACACGCCGAGGACAGCTATCCCTCCTTCTATCGGAAGGTCGTCCGCGAGGCGCGCCGCAACAGGAGAAACGCCATCAACGCACGGGAGTGACAGAGAGTCCGCGGCGTCAATTCGACTTCGACATGCGACGGATTCCCTTATCGGGAACGGATCGATCCGCTCAAGAACCGAAGAAACAAGAATCGAAGAAAAAAGAACAGAAACGCTTGCCGTCGATGCATCGATGATCCTAGACTCGTTCAGGCAAGAGAAAATCGAAAGAGCACGACCGCTTCACCGAGGGTATCTGCTCAATCGCGTTGAATCTTCGCGCACGGGGGAAATGTTGAGGACAAACGGCTCTCACCAGCCCGTTTGCATGATCACCGGGGTAAGTCGCGGCTTAGGTCGGGCTCTCTGCTCGGAATTCAGGCAACGTGGCTTCCTGGTGGCGGGAATATCACGCAGCACCCCTCCCGACAATGCGGGAGACATTGCGATGCACTGCTCGGCCGATATACAGGACGAGCAGCAGACGCGCAAATTCGCACAGTCCGTCGTTGCCCGATACGGCCGGATCGACGTCTGGGTGAACAATGCCGCAGTCATGGAAGTCTTCCGTGTCGCGGACGGCGACCTCGAACGCTGGAACCGGATCCTCGGTACCAATCTGCTCGGCGTGATCAACGGCAGTTCCGTATTCGCCGAGCATGTCCGAAGCCGTCCGGACGCAGGCGTACTGATCAACCTCACCGCCGGCTCGGCGCGCGCGGCGCGCCCGGGCTGGGCGGCGTACTCGGCAAGCAAGGCAGCGGTGGAACGCCTCACCGAAGCCCTTGCCGCGGAGGAGAAGGCCGCAGGGCTGCGGGCCTTCTGCGTGTCCCCCGGGGCCATGGACACCGCCATGCAGCGCTCCCTGTGGGAGCTGCCCGAGAGCGAGTTCCCGGAGGCACGGGAGATGCGTGAACGTGCCGCCCTGGGCCGGATCGGCGACTGTCGCGACATCGCGCGGCGGATCGCCGAGCACGCCGAGGGGCAGCTGCACCCCGGCGCCCCGTACCCCGAGCCTGTCTTCCTCCCTTTCCGGGCGTCCTGACGCCCGACCTGAACAACCACGCCGCCAGGCGTGGTTGATAGATGCACCACTTCAACACATAAGGAGCTGAGAACCATGAAGACCGAACTTGGTCTGGTCAACGCCCCGGCGGCAGTTCTCGTCGAGTTCGAGCCGGTCGCAGCCGTGAACCTGGGTGTGCTCGGTGCGCGCGAGGCGGCCACGACGGACAGCGGCCTGGAGTCCGTCTCCTGCTGCAACTCGATCGTCGCCACCGGCTGACCGTGGCCCCTCATCAGGACTCTTCGTCCTGACACCGCTGGTGGGGGGCTTCGGCGCCTCACCAGCGGCACTTGTATCGACGATGATCGACCTGCTGACGAAACGGAACGGCATATGCGAGTCCGGTTGCAGACCAACCACGGCGAGTACCTGCTCGAGCATGAGAGTGCACCGACCGTCGGAGCACTGCTGAGGCTGTACGGGATCCCGCTCTCAGCAGTGTGGACCTACCGGATCGAGGGGCACGGAGGGGACGGACACCGGCGTGCGGTCTTCGTTCCTGCCTCCACCGCACGCCCCGGCGACGGTGACGGCGACGCCGAGGTATTCGCCCGAGTCACCCGCAACATCAATCTTCCCGGCTTGCTCGGCGTGGAGACTGCCAACGCGCGCCTGCATCCGGAGGCGACCACCGAGTGGACCTTCCCCACCGAGGACAGCGGGGCCTTCCAGCGTGTTCACACGCAGATGTCCGCCGCGGAGTGCTTCGAGTTCGTCCGCGCGAGCGTGACTGACGTGCTGAAGCAGTGGCCCGGCGACCACAGCAGCGGCCTGGTCGTGGGGACTTCGGGCGGCGGCGACTCCAATGTGCTGCTGTCCACGCTGATGGAGTCCGGCTACTTCGAACCCGAGCGCGTGGTGCCGGTCATGATGCTCGGCATCCCGGACTGGGACGCGCAGGTGGACAACGCCCGTGAGCTGTGCACGGCGCACGGCATCGAGCTGAACGTGGTCGAGGAGCCGGAGACGGCGCGGCTGGCCGGCCTGAAGGAACTCGGCTCGGTCAAGAAGGTCTTCCGGGACTTCTTCCCCGACGCGGACCTGGAGTTCATGGGGACCTGGCTACTGCGCCGCGTCCTGTCCCGCTACGCGGTCGAGCGCGGCATGAAGTACGTCGCCACCGGCGCGAACCGTGAGGACATCGTCGCCGAGCACATCGCCCGCGTCTCGCGCGGTCTGCTCCCACTGCCCGCCCCGTTCCGCAAGATCGGTGAAGTCACCTTCTGCTACCCGATCTGGAAGGTGCCGAAGAAGATCGGCGACGGTGCCTACCCGGCCTTCAGCCTGGAGAACTACGAGAACCGCAACCCCAGCTTCAGCCCCGGGCGCAGCGTCTTCTACTACCTCGCGTACTGGATCCCGGAGCTGCTGCCCGGCATGGACAACTCGCTGCTCGACGGCATGTCCGAGCTGGCGGACAAGGACCCGGAGCCCATCACCTGGGACGAGGACCTACGCGACCACGTCTGCCGCGAAGGTTCCACCGAGGAGCAGAAGAAGCGCTGGCAGGAGTTCCTGGCGAAGGTCGAGGCCTGAGCCGTCGAAGAGCCCGCTGTGTCCGCAGTCCTCCCCGGTGGGAGGACTGCGGACACCGGCCGAGGAGAGTGTGATGTGAACACGTTTCAGGGTTGGGATGCGGCCTCGTACGGGGACGCCCGCGCCGGTGTGTACGACCGGCAGGTGGCCGGGCGCAATGATGTTCCCGAAGCGGTCGCTCTGCTCACCGAGCTGACCGGAGACGGGCCCGCGCTGGAACTCGGCGTGGGCACCGGCAGGCTGGCGATCCCGCTGGCCGCCGAGGGCGTCGCCGTCCATGGGCTGGACAGCTCCCCGAAGATGCTCGAGGAGCTGAGCCGCGCGCCCGGGGGCCACCGCGTGACCGGCACTCTGGGCAGCATGACCAACTTCGCCCTGGACCAGGACTTCTCGCTGATCTGGGTGGCCTTCAACTCCCTGTTCCTGGTGGACGATCCGGAGGAGCAGGAGAACTGCTTCGGGAGCGTCGCCGGGCACCTGGCCAAGGGAGGGCGCTTCGTCGTCGAGGCGTTCGTGCCCTCACCGCAGCAGTTCGAGGGTGGCCCGGCCCTGCGCGTGAAGGACTTCGGCACCTCCAGCCTGCTTCTGCAGGTGTCGCGACACAGCGCGGACACCCAGGTCGTCGAGTCCCTCGATCTGGAAGTCACGGAGGAGGGGTTCGCCCTCTACCCGACCCGGGTGCGTTACAGCTGGCCGCAGGAACTCGACGCGATGGCCGAGCGGGCGGGCCTTCATCTGGAGGACCGCTGGGAGAACTGGAGCCGGCACCCGTTCACGGCCGGCTCCCGTTCCCACGTCAGCGTCTACGCACGGGCAGGCGTGGACACTGCTTCCGGCAGGGCCCGCTGAATCTCCTTGCGCAGGAGTTCCTGCACCTCGTCGAACGTACCGTTTCCGTCCAGCACGACGAAATCCTTGAATTCCGGGAGGGAGCGGTAGGCCTCCCGGAAATCGATGAGGAACTCCAGCGTCTCCTCGTCGATTCCACGTCGCCTGATTCTTTCCTGGGCGACCTCTGGTTCGACATCGAGGTAGAGAGTGAGGTCGGGCTTCGGAAGGACCCGGTTGAGCCGCCGTAGAAATTCCTCGTTGTCTGCCTTCTGCAATCGGACAGCGGCGTACTGGCAAACGGTGTAGCGATCGGTGAGCGCCACGGCACCCGGGGTGCGCAGCACTTCATCGACAGGAGCGAGCGCCGACAGCTTCGCACAGGCCGAAATAAGTCTGATCGTGTCGGCCCCGATCATATCCAGATGCCCCGGGAAGCCTTCTTCTCTGGCAATCGCGTCCAATGCCCGACGGACCGGGAGCTGCGTTTGATTTAAGAAGCACCGAGTGGGGTTCCCCAAGCCCTCGAACCACTCGGCCAGCTTTCCCACCTGGCTCGTTTTACCGGCACCGTCGATTCCCACGACCGCGACAAGATAGCCGCTGCGCCCCTCCGGCCTCACTTTTCCATACCTCCAGACTACCCGCATGAATGGATTAAAGTGTCTCGCGTCACTATTCAGCCCAGACTGCACGACATATCTCGCTATGTCAACGTGGCCAGGACAAACAACTTGCACTTCGAGCTGATCGAACCGGCATACCCGCAAAATCTGGACATGCTGGAAGAGTACTTCTCGGATTTCCTAAAGATTTCCGGTGGTGCCGATCTCGTCAAGGTGATCCACGGTCCTTATATCGATATAGCTGTCCATTCTCCCGACCGTGCCGTCCGTGAGGCCTCCGCCCAACGCGTATCCGCGTCCCTTGAATGGGCCAAACGGCTCGGTGCCGAGTTCCTCATACTGCACAGCAATCATCTGCCGATGCTCAATGAGCCTTGCTATGACCGGCAGTGGCGCAGTGGCTGGCTGTCCTTCCTCGCGGACCAGGATCTCGGGAGCGTCACCGTCCTCCTGGAGAACATGTGGGACCGCACCCCGGACCTCAGTCTCTCCCTCGTCGAGGAATTCGACTCCCCGCGGCTGCGGCTGTGCTTCGACGTCGCACACTGGAACGTCCACGGCACGGTGTCCCTGGACGACTGGCTACGCCGGGCGGGCCCGGCCACCGCCTACGTCCAGTACGGGGACAACCACGGTGACCAGGACTCCGACCTGGCACTGGGCACCGGCACGGTGGACTGGCGGGAACTCGACCGCTGCCTGCGCCGCTACGCCCCGCAAGCGGATGTGATGGTCGGCGTCGGCATCGACGACGCCGGCGAACGGCTGGAACCCTCGGTGGACTTCCTGCGCACCCATGGCATCCACCCCTTCCCCGTCACGGTCGGTGCGCGGTGACGGCCCCGCCACCAGGCGCACCGGGCCCCGACACCGCTTGGTGCCTGCACCCGCGCACACCGCAGGGCAAGTCGGCGGTCGAGCGGGCCGAGGGATGTGTTGCGGCCGTGGCGGCCGACGCGGAACGGCACGACCGCGAGGGCAACTACGTCGAGGAGGCGCACCGCGCCTTGGCCGCCGCCGGGCTGATGGGGGCCACCGTGCCGGAGGCCCACGGCGGGCTGGGGGTGAGCAGCCTCCTTGAGGTGGCCGCCTGCCTCGAGCGGATCGCCTTCGCCGACGCCTCGGCCGCCCTGGCGCTGCACATGCAGCTTTCCCGCGGCTTGGGACTGGCCGCCGGCCCCTCGGCCCCCGAGTCCGACGGGCTGCTGCGTGCCATGGCCGATGGTTCCGCCTTCGTGGCGGGCGCAGCGACCGAGGCGGGCGCGGGCTACTTCACCGTGCGCACCTCGGCCGAACTCAAGGACGGCGGCGCGGCCACCGTCAGCGGCCGGAAGATCATGGTCTCGGGAGCACCCGCCGCCACCCATTTCGCCGTCCGGCTCCGGGTCCGCACCCCCGACGGCGACCGCCTCGGCAGTGCGATCGTGCCGCGCTCGGCGGCGGTGGAAGTGGCCGACGACTGGGACGGACTGGGGCTGCGGGGCTCGGCCAGCGAGACGGTGCACTTCCACGAGGCCGAGGCACTGCCGTGGAGCCTGGCCGTCCGAGGGCCCTGGGGCTCCTACGACCCGCGGGCCCTGGGCGGCCGGATGCTCAGCTCCGGGGGCATGCTCGGGATTTATCTGGGGCTGACCTCCGCCGCGCACCACGCCCTGCTCACCGCCCTCCGGCGGGCGGGCACGCAGCGCCCCGGGGCCTGGCTCGGCTCGGCCGCGATCCGGTCCGAGAAGGAACTGGGGGGCACCCGTGCCCTGGTGGAGCGCTTCCTGCGGCAGTTGGACGACCACGACCCCGCGGACGGCCCGGGGACCCTGGCGCTGGCACGGGACTGGCAGTTGTGCCGTCTGCGCTCGCACGACACCGCCCTCGCCCTCTCCGACCTCGCGCTGTCGGCCGCGGGGGCGTCCGCCTACCGATGGGGGCATCCGGCCTCCCGGATCCTGCGGGACGCGCGGGCCGCGCAGTACATGCAGCCGTACGGCCTTCGCCAGGCGACCGAGTTCATCAACGCCTCGCACGAAGGCACCGACCCGGGACTCATGGCATGACTGCACCTACCTCTCCTCCGACCCCTCCCACTCAACCCACTCCCGCCGCCGCGGCCCCCTCGCCGGCCCAAGGCCCCTGCGATGCCGTGGACGCGGCGCGGCTGGTCTCCCTGGCCCGGCGGCTGATACGCACCCGCAGCGACAACCCGGTCACCACGGAAGAGGCCGTGGTCGGCATCCTGGCCGAGGTGCTCGCACACTCGGCGGACGAGGTCCGGGTCACCGAGGAGGTGCCGTCGCGCCCCAACCTGCTGGCCCGGTACGGCCCTTGTGACGGGTCCCGGCCCGTACTGCTGCTCACCGCCGCCACGGACACCGTTCCGGCCGAAGCGGACGACTGGCGGCAGCCGCCGTTCGAAGCGGTCGTGACCGGAGGTGACCTGTGGGGGCGCGGATCCACAGACATGAAGGGCGGCATCGCCGCAGCGGTCGAAGCCGCACTCACCCACCATGCGGCGGGACGCCCCGGTCCTCGGGATCTCCTGCTCGCGTTCACCGCTGACGGCGAGCGCGGCGGCCGGGCCGGCTGGCAGGCGCTGGCCGGCACACTGCGGCTGCCGCCCCTGGAGGGCGCGTTGGTCCTCGCCCCGACCGCCCTGGTGCCACACCGCATGGAACGCGGTGTTGCCTGGCTGGGCATCGACCTGGAGGGGCGCGAGGCCCCGGCCGGACGCGCGGAGGAAGGAGTGTCCGCGGTGCTCGCCGCCTGTCGTCTCGCCGAGTTGCTCCCGACGGCCGCGGCGGCCCGGTTCGCGGGAAACCCGGCGGGTGGCCCGGTCGCCGCGACCCTGGGCCGGATCTCCGGGGGCACCCGGGTGAACGCTGTTCCCGGGACCTGTCGTACGGAATGGGACCTGCGCCTTCCGCCCGGCGGCTCCGAGGTGACCGAGGAGGCCGTACGCAGGATGGTGGCCGACTGTGTTCCCGAGGACGTCACCTTCCGCAGCGAGTTGCTGATGACCGCTGAGGCCTCCGAGAGCCCGGTGACGCCCCTGTGGAACCGGCTGGTCGCCACCTGCGGCGCCGCGGGGCGCTCGGCGTATGCGGACCTCGTCTACCCCGGGCCGACCGACGCACGCACCCTGCGCCGGCGGTTCGCCGTCCCCGCCTACGTCTGTGGTCCCGGAAAGCAGCGCCTCGCCCACGGAGTCGACGAACGCGTTCCGGTCTCCGAGCTGCGTGCCTCCGCCGAGATGTGTCTGAGCCTGCTGTGGGGGTGAGCCCAGACGGACCGGAACGCTGTCACCCGCTTCCCGTGATCTCCCGCCCGAACGACGCGCCGACCCCCCGCCGCACGACCCACCCGCCCTGCCTCCCGCAGGACACCGAAGGAGTGATCCAGCAATGCACGCCTCCAACGCCAACGCCGACACCGAGCCCGCCGCCGCGCACGTCACCAGGTACCTGGTACTGGGCGACGTCTCGCGGCAGTACCAGGTGGCCGGTGGCGGTAACACGCCCCTCGTAGCCGTCGAACTCGCCGCCGAGCCGGGCGACGCGTACCGGGCCACCGAGCATCTGTGCCCCTCGGACACCGTCGCCACGAGCGTCCTGGTGCTGGACCGCGACGGGGGGAGTCCGGTGCATGCGCCCGCCGACCCCGCCGCACCGGTCTGGGCGGGCCTCGGCCCTGGCGAGGCGCTCACAGCCCCGGCGCACGGCACGACGGCCGCCGCACTGGAGCAGTACGACCTGGCCGGTCTGGCCCCGCTCATGCTGCTCCGTACCCACCGCACCGGCTCGGAGCAGCTCACCGAGGTCCTGATGTGCTCGAGGGTGCGCTCCTTGGGCGTGCTCTTCGTCCGGGTGGCACGGTTCACGCACGCCACCGGCACCGCCGCGTCCGACCTCGTCCGCGAGGCCTTCGGGTACTCCTCGCGACTGGCCGACTCCGTCCTCTTCGAGGGCAGCGCCTTCACCGTCCTCGAACCGGAGATCGAGATCGAGCAGAAGGTGAATCTCCTCGACGAGGTCAGCATCTGGGAGCTGGCCGTGGCCATGTGCGCGGCGGCCGAGGACGGCCGGTACCCCGGCTTCTTCCTCGACCCCGGGTACGAGCTGACCCGCTGGCAGTACGCCCAGGAGACCTTCGAGGTGCGCAGTCCCCGCGAGCAGGCGGGATACTTCGGCTTCACGAAGATGCCCGACGGCCGGTACCTGATGAAGATCAAGAAGTTCGAGCGCGACGCGCTCAGGCGCGGGGAGACCTTCCGGCTGAACCTGGACATTCCCGATGACGACCTCGAGGCATTCCTGGCTCGCGAGTACCCCGAGTTCTCCTTCCACCGTCTGCCCCCGCTCGTCAGGGCGCGCTTCGACGTCAACCTGGAGTCCGCCAAGACCGGACACTGCTTCAGCATCGAGATCGACGACGTCACGGTGGCCGGCGGGTACAAGCTGCGCCAGGCCGAGATCGAGTACCTCAAGACCCGTGTGCACGAGGGCCTGGACCACGCCCTGCTCGACTCCGAGCTGGACCGGCTCACGGAGTTGGTCGAGAGCCATCTGAAGCAGCTGGGCATCCGGGCGGAGCGCAGCCTGCTGTCCAAGCTGACGTTCCTGAAGGAATGTGAGCAGCGCCAGGCCACCGGCGCCGGATCCTGAACACATACCGCGCCCCTGCTTGGACCGCCGCAGCAAGGTGTCGCCCGTGGTGTGCGGCCGGGCAGGGGCGCGGTACTACCGGGCGGCTGCGGGGCACCTGCTACCGCCGCATCGCCACGTGAGCGTTGCAGTCACGGGCGGGAGAACACGGCTACGTCGTAGCGTTCGACGACGGGTACCTGTCGGTCGGCAGCCTCGTCCCGGGCCGCGGCAGCGAGACGCTGCAGACCCTCGTGGAACTGCTCAGAGGTGAGCGAGGTGAACTTCGACTGTGGGCGGGTGGCCAAGCGGGCGTGGTAGTCGCGCAGGCCGGCCGTCACCGGCTGGGCAAAGGAGGTGACCTCCTCTACCGCGAAGCCGGCGGCCGCAAAGTCGGCAAGCAACTCCTCCTGCCCCGGGAATCGCCGCTCATCAGCGGACCGCAGCTGGGGCCAGTAGTCGTAGACCACCGCGTCCAGCCGTTCCCGGAACGTGGTCCGGATGATCACCACTCCTTCATGGCGGAGAATGCCGGCCAGTTCGCGAGCCGCCCTGGCGCGATCGGGAATGTGATGGATCACGCGGGAGAGCAAGGCCAGGTCGAAGGGGCCCGCGGCGGCGGGCACGTCCTCCACAGACCCGGACACATAGCGCACCGCGGGGTGCGGATGATGGCGACGGGCTTCGGCCAGCATCGGCTCGGAGGTGTCCATGGCCAGCACACTGGAGCCCTCGATCCAGCGCGCCATCGCAGCGGAGAACATGCCGGTCCCGGCACCGATCTCGACGATGGCCGGTGACGGACGGCGCACGTAGGAACCGATCAGGTCGACCCAGGCCCGCAGAGAGGCTTCGGGCATCTCATTGCCACGCTCGTACGCGCAGGCCAAGCGCTCGTCCTCATAGACACGATCCATGCGTACCGATCCTGTCGCAGCGACGCCGCCCCGGCAAGAACGCGGCAGATCGCCTGCGCATACCGGGACCACAAGCGACCACCGCGCCAGCCAAGACATCTCCTGTTTACGTATCTTGCCGTCAGGCCGCGTACGGACCACAACCCGCTCGACCGCAAGGAGTACCTGCTGCGCGTGGTGAGACGGGTCCGGTGAACCCCGTGAGAACCCGCCGTGCAGGCCGTCCCGACACGGCCGAACCGCCCAGGGTCCCTCCCGGCGACACGCCGTGATCCGCGACACACTTTCCACGCCACCCGTGATCCGCGGGCGGCTGGGTGCGCTTGATGGTACGGACGCCTGTGACACCGGGAGCCGCGAGCCGCCCGCCGCCGTACCGAACCGACAGGATTCCCATGCCACTCATGACTCTTCCGGCCCTCCGGCGCAGCGGCGCGCTCGCCCTCGCCGTGGCCGCCGCACTCCTGACCGGCTGCACCAGCTCTCCCGGGAAACCGGGCTCTCCGGGGCCTTCCGGTGCGTCGGGCATGCCCGCTCCCGATGGGCACAAGGGCGGTGCCGGCTCTGTCGTCCTGCGGGCCGACGCGCTGCGGACGGCACTGGTCACCCAGGCCGAAGTCCCCTCGTACCAGGCCCAGGAGAACAGCCCGCCGAGCCGGCGCCCCAAGGCCGACCGCGAAGACTGCCGGGCCCTCGCCGACATGACCGCGGCCGGTACCGCCCGTACCCCCGAGGCCGTCGACTGGGCGAACCGTTCCTTCCTGTCGAGCGGCACACCGGGCCTCACCGTGACCGTGAGTCTCTTCTCCTACGAGGGGGACGGCGCGCAGCAGACGCTCGCGGGCGTCCGCAAGGCCCTCGGCGCATGCGGCGGCGGCTTCTCGACGTCCGGGAACGCCGACGGGTCCACCATCAAGTACGTCGACGTGAAGAGCGAGGAGGCACCGGAGGGCGGCGACGAGTCGGTCGCCTGGGCGATGACCGGCACGGCCCAGGGGACGCGGATGCCCATGCACCTCACGGCGGTGAGGGAGGGCAGGAACGTGGCCGTGTTCTTCACGCTCAATCTGCTCGAGCCGGAGAAGTCGCAGCTGCCGGAGGACCTGCACGGCCGGCAGATGGCCAAACTCGAGCAGGCGATCGCGGCGGCCGCGGCGTCCTGACGGCCACGGTGTCAGGATCGCGGAGCGGGCCATGGCGCGGCACCGGCCGATTCCGTACCGCGGGCGCGGAACCGGCCCGGCGGGAAAGCCCCGGGTCAGACCCGCGCCCCGTTGTCCCTCGGGTCCCGGCGCGTCACCGGCAGACGACCGCGCCCGCCTGCCGTCGCCGCCGGGGCGCCCCACCGGCCCTCGAGGACGAGAGCCGCCGGCACGGCCGTGAGGACCGACGAATACGTGCCCGCGCAGACCCCGATGAGCAGCCCAAGGGCGAAGTCGGCGAGGGAGTCGCCGCCGCACCGTTGCTTGCCGTGGCCCTCGCACCCGCGCGGGGCGAGGCGAGGCCGAACCCACACTGTGCAGCATCCCGGCACCGGTAGCCATCGGTCTCTGTGACAGCGTTGGCAGAAGATGACGGGAGTTGCGCAACTGGCGTTCGATAACGTCTGGTTGATCGTAGGATCTGGATGCTCCCGATCGCCCGGGGAGCCACAGTGTGGTCTGGAAGGGGCACTCTCTCCGTGGTCGCGTTATCCCGAAGCGTTGTGTCATGACCGTACTGCTGAGCGCGGGCGGCGCCGTCGTCGCGTTGTCGCTCCTCGGCTGGGCGCTGTGGCTCCGGCGCGAGCGCAATGCCGAACGCGGCGGACGTGAGCTGCACCAGCGACTGGCAGCCGCCCGCGGTGCCGAGATCGAGCATCTGGCGAACGTCCGGGTCCCCGCCATCGCCGAACGGATACGCACCGGCCGGCGGCTGGACGGCGTACCCGGGCCGGTCGGCTCCGAAGCCGACACCGGAACGGAGTTCGCGCAGGCACTGGCCGCCGTGGTCACAGCACTCGGCTCCGACGAAGCCGTCCGCAGGGAGCGGGCGCTGCGGGACTCCGTGCAGTCCGCCTTCGAATCCGTCGCCCGCACCATGCACGCGATGGCCACGGTGCAGCAGCAGGTGCTGGACCAGGTCGAGCGTTCCATCGACGACGCCGGGCTGATGGCCGAGGTCATGAAGGCCGACCACGCGGCGGCGCAGATGACCCGCAAGGCCCAGACACTGCTCGTGATGTGCGGTATCTGGCCTGCCAGGCGCGAAACCCGGCCGGTGTCGCTCTACGACTGTGTACGCGGCGCCCAGTCGCGCATCGTGGAGTTCGGCCGGGTCGAGGTGCACGGCGGGCAGTCGCTCCATGTGGTGCCGCCCGCCGTCGAGGGCCTCATGCACGCGATCGCCGAACTCCTCGAGAACGCGACGGTGTTCTCCCCGTCCAGCACCCACGTCGTCGTCACCATCCGGGAAGTGGGGGCCGGGGCCGTCGTCGAGATCGACGACGCCGGCCTGGGAATGCCGCCCGACGTCCTGCACCAGGCGACGGCTCAGCTCCGCGACGACCTGGACCTGGCCCGGCTCGGCGCGGTGCCGCGCCTCGGCCTTGCCTGTGTCGGCCGCTGGACCCGCGAGCTGGGCTTCAACGTGGAGCTGACGGGAGCGTCGGCGTACGGCGGAACCCGCGCCGTCACGTTCGTTCCGCACCGGCTGCTCACCGAGCCGCTCTCCCACTTCGCGGCGCCGCGCCACGCCCCGGCCGCGGCGGCGCCGCCGGCGCCGTCGAAACCGCTGTACGAGACGCCGCAGCCGGCGGAGGGCGCGACGGCGCCGCCGCAGGAGCCGCCGTACGCCGACGCGCCGCGCGCCGACGACGGCCCGCAGCCCGCTCCGGGCGGCCTGCCCCGGCGCCGCAGCCGGCGCGGTGCCCGTGAAGCGGCCCTGCAGCAGACTCTGCACACTCCGCAGCCCGAACCGGCCGACAGCACCTGGACCCCGGAGGCCGCGCGTGCGTCGATCGCCAGCGTGCTCTCCGGATCACGGCGGGGTCGCGCCGCCCTGGAGGACACCCCCATGCCCGACGAGACCGATCACGAGGGAGGCCGGCAGTGACCGGAGCGATAACGAGGCTGCCCGACCTGGGGTGGATGCTTCGCCCGCTGACCGAGATCCCGGGGGTCCGGCACGCCGTGGTGGTCTCCGAGGACGGTCTGCGGCTGGGCCACGCCTCGGCGGAGGACCTCACCGGGCCGGTCGCCCGGCTCAGTGTCCCGGAGGCCGAATCGCTCTCCGCGGCATGCGCGGCGATGACGATGACCGGACGGTCCACCGCCGCGCTGCTGTTCGGCGGCGGCGCCGGAGTGCGCCAGCTGATGCTGGAGTCGGAGCACGGCTTCGTCCTGTTCACCCACGCGGGCGTCGGAGCCCATCTCGGCGTCGCCACGGACACCGAGGCCGATGTGGGCCTGGTCGCCCAGCAGATGCAGCTGCTCGTGGCGAAGATCGGCGCGCATCTGAGCACGCAGCCGCGGGAACCGGTGAGCCCGTCCTCATGACGGACCGTTCGGAAGGACGGACCACCACGCGCGCGGTACGTCCGTACGTGATCACCGGCGGCCGGGCGGGCACCGGCGTTGTGCCGCTGTCCTGGGAGACCCTGGTGATGGCCGCGGATGTCGCCGTGCCGGAGGCCCTCCAGCCCGAGCACCGGATGATCCTGGCGCACTGTCAGGGCCTGCTGTCGGTGGCCGAGGTGGCCGCGCACCTGGGCCAGCCGCCGTCGGTGGTCCAGGTGCTGCTCGCTGATCTCATCGACTGGGGGCTGATCCTGGCCCGTCCGCCCATTCCGCCGGCCGAACGCGCCGATGTGACCATGCTGAGAAAGGTCCTCCATGGCCTCGAAAGCCGTCTCTGACGCTCCGGTGTCGTCGTCCGCGGAGACGCCGTCCGGCAAGTACCTCACGTCGAGTGTCGCGGGCGCGGCCAAGATCCTCGTCGTCGGCCCGCTGGGGGTCGGGAAGACCACGCTCATCGGGACCGTCTCGGAGATCCCGCCGCTGTTCACCGAAGCGGTGATGACCCAGGCCGGCGCCCGGGTCGACACCGGCGGCGAGCGTGCCAAGACGACCACCACCGTGGCCCTCGACTTCGGCCGGATCACCATCGACGGGGAGCTGGTGCTGTATCTGTTCGGGACGCCCGGCCAGCAGCGCTTCCTGCCTGCCTGGCGGGATCTGGCCAAGGGCGCGCTCGGCGCACTCGCGCTGATCGACACCCGTGACCTGGCCGCCTCGTTCGGTGCCCTCGGGAATCTTGAGGACCTCGATCTTCCGTTCGCCGTCGCCGTCAATGTGTTCCCCGGCAGCCCCCAGCATGCCGAGGACGACCTCCGCACGGCCCTCGACCTGCTTCCGAACACTCCGCTGGTGGCCTGCGACGCCCGCGACGCCGCCTCCTCCGTCCGGGCCCTGATCGCTCTCGTACGCCATCTCATCGACGCCGCCACGGAGTCCTCATGACTACCCCGCACGGCTTTTCGCCGCACTCACCGGCCCACGGGCACCCCGGCACCGGCCCCGGGGGGGGGGGGGGGGGGGGGGGGGGGGGGGGGGGGGGGGGGGGGGGGGGGGGGGGGGGGGGGGGGGGGGGGGGGGGGGGGGGGGGGGGGG
>NZ_JBWKDT010000022.1:0-18228 GCF_056435785.1 Streptomyces sp. NPDC043870
GAGCGGGGAGATATCCGGCCGTACGTGGGGAATTCCGTGGCCGTCAGTGGGGCGGTAAGTGGCCGCCTATGGGGAGCTTTTCACGGCCGCCGTCACACAGCTGCTTGGCGGCCGTGGGCGAGCCGAGCGCAGCTGCCGTTGCCAGGCGCGCTTTGGCCATCAACACTGACGAGCCTGTCGCCATGCTCGTACTCGCCGCGGAGACTGCTGACAGCGAGCTCCGAGAACGCGCTCTGGCGATGAGCCCGGAACCTATGCGCGTCCGGTCGCAGGTGACATCAGAGGCGGGATCTGTTCCGCCTCCCGAGCCTGGCGAGCTCGGTCAGTTCGACTACTTCGTTCTTGAGGTTGAGCTCGTCGTGACCAACAACGGGGAAACGGTTCCCCGGCTGGTGGTGCTGCGCGATGTTGATCAGGTCCGCAGGTTCGACGTCTGCAAATGGAACATCACTGAAGTGCTGGCCCACCAGTACCAAGGCGGGATCCTGGTCGCCAAACACCGCAAGTCCCGGCTGTCCGGCAAGAACCTTGGCCAGGTGGTCAGTGACTGGCAGGCGAGCCGAACTCCGGTACTGGGCGGCCGCCCTCTTCCAGTCGGTCACCCGGTGCGCCACAAGGGGGAGACACTTTCCTACGGGATCAACGGTGCATGGATACCGGATTAGGTCAGTGATCGTACGAGGTCAGCGAGTGTGCCAGATTGCGGCGGTCAGCGAGTACTGGCTGCAAGACGCGGGCGATGACGCCGCAAGGTGTGCGTCCTCGATGCAGTTCGAGGTCGAGCTGTCCCTTGAAGGTCTCGTTGACCGACTCGGTGACCTGCCGCAACGGCGTGAACAGGGATCCGCCGGGAGCAGCCGCATTCCACGGGTGCGGAGTCCACGATCCGTACGTCATCGCTTCACGCCGAGGTGCTGGTAACGAAGATCCGGGTGACCAGGCGGAGCAGGTCGGCGGCCTTGTGCAGCCGCTCGTTGCATCCGGCTTGCTGCGGAACGTACGGGAAGAGATGCCGCAGGTGGGCCCGGGCACGCCGGAGCCACCTGGCCTCGGAGGTGAACCCGTGGCAGAACAACACCCTCAGCAGCAGCTTCCTCGATGCTTGGCGGTCAGTTGCTGCGTCGACCGGCAGAAGAACCGCGTACCCCATTCGGCCTACACGGGTGGCCGGTGGTCACGAATCACGGTGTTCTGACTGCGCGACCCGCGTTTGAGAGCGGATACGCGGCGGGGTGAGCCGCGCCTCAGGCAGACGGCCAGTCCGTGCAGGTCAACTTCGAGAAGTGGAGAGAGCAATGGACTACAACAAGGGCGATCGGGTGCAGTACCAGGGGCAGGACAACCAAAAGCACACGGGCCAGATCCAGCGAGTCCAGGGCCAGTCACCCCAGGTGAAGTACACCGTTCGCGACGAGAAGACGAACAGGGAAGAGCAGGTCGAGGAGCGGCAGATCGACCGGCTGCTCTGACAACGCGACTTCGAGTCGCCCACCCGCGAGGGTGGGCGACTCGGTGGTGAGTGCTTAGTCCTGCAGGTCCTCCGATTGCGGTTCCCAACCTGGTGTCGTCCACGCCCGGCGGCGTCCCTCCGCCGTCGTGCGTGGACGGGCGTAGGAACTCCTCGGCGTCCCGCCCGTCCACGCTCAGAAGAGCCGCTTGTTACTTCGGGATGCCCCTTGCCGGGACACCCGGGGCTGTTGTTTCGAGGGACCTGTGGGGCCGCTCCTCGTGAGGACGATGCGGTCGTTTGATGGTCACGGTCACTGGTTCGCTCTGGGCGATGGCGCCTGTCGGGTTGGTGGCGATGGCGATGAAGGTGTGCTTACCACTTGTCCTCGTCGTTCGCCCCGTGCATCTCCAGCTGCCAGCATCGTCAACGGCAGCCGAACAGATCTGCCTCTGGCCTTCAGCGACGGTGATGGTGTCGCCGACTCCACCAGTACCAGTGAATGCCAACACGCAGCCGTCTCCTCCGCTCCGGTTGTCGGCCGCGTGCCCGTGCTTGCTGCACCGCCGGATTGTGCTGCCGTCGGCGGGTGTCGTGATCACTGGTGCGGTGGGATGGGTGGTGTCGATGGTGATGGTGATGGGCTGGCCCTGGGTGGTGTTGCCTGCCGCGTCGGTGGCACTGGGAGCGATGGTGTGTTGACCGTCCGTCAGAGCGGTGGCCGGCGTGCAGGACCAGCTCCCGGCCGCGTCCACCGTCGCGGTACAGACCGGATTACCCGCATCCGTCAGCGTCACCGTGCTCCCAGGCTCGCCAGTCCCGGCGAAAGCCGCGGTGCTGTCGGTCAGCGTACTGCCGTCGACAGGCGTGGTGATCACCGGAGCAGCAGGACCGGTGGTATTGAGCCACACCGACACCGAGGCACCGGTGTTGGCGGTGGTCAGGTCGAGGTCCCCGTCACCATCCAGATCACCCACAGCCACCCACTCCGGCCCGCCCCCGGCGGGGTAGTCGACGTGGGGCGCGAAGCTCGGGGCCGCGGCCCGTGCCGCCCCAGTCGGGGGGAACAACCCCAGGGCCAGACCTGTCATCAGGGCCACCGTCAGGGCCCATGCGCCCCGTGCGGCTTGTCACTGCACTGTCCTGGTCACACGCTCTGACATCGTCATCTCTCCGTTTCCTGACGCGCCGACACGGTCCTCGTGACGAAGGCGGCATCCCGAGCTTGCCAACGCCGCACGGCGCCCCTGCCCCACATCCGTCCAACGCGAGCCGAGAGCACCCGATGAGCCCAGTGCCAGGCGCAACGAGCTGAGCATGTTCGCCGGCTCTGTCGCTGATCTTGTGACGATCAGGTCCGTTCTGTCGCTCACGAGCAAATCTGAGGAAAGCTCGGTTGCTGAGCCATACTCATCCCGTGCGTACAGGCGGATTTCCTCAACTGGGGCTTCGGTGTGCTGTCTGGATCGGTGCAGTCCTCACCGCTCCGCTGCTGCTGGTGGGCGGCGGACCAGCATTCGACAGGTTCTTGCGCCATCTGAACAGCTGAATCCGCTCCTCGGCAGAATGCGGGTTCGCAGGAGTTCGAGCTTGGCCCGGGTCGTAGCCAGCACGCTTGAGGAGCTTGACCGAGTCACCTGGCCTTCGACCTGGCCGGAACTCCACGTACTCGACAGGCCGGCGACGACCGCGTCCCGGTCGGGGAGGAGTCCGTCAGCGAATTGCCGCAGGGCAGGTAGATCGTGTTGTCACACGTCCTCGATTCCACCCGTGAAGGGCTTCGCCACGACACTCATGCATGAGCGAGCCGAAGGCTCGGACATGGCCGACTGCGGCGTTCAGTTCGGGGCAGACCGTCCGGACTCCTTCAATCCGACGGCCTCTTCCGGACGAAGATTCTCGCAGCGGCTCGTGATCCACCGTAGGGCTCGCCTGGGTTTCGGCAGTGCTGGCGGCAGTGGTGCCGCTGCGGTCGGGGTTGTCCTCGTTCTGGTCTCCACCTTCGCAGGGGTCCTGCCGAGTGCGAGAACACCCTCACGACCGCACCATCCGCGAGGCCACCTTGGAGGGCCTGGACGCCGACGCCCGCAAGGGCAAGCACGGCGGCCGTCCCACCGTCGTCACCGACGGCAGGATCCACACCGTCCTGCGCCGCAAGGCCGCCGGCGAGTCGGTGGAATCCATCCGCTCGGAAAATGCGAGACACGGCTCGGGCGGCTCAGCCAGTCTGAAGAGATGATCACGCAGGAGGTCTCGTGAGCGACGACGAGAAGTCCCGCCTCGGCGAGTTCAGCGCCCGGCTCGAGAGCGACGACATCGACGTCGTCCGCGGGGCTCTGGACGATTACCAGTCGGCACAGGCGGACACCAGGTGGGGTGTGGACAACCGCTACTGGCCGCTGGCCAACGAGGTGCGCTTCGCCGCCCGAGACCTCCTCGGGCAACCTCCGGCCGGCCGCAGCCACGCGAGCGCTCTCGCCGTGATGTTGCATCTCGCCGAGGAGGAGGACGCGGACTTGATCGCCGAGGCCCTCGAAGGCGCCCCGGACGCCGAGGTGCGGGAGATGGCGCTTCTCGCGGCCGGCACCGCCCTCGCGGCAGGCGAGGAGCCGAACCGGCGGCTGCTGGCGCTGATCGCCGTCATGGTGCTGGACGAGGGCCTCGATGTGCGGGATCGCAAGGACGCCATGCACGCCCTGGACGATCTCGATCTCCCGGAGATCGAAGACCTCATCGTCCGTCTCAGTGAGTCGTCCGAACTGGCACTCCAGGTGTACGCGGCGGGTTGTCTCGCGACACCCCTGCGGCTCCGCGTCCACCGCGACCGCATCAGGCGGCTCGCGGAGTCCTGGCCGGAGGACGCGGGTCAGGAGGCCGAGTACATTCGTCGCGAAGCGCTCGCGGGCTTCCACAGCACCTACTGGAAAGACACCGAACTGGACGATCCGGTACTCCGGAAGGCCCATGACGAGCTGAGGTTCCCGCTCAGCGACGAGGGATGCCTGCAAGCATTCACCACCCTGCTCCGCAGCGAGGAACCGGGCGCCGTGGGCATCGCGCTCGACCATTACGAGTCCTCGGAGGGGCTGCGTCGGGTCCTGGAGGACGAGGAACGTGCCGAGGCCTACCTGCCCGAGGTGCTGGCCCGCGCTCGTGAGGTGCTCCGGCGGCCGATGTCTCCCGCCGAGGTGAGCGCCCTGAACATGATCGGGGCGCGGCACGCCGAGCCCGGCGACGCCGACCTCCTGCTGGACGTTCTCACGCGCACGGACTCGGACGCGGTGCGCAAGGAGGCCATATGGATGGCCTATGGCGTGCTCGACGAGGCCGAGGTGAAGGACGAGAGGCTCGTCGCCGCCCTGGGCGACCTGATCTTCGACCCGTCCGTCGGCTTCTACATCACGAAGGAGACGGCGATCCGCGTCCTGGCCAACAGCCTCGGCGCGGACGCGGACGCCATTCTCCTCCGGGCGCTCCGCGAGGGTGAGCCGAAGGTGCAGGCCCACGCGTCCTATTTCCTGGTCAGGACGGGAGGCCTGGACCGGCACCGTGCCATCCTGGAGGAGGTCGCCGAGAGCTGGGACGACCGGCCTCCCCAGCATCCCTGGGGCGAGGACCCCATTGAGCTGATCTTCGGCAAGCCGCACAGCGTCCACTGGGAAGGACACCGGCTGGCGGACCCGGACCTGTACCGCGCCCACAAGAGGCTGAGGGCGCCCACAGTGGACGAGTCGTATCACCAGGCGCTTCGCACGCTGCTCGAAAGCGACGACCAGGCGGCCGTGGGCATCGCCCTCGACCACTGGTGGAGTCCCGACGGCGCCGTGAAGCGCGGCGGCGAGGAAGCACGTGAACCGGAGCGGGCACGCGTCCTCGATCGCATCCGGGAGGTGCTGCGGCAGCCTCCCTCACCGGCCGAGCTCAGCCCCACGTACGGGCCCGAGGCCAAGCACCTCACCGCGCTGTCGGCCCTGGACGTCGTGGCAGCGGAAGAGCCGTCCCTGCTGGCCGAGGTCATGGAGTCCGCAGCGAGCGATCACGTTCGCGAGCGGGCTCTCGATGCGGTAGAAGCCGTGTTCAAGGACGCGGAGGAGGCTGACCTACGGCTCGTCGAGGCGCTCGGGAATGTCGCCTGCGACGAGAACGTGCCGTTGAATGACCGCGTCAGGGCACTGAAACTGCTGGACGAGTCTCCGGGGACCAACTCCGTGGAGGCGCTCGTCCGGGCGACGCGCTGCCCTGAGGTAGAGGTTCAGGCCGCTGCGGCATGGGGGCTCATGTGGGAAGAGGTCATCGAGGACCATCGCGCCATGCTTGAGGAGCTGAGCGCGAGCTGGCCCGTGGAGAACGCCCCGTGGGAGATCACGCGGGTGCGGGACATGCTCAACGCCGCCAAGGAGTGAGGCGGGCCGCGCGTGTGTGCAGGTAGCGCATGGCGCGGGAAACTCGTGGTGAGGCTCGCCGCCTTGAGGGTACTCGTCGCGGGCGGCGGGCTCGCCCGACAACTCCAGAAGGTGGTCGAGGACGGCGTGGAGCCGGTGGCCGGACCCGAGGCCTCGTCCGGGAGGACCGTGAGGTTCAGGTCCTCTCCCTCCGCCACCGCCGACGGGGTGCCGTCCGGTCGCGGCTGCCCGAACGGGGCGGTGGCGGTGGGCGTTCCGTCGGGGGCGTACTGGGTGATCATCTGGTAGCCGAAGTTCTGCTCGGCCGGGTCCGTCGAGGCCACGCCCTCCGCGCGGTCGCGCCGTGCCCCGGACAGCACGTACGTGTCACCGGTCGGCGTTGCCACGACGTGGTGCGTCATGAAGGCCCACCTGTCGGAACCAACTGCCGCTTTCGGGCCGGAGTCTCGTTCCGGCCCGCACGTACTGACAGGTGTAAGGCTGTACGTACAGTTGTGTTCGGCGGGCTCTGTCGTAAGGGCCGCACGGAAGACAGGAAGAACCGGATGACGGACATCACCGCGGCCGAATGGTGGGAGTTGCTGCCGAGCGGCATCCGCGAACAGGTCGACGGCTACGTCCTTCAGGACGCCCGGTTCCAAGCGATCCGCATCGTTTTCGAAGCTGGCCGTGCCTGCGGTCTGGGTCTCAACGACGCCCAACTTGCTGTCCACGACCGTTACCTCCACCACGGCGACAGGATCGCCCGCACACCCGACAGCCCGCTCGACCTGGAGTCCCTGGCCGCTCGTGCTGCCGGCGCCCCCGGTCGCGTCATGGCGATCGAGGCCGTCTGGGACGGCGACACCGTCCACGACTGGTTCGTGAACCTGCTGGCCGTCACCGCTGATCCCGTGGGCGAGTATCCGCTGGCCACCATCTACTGGGGCACGGCCGTGCGGCACCTCGGTGACGAGGACCTCGGCCGGCTCCACCCGTCAGCGGCCGCGGCCGACAGAGCCGGCAGAGCCCTCGCTGCCCATCTCTCCGTCCCTTTCCACTTCGCGAGCCCGGACGACCCGGACGACGAGGCACCCCGCTGGCGGCCTTGAACGACGAGATTGGGCTGTCTCCCGGGATCAGCGTGCTGACCAGAAAGGGAAACGTCCTGGGCCAGGGCGTGCTGATGCCTGGCGGCGAGCGCCCTCAAGCCCGGGTCACCGAACGTGATGCGCATGGCGTGGGAAGGCGACGGATTCAACAACGGGAGCGTCGTTGTTCGCGAGGGCCCGCGCGGTGCAGGACCAGGCATGAACAGCTGCTTCGTTTCTCCTGTTCGACTGTTCTGCCCGGTCGGGTGATCGCTGGGCTGCGGCTGTGGTGAGGCT
Organism: Streptomyces sp. NPDC043870; assembly: GCF_056435785.1. NCBI lineage: Bacteria > Bacillati > Actinomycetota > Actinomycetes > Kitasatosporales > Streptomycetaceae > Streptomyces > Streptomyces sp. NPDC043870. Next base: position 7,218 of record NZ_JBWKDT010000022.1, read on the forward strand.
CCGTGAAGGTGCGGCCATCAAGTGCCCGTGATCCGTACAAGGCTCGGGGCTGATTTCCGGTTACCAGGACAGTCTCTGCTCACAGTACGGCTGCGGATCGGTGACCCAGCCGGCAGCCAGGACGAGACGTGAAAGGCGGTGCACGGCGAGGAAGCCGAAGGGGCGATCGAAGGTCGCGTACACCTCGGTGGTGACGTACTTCTCCTCAGGAAGCCGGGCGCTGCCTGCCGCCGCCTCCAGTGCGGTCACCACTGCGGCTTTGAAGCCCTTGTCGGTGAAGGCCGCGGTCGCAGCCTGTCTGGCGGAGCCGATCGCCGTCGGCCGATCGCTGATGCCGGGAAAGTGCCCTGCGGACCGGTCGGTCGCAGAGCGCAGTCCGAAGAGGTCGGCACGGTCCGTCAGGTCGTGTTCGGCAAAGAGGTCGAAGGCAACGGTGTTGACATGGAGCTTCGGCGGGGCGGGGCGGAAGTGGCGCACCTCGCACACGGTCACGCCAGGTCCAGCCGCTCCGTACGGGAGTTGGTCGCCCGGCACGACCTGGTGCCGCCCGGCGAGGATGTTGACGCCCGCGCTCAGTACCTGGCCTGCGGACATGCCCGCCTCACCGAGGAGCAGATGCACGTCCATGCCGGCAGTGCCCACCACTCTGAGGTCGGTGATCTGCCCGGCGGGGGTGTCCGCCACGCCGACGCGGTCGAGCAGTGAGGTGGTGCGCTGCAGTCCGGCCAGTTCCCGGTCTTTCCACGGGCCCGATCGGGGGCGGGCGAAGTCGGCAGTGAAGGGGCGTATCCACTCCGTCTCCAGGACGAGCGCGCTCGCCAGCACCAACTCGGTGTCCTTGCTCAGGTCGACCGGCAACTGATTGATCTGCCCGCCGGTCCGCTCGGCCGCCCATGCGTTGAGCGCCCTCTGATCAGACCTGAGCCACCCGGTCAGGTTTCGGTGGGCATGTGGCGGCAGCCCCGCGGCCCATTCGTTGCGTACCTTCAGCTTCCGGCTGGTCCACAGGCCCAGCGCCGCATCCACTCCGCGTAGCCCGTCAAGTGCGACGAGGAACTGGCGTGCTGCGTGTGCAGCACGCTCTGCGGGCAGTCCGACAACCTCCGTCAACTGGTCTCGCGTCGAGCCGCTCGCGCCGTCGGCAAGGAAGGCGAGCAGCGGCCACACGCCGGCGGCGGAGAGAACCGTGTCGCTCACGGCAGTCTCCACCCACCGTGCCGTCAGTCCGTTGACCGCGTCGACCGTCTGGTCAACTGCCTGAATGTTCGGATTCGTTACTCGCATTCGCCCCCCATTCGAACCGTGCTTCGCAACAGACCTTAGTGCTGTGCCTGCGAGGCACAGCCTGCGCCGTGCACGTCCGCGGACCGGTCGCCAAATGACACCGGGACCGGTCAGCCCAGCCAGATGACGGCGATGACGAACAGGCGCTGGGCGTAGAGGAGGACCGGGCAGGCCGCGGAGCGCGAAGGGCGCGCCGCCGGCGCCCCTACACGGAGCGGCCTTGTCGGCGCAGTCCGGGCCGGTAGGCCGCCGGGCGGCCCGGCCTGAGCCGCCAGTGCGGATGCGTCAGCAGCTCGCCGGTGAGCGCGTACTGGCGCCGGCACAGGGGCGTGCAGCCGACGGAATGTGTCGCGGCGAGGGCGGTCGAGGGCTACCCCATGACAGCGGGTGGCCGTTGAACCGGCCGGACACACCAGGGACGCAAAGGGACCCCAGGACGCTCGCTCCCGGGGTCCCCTGCTGCCGGCCGGCCGCCAGGGCCGACTCCCCTGCAACGCGCCGGCGCAACACAGGTTCCGGACGAACAGAACCAGTCGTGTGCTGCGATTCTCCGAGAGGCTGGGGAGATGGTTCCGGGAGTCTTCCGCGTGCCTCCCCTCGCCGGGGAGACGACGTTCGCTTCCTGTGCCGGATCGTGGCCCACGACGGGTTGCCACCAAGACTGTGCTGACCTGCTGGCAGCGGCGCAACCACGGGCTGCGGCATGACGGCGGGCCACGACATGCGGAGGGGGAAGATGCTGCTGGATGCGCCAAGTCGCCGCGGCCCGTGGACTCGGGACACGCCCCGGCCCCGACCGTCGGTCGGTCACGCGTCGCACCCTGGACCGTGGCGTCAGCCGGCCTGGGTCACCACCTGTGGGCCACATCCACGATCAGTTTGTCGCCGGACTGGAGCACCCGGAACGGCAGCCTGGCCCGAACACCGAGCCCGACCTGCGTCTGTCCCTCGAAGCTCGCACCGAACTTGGTGTCCTTGAACGCCTTGTATCCGGTGACGTCCACGCGCGGCAGCGGCCTCCCGGCCCGCCCTGCGTACGTCTGGTGGAGCGTTGCCGGGTGGTAGCTGGGTGCGGAGATGTAGATCTGGAGAATGGCGCCCCCACGGACCGGGATGGGGTCGCCGGAGCCGTCCTGGTGGAAGGCGTCGACATAGCCGACGTGGTAGCCGAGCCTGCCCGTGGCCCCACTGACGTCGAAGACCATGCGGTCGTAGCACGTGCTCTGACTCGTGGTGACGTTCCTCAGCGGCTTCGCGTCCACGTCCGTGGCCGACTTGACGCCACTCCCCCAGGCGGTCGAGCACACGGTGGGCGACGCCGCCGACTCCACCCGCTGCTGTGCAGCGCCGGCCGTCCCCACCGCGCTCACCAGCCCCGCTCCCGCCAGCACGAGCGCCGCGCCCGTTGCCCACAACCGTTTCATGACCTACTCCCGACATTGACGACGTACAGCTACACGCAGCAAGACGGACGGGCAGCGCGAGAGGTGCACTATTCCCGGCTTTCAGCCACCGACACCACCAAGAATGTCGTGAAGGCACGGAGGTAGACCCATCAAGCCACGCACCGATCCGACGAGGACGGTGCAGCCGAATACGTCGCAGGACCCTCGCCGGCACCCGGGCACGAGCCGAGGAGCCCGCCAGGACCGGCCGACGCTGCCGCTGACTGCCTCGACGGCCAGCCGCCCTGACGGACGGCGGGCCGTCCCGTTCTCAAACGATCTGGCACGAGCTCAACCCTGTGAAGTTACGCGTCTCGGTCGGCTTCCTCAGCTGCACGCTCCAGTCGGCTTCGATAGTTCTCCCACCATGCTGAGTCGCCCGGGGCCATGCTGTCGTTGCCCTTGTTCATCCCCACGGCACCGTCTATGAGTTCCCGGATGATGTCGGCGTGTCCGGCGTGCCGTTGCGTATCAGCAATCACGCGTACCACGGCATGATGCAACGTCACCTCGTCCCTTCCGCTGGGCCACCACGGCACCTTTCCGGTCGTCTCCAGCGCCAGCGCGTCGATCGTCGCGTCCGCGTGCGCCCACGCCCGGCGGTAGAGCTCGACGATGTACTCGCGTGACTCATCGGCAGTGGCCCACATGTCCGCGTTGGACTCAGCACCGTCTTCGAGCCAGGGCAACGGCTCGCCGGACGGCCGTCCGAAGGTGTCGCCGAGGTAGCCCAGCTCCACACTGGCCGCGTGTTTGACCAAGCCCAGGAGGTTGGTGCCGGTCGGCGTCAGCGGGCGGCGGATGTCGTACTCCGAGAGGCCTTCGAGCTTCCACAGCAGGGCATCGCGGGCGGACTGCAGGTAGAAGTGAAGGTCAGCCTTGGGATCTGATGCGGTCATGGGGCCAGTCTGCCGCGCACGTGATCTGTGTCCACCGCCTTTCCATTGCTCGAGGCGAACCAGATCTGAACGCAACGAGCGAACCTGATACGTACGGTCGTTTCGCTTCGAAGTTCGCGGACCGGTTGATCACCAACTGCGTTCGCAGTCCATCGACAAACGGTGTTCCTGGAGCGTGTCTCTTTGATGGGTTGGTCGGTTGATCGGATGTGCCTGTCCGATTAGTGATCACTGATGCGATGTGGGCGCAGATCGAGCCGTTGATGCCGGCCCATCCCCCTCATGGCCGGCGGTGGCCGACCGACCATCGACGCACGCTGGAAGCCATCGCGTGGAAGTACCGCACCTGTTCGCCGTGGCGGGACCAGCGCGACGAGCCCGGCTCGTTCAAGACTGCGCACAAGCGTCTGCTGCGGTGGGCGGTCGACCGCACCTGGGAGCGGATCTTCGCAGAGGTTCCGGGCGCAGCAGACTCCGAGGATGACATCAGCTGAACCGCTTCGGTCGACTCCGCGGTCTGCCGGGCCCATCAACAGGCAGCTGGTGCCCGGAAAGGGAGCTGTCGAGCGGGCCGAACCTGCCGATCACGGTCGCGGGCGGTCCCGTGGCAGGCTGAGCACGAAGGTTCATCTGGCCTGCGACGGGCAGGCCCGCCCTCTGGCGGTCCTGGTCACGGCCGGGCAGGCCGGAGGCGCACCGGCCTTCGAGGCGGCGAAGGCCGCCATCCGCTTGCCCGGGCCGGGGCCGGGCGACCGCGGACGCGGCCCGCGACGATGATCGCCGACCGGGCCTACTCCTCGCGAGCGATCAGATCCCACCTGCGCCGCCGGAACATTCTTCTCCGCAGGCTCATGACCGCCGATTTCACGCAGGCCAGGACCCTATGACCGTCGACACCCGCGAACATGCTCGACTGAACAGGCATGGGACCTGAGTTCTGTCTGTCCCTGGGACGCAGCCGCGCGCGGGGTTGCGCCCGGCGGCTAGCATCGGACACGACAGTTGTCACCGCTACTCAAAGAGACAGCCCCTGGACATGCACGAAGCCAGGTGCGGATTGCTGCCGCCGGCGTGTCCTTTGCCTCGGCCGTACGTGCCATGCCCCTTGCCGCGCTTGCCAGGCTTGCCGTGATCCCCCTGTTGGCGAGGGCGCGAAGCCGCTCCCGGATGTCGGCGTCGTAGGTCTTGTGGTCCTCGAGTCCGGCGGACAACGTTGGGCAGACCCGTGCCGATGTGGTCACCGAAAGCCTTCATCGCTTTGATCAGGGCTTCCAGGGCCTTGTCGGCGACAGGACCGATGGCCTCGGCGACGCCGGGCCGATGCCCAAGGAGCTCGCCGCCAAGACAGGCCCGAACAAAGGCATGTTCGGCGTCGCAGTCCTCGGGAGATGCAAAAGCTCTGACATCCCGCCCGCCCAGGAGGGGCGGAAGACAGCGGGTCGACTGCGCCCCCGCGGACAGTCCTGGCCGCGGGGCATCGCCCGAGTAGGCCAGACGTCGACAGCCAGTCGTGCGGCCGAGACCCCTCAGGCAAGTACGTGCTGATGCGCCGCGGCCAGCACGCTCAGGTCGGGATCACCGAACACGGTCCGAAGCATGTGGAAGGCAGCAACCTTGTCATCACCGAAACGGCTGACATACGCAGCGTAGGAGTCGGCGGTGACGAACTTCGGCGGAGTGGTCTTGCTGTGGAACTTGTCCGCATACATCACCAGCCTCTCCTCCTGCGTCACCGCCAGGTAATCGGCCGGCGGCAGAGGCAGCCCCTGACGCTCCACATCAAGCTTCGTCAGCCCCATCCCCGTATGGCAGGAACAGAACCGGCACAGCTCCTCAGGAAAGTCCTCATCGGCGAGGATCTCGTGCCCCAGAAGACCATGCTGCACATAATTCCGCTGATCCAGCTCTCCGTCCGCGCGATAGAGGCGATAGACGCCAATGTCATGCAACAAGCAGCCGGCCCGAACCAACTCAACGTCAACATTCAAACCCGACGAGGCAATGAGCTGCTCGGCAACACCCCAAACGATCTCGCAATGCGTAAACACAAGATCAAACGCCTCAGCAGACGGCGCATACCTCTCATGCAACCCACGGACTTCGGCCACGCTCGGAATCACCATCTCGCGACCCTAACAACCACCGGCTGCATGCACAGCAATTGACAGAATCATCAGGACCACAGCTTCTACGCAGCCATGTCGTCCTCTGCCGGACTCCCGAGTCCGTTCCCTCACAGCCGGGGGAGGATGGGCGGCGGGGAAACCATCAAAGAACGCGAGGCGGCAAGGGCGTTGGCAGAGTGGGCCGCGCGCTGACGGGGGTGTGGGGTGGCTGACCCGTCTGGCCGGGATCTCCCATCTGGCCGCGGCCGAGATCTTGGGCTGGGTCGTCGACGTGCGCCATTCGCCACCGCAGTCGCGTTCGCCGCCTACTGCGGCACCGCGCCAACAGCGAGCCAAGGCCGGGCCGTTCTGGCCGACCGGCAGTTCGTGTCCTTCGTCGCGCTCTACGGCGCCATGGGCCTGCAGTACCAGACCGTCTCCCTGCTGCTGCCGATCTGGCTCTCCGCTCACACCGATGCGCCCCGCTGGACCGTGGCGGCGGTCTACGCGGTCAACAGCGGGGTATGCGTGCTGCTCCAAAGCAGGATCGGCTCCCGGGTGGAAACACCGCGCCAGGGCGGCCGGGCGTTCCGCCTCACCGGGCTGCTCTTCTTGGTCAGTTGCCCCTTGATGGCCCTGACCGCGGACGTTCCGGCCTGGATCGCGCCGGGGCTCGCCATAGCCGCCGTCTGCGTGCACAGTCTCGGAGAGGTATGGGAGTCCTCGGCCGGCTTCGCGCTCGGCTTCGGTCTCGCCCCCGACCACGCCCAGGGGCAATACCAGGGCCTCCTCGGCATCGGCTTCGACGCCGGACAGGCCCTGGCCCCGGTGATCGTCACGGCAGCAGTCCTTGGACTCGGACACGCTGGCTGGCTGCTGCTCGGCGCGTTCTTCGCGGCTCTGGGGGCGGCAGGCCGGCTGGTGGCCGCGTGGGCGGAGCGCACCCGTCCCAGGGGCCAAGACACGGCCTGCGCTACACATGGTCGGCCAAACGAAGAGCGGCTCGATGCCGCCTAGTTTTCCGCGGGGTCTTTAGGGGGCTGAATCCCTGCCCAGCGAGCGCCAGGTCACCCGCCTGCGCCTGGCATGGAGTGGTTCGGCGAATGCAGCGCCCGGTTCGCACGAGGGGTCTCCGACGAGCTGGCCGCACTCCCCCGCACCCGGTGGGATCTGCACGAGTACCGCCACTCCTCGCTGACCCCCCTCGGCGTGCGGGGCGCGTCCCTGTTGGTGGTGATGGCGAAGTCCCGACACGAGAAGCGGGAGAACGTCCGTCGCTACTTCGAACCGTCACCAGAGGCGGTTGCCGAGCTCACGAGCCTGCTCCCGCCCGGCGGCAGCAACCGCTGGGCCGCGTTCCTTGATCCTTCTCGGGCAACGGCGGAGGCAGAGACGAGCGTCGCAGCGGCGAGGCTGCCCCAGAGGGCGGCCGGGCCGCGGGGTGCGAGAGCGGTGATGACCGCCGGGGAGACGGCGAGGCCGAAGCCCGTGGACAGCTCGAAGCGGGCGAGGGCACGTCCCAGGACATGGGCCGGAGCGAGGGCGGTGACGAGCGCGGTGGCGCTGCCGGCATAGATGATTTCGCCGATGGTGCAGACCACGGACACCGCGGCGACGGCCGGGGCACCCCAGCCGTGTCCCAGCGAGGTGGCCGCGAGGAAGCCGAGGTAGGACGCGGCGAGTACCACGCCGGCGAGAGCCAGCACGGTCCGCCGGGAGAAGCGGGACATCAGGACGGTGACCGGAACCTGCAGGGTGACCACCAGCACCGTATTGGCCACGAAGATGGCCGCCGACCACACCGGGGATGCGTGCAACTGTGTCACCAGGATCAGAGGGAGCGCGATTTCGGGGACGTTGAGGCAGAAGACGTAGACCACGTTGGCGGCCAGCAGCGCGCGCATCCGAGGTGCGGGCCCGTCGGCCCCGTCCTTGGCCGGGGCAGCGGCCGTTTGCGCGCGCAGGCGGATCGACCACGCCAGGGCCGCCGCGGCGAGATAGGCGAGCCCGGTGACGGCTGCCAGCGCCCGCAGTGCGGTGGTGCCGCCCGCCAGGGCTACGGTGGCGAGCAGCGCACCCACGCCCAGGCCGGCGTTGCGCAGGGCTCGGCCTGCCGCGAGAGCGGCGTCGCGTTCCCGGCCGTGGGCGACCGTGGCCACGAGAGCCGCGTGGGCGGCCGGCCATGCCTGGTTGCCGATGCCGAGGAAGAGCGCCGCCGTCGCGAACAGCCAGACGTGCCCAGCCGGGGTGGCCAGCAGCAGCGCCACGCCCGCCACCCGCACGAGCATCGATGCCGCCACGACCGTGCTGCGTGCGCCCCGGTCCAGCCATCGTCCCACCGCGGGCATGCACACCAGACCCACGACGACGCCGCCCGTCATGGCGATGCCGGTGACCGGCGCGGACAGCTTCAACACCGTCACCCCGTAGAGCAGCAGAAAGGGCCGCAGCAGGCCGGTGCCGAGCGCGTCCACGGCCAGGGCGACGGCATAGCGGGGGCCTCCGGAGGCACGGACGAGGGCGCGGGGCTGGATCTTGGTGGTGGTTGCCATGGCGTCAACGGTGCGTACGGCCGTCGGGCCGGCCACGTCGGTTGACGGACACCGTCAACCGACGCCGTCGCCGGCCATCCGGTCAGGGATGCTGAGGGGATGACGTTGAAGATCGACATCAGCGGCCTGCCGTCCGAGCGACTGCGGTTCGCCGCCTCCCCGCTGGCCGAGCTGACCGCGATGCTGCACGTACTGGCCGAACCCGGGCATCATCCGCAGCTCGCCGGCTGGGCCGGGGATGTCTGGGCCGGGCTGCTGCCGGAGCTGGCCGAGCGGTTGCGGGAGGCGGAGTTCCTCTGGCGTTCCTCACAAGCCGACTTCCTGCTCCCCGCCCGACCTCGGCCGACCCTCGCCGAGGAGTTGGACGACGTGGACCGGATCGACGACGAAACGTATGTGACCGCCGCGCTCGTCACCACGTGCGGCAGCAACCGGGTCCACTTCGCCGCGCCGTCGCCGCTCACCGACGCGACTGCGCGCGAGCGGGCCCTGGACCTGGCCCAGGCCCGCGGCGCGCGGCAAGAGGCCTTCGCGGAACGGCTGCTCGCGGACCCGGCCGCTGTGCGGGCCCGGGTGCGCCACACCCTCGAACAGTGCGCCGAGGCCTTCTTCGACGCCACCTGGACAGGCGTCGCCGTGCAGCTCGCCACCGACCTGCGTATGAAGAACGACCTGCTGAAGCGCCAGGGCATCGGGGCGGCACTCGCATCGGTCTCCGGCGCAGTCACCCTGGCACCGGACGGCGACTGCATTGTCGTGGACAAGCTGCAGGACAAGGCGACCGCGGCCCACGGCACCGGGGTCACCTTCATCCCCAGTGTCTTCGGCAGCCCGCACCTGGTGGTGGTCCACGCGCCCGGGTGGCAGCCGGTGGTGCAGTACCCCGTGGCCGAGCCGAGTCCATCAGAGCCGGTATCGCTGGAAACGGTCACACTGCGCCTGGAGGCACTCGCACATCCGGTACGGCTGCGGCTGCTGCGCACCCTGGCCCGCGGCCCGCACACCACCGGTGAGCTGGCCCACGCCTGGGAACTTTCGCCCCCGGAGGTTTCCCGCCACCTCGCTGTCCTGCGCCGCGCGGGCCTGCTCACGGCCCGGCGACACGGTCGTTACGTCCGTCACTCCCTCACTGTGCCCGCTCTGACGGCGCTGGGGACCGACCTGCTGGCGGCCGTACTGCGCTGAGTAGCCTCGGTCTGCCGGAACGCGGGCGACCGCCGCCTTCGCAGCATCGTCCGACTCGGCAGGCAGCCGAGCAGAACCGGCGCGACCGCCTGCTGCCCTCGGCCGGCCGGGCAGCGCACTGGCTGCACCGGCGGACGTTCCTCCTGGCCGTGCCCCGGGGTCATCCTGTCCGGCCGTGCGGACCAGGGCGGCCTGTCACTCCTGGTCGGTCGCGTCTTTGTCGCGACGCGGACGCAGACACCACCCGCAGGGCTGCGCCCCCGCGGGTGGTCAACGCCTTGCCCATCTTCGGCCAGGGCCCGCCGCATCATCGGCAGCGGTACCACCCCACTCGTACGAGGGCCCGGCTCCCGATTCCCGGCACCCGCCGCATGCTCCACGGGCGCCTCCTTCAGGGCATCCGGCTGGAGTGGCGGCAGCCCAGGGCTACGACGGGCTCGGGGCGGGCTTGTCCGCCGTCGCGGCGTCAGTCGTCCCGGACGACCGGGAAACACGCGAACGCACGGCCTGGGTGACGTTCCATGCCCCGACGAGCAGGCAGAGCAGACCCGTGCCGCCCGGTATGAGCCAGACGTCGTTCTGGCTCTCGACCGCCGTGGTCGCCGAGGGTCCGTCAACTGTGACGGCCACCGGCTCCGTCGGCTCTTCGTCGAAGGTGGTGTCGACCTCCACCTGTGCGATCCGGAAGGAACCGTCCTCGGCCTCGAAGGATCCGGAGCACGTCACACCGTCGTCGTCACGGCGGGATTCATAGATCTCGCAGTGCTCGGCCCGGAAGTGGCCGGGCGTCCCCGTCAGTTGGGTCTCCAGCCGCATCAGGCTGCCGCCGAGCAAATAGACCCCGGCACCCAAGGCCACAACAGTGGTGATGATCCGTCTCAGTCCCATTGCGTCCCGTCCCCCGCTTTCCTCGCGCCGCGCATGCAGCCGACGGGCAGCCTAACGCCCTTGATCACGGAGGCCGGATGCTGGGGTCGTCCATCACCGCGAGCACGCGTGCCCAACCGTCGGTGTGGCTGTGGAGATGCACGGTGGCGTCGGCGGGGAGGTTCCCGGCCCGGCGCCTCGCTGCGTCGATGGCCGGTCCGAGCAGGACGGAGTCGTGCCGGTCGGCGCCGGCTGAAACCAGGCCGATCGGTATCCCGCCGCTGTCGGCCAGGGTCGAACGCTGGAGGCCCTGCTTGGCGCGTCGACCGGGGAAGGCCCGGCCTTGTCGCCTTTGCATGGGGCTTCGGTGTGACAGCCGTCCACGGACAACTCGGAGAGGTCCAAGCCGATCGCTTTGTCGTAGGCAGCCAACGCGATGCGCTGCAGTTGCTGGGCCAGTCCCGGAGCGGCCCAGTGCTTGACTCGGTTACGGATGGTCCAGTCCGAGCATCCGGCGATGGCGACCTGCTCGTAGCCCCGGCGTCTTTGTGGGTGTGAAGAGACGCGGGGAACGTGTCGGGCCCAGGGGGGGGGGGGGGGGGGGGGGGGGGGGGGGGGGGGGGGGGGCGGGCGAGGGGGGGGGGGGGGGGGGGGGGGGGGGGGGGAGGAGAAGA
>NZ_JBWKDT010000022.1:18238-121499 GCF_056435785.1 Streptomyces sp. NPDC043870
CATCGCCCCACCCCACCCCCCCAGACACCCGAACCCTCCCACCCTCCTCCCCCCCCCCCTCCCCCCACCCCCCCCCCCCCCCCCCCCCCCCCCCCCCCCCCCCCCCCCCCCCCCCCCCCGGGCCGGTCGGCGCCGGGTTCTCGACCCGCCGGGGTGGGTCAGGCGTCCTTGAGGGCAGCGAGAACCTGCTTGGCGGTGGTGATGCTGGACTGCGGGTTCTGGCCGGTGATCAGGTTGCCGTCGACGATCACGGTGTCGGACCAGGGGGCGCCGGTCTTCAGATCCGCGCCGCGCCCGGCGAGGCGGTTCTCGACCAGCCACGGCGCCGCGTCGCCGAGCCCGCCCTGGCGCTCCTCGTCATCCGTGAAGCTGGTGAGGCTGCGGCCGGAAAAGACGAAGGTGCCGTCTGCGCGCTCGGCGCTGAGCAGGGCTGCGACGCCGTGGCACAGGGCGGCGATGGTCTTGCCGCGGTCTTCGGCGTCGGCGAGCAGGGCGCCGAGCTCAGGGTTGGCGGCCAGGTCGGTCATCGGGGCGTGGCCGCCGGGCAGGTAGAGGGCGTCGTAGTCGGCGGCGCGGACGGCGGCCAGGTTGAGCGGGGCGGCAAGGTCCGCCTCGATGGACTCCAGGTACGCCTTGAAGGTGGCGCCGTCGGCGGGCTCGACGCCGCCGCGCTCGTCCAGCGAGATCGCGTCGACGGTCGGGCGGACGCCGCCGGGGGTGGCGATGTCCACCTGGTGGCCGGCTTCGACCAGCACCTTGTGCGAGGCGGTGACCTCCTCGGCCCAGTAGCCGGTGCGGTGTGCGGTGCCGTCGGCCAGGGTCAGGGTGTCGGCGGCCGAGATGATCATCAGGATCTTCGCCATGGGAAAACGGTCCTCTTCTGGTGCGGGGGACGTGGCTCGGGGTGACGTCCCTCGGGTGGTGACACCATCCAGTTTTCATCAGATCCCCACTGCTGTCGTGTCCGATCCATAAGGATTCTTATGTAAGGTGGGTTGCGTGATGGACCTCGATCTGCTGGCGACCTTCCTGGAGATCTACCGCCGGGGCTCGCTGACCGCCGCCGCCACCGCACTGGGCATCTCCCAGCCCGCCGTCAGCGGACAACTCGCCCGACTGGAAGAGCAGCTCGACGACGTCCTGTTCACCCGATCACGCAACGGCGCCCACCCCACCACCCGAGCGCACGAGCTCGCCCGCCGGATCGGCCCGCACCTGGACCACCTGCGCCACGCGCTGGCCGAGGACGCCGACGAACAGGGTTGCCAGGGCACCGTGAGACTCGGCGCAGCAGGCGAGTTCACCGCGGCCCGCCTGTTGCCCGTCCTCGCCCCCCTCACCCGCCGCGGCCTGCACCTGCGCATCTCCCTCGACCTCGCCGAGCCGCTGCTCGCATCCCTCGCCGACGGGGAGCTGGACCTGGTGGTGTCCTCCATCCGGCCACCGGCGAAGCTGCGCGGCTTGGCCACGACGCCCTACGTGGACGAGGAGTTCGTGCTCGTGGGGACCCCGACCGCCGCCCGCTCGATCGACCCGCAGCACCTCGCCGAGGACCCAGTCGCGGCCCTCGCTCACCTGCCGCTGGTGGCGTATGCCGAGGAACTGCCCATCATCCGCCGGTACTGGCGAAGCGAGTTCGACCGCCGCCCGCCCAACCCCGTCTCCGTTTTGGTACCCGACCTGCGGGCCGTGCTCGCGGCCGTGATCGCCGACGCGGGCATCTCGGTCCTCCCCCGCTACCTGGCCGAACCCGCCCTGAACGCCGGCTCCCTGGAACAGCTGCACCGCAACCAGGTACCGCCGCTCAACACCCTCTACCTGGTCACCCGCTCCGGCCCCGCCCAGCCCGCCATCCAACTCGTCCACCGCCGGCTCCTCGACCACGCCACCACCTGGGGCCCCCTGTAAGCCCCAACCTCACAGGCCACGGCTGACACACGGACCGGAATCCCATCACAGCATCCACGCAGGTCGGCGACGGCGGGGCCGTTTGGCCAGACGGGCCGGCTACGGCGCTCAGTCACACGGACGCTGTGACCGAGCGCGCCCTGGCTTGACCAGGCCGAGCCTTTCGTGACCTGCGAGAATTGCGCTGCCGCCGCGCTCCTGGGCGACTGGACCGGTCCGTGGGCCATCCACGTCGCCAACCTCGCTGTGCGCTTCGACCATTGGCCGCCGCTCAGCGACGCCTTCATTCTCGAGCGGGCACGGCTGGAGGAGATCCGGGACAAACTGCGGGACCGCATGGCGGAGGCAGAACGGGAAGGCTGGCTCGGCGAGATCGAAGGCCTCCAGGTCAGCCTCGCCGGCGCCGAGCCGAAACTCGCACAGCTCGACGCCACGGTATCCCCCACGCCGTGCTGCGACCGGGGTGGCCGGGTCGGGGGATGCAGGGATCTCGCGGTGGGCGGCAGTGAGTCGGGTGCGGAGAGTCTCGGCGAAGTCCTCGGCACGTTCCAGCTGCCGCTATGAGGTAGCGTCCCGGCCCATGGCGGCCGAAGACGAGAAGCGAGAGAAGCACGGGGCGGCCGGGACGGGCGAGGCGGACGAGAAGGCTGCGGCCGGTGTACGGCTCGTGGAGGACCTGGTTGCTCAGGTGCCCGGGTTCGAGGACGCGTACGAGTGCCACGTCTTCAACGAGCACGGGGTGCTCTCGCACCTGTTCTTCTGGGACGTCGTGCAGGACACTGTCCGCTCCTACCTGGGAGAGGGTGACCCGGACGGTCCCGACTGGCGCCGGGTCCTCGCCTTCCTGGAGCAGGAGACGCGGCATCGCGTGCCCGGGGCGATCGATGTCATCGTGACGTCGTTCCTTCACGACCTCCCCTACAAGGGGGAACCCGGGTACGGGATCGAGGCGCATCTCGGACCGGCCATGAAGGAGAAGTACCTGCAGCTCCGGCCCTGGTACGGGGCAGAGGCCCCGCGCGGTGCGGGGACGCCGGAGGCGTAACAGGGGCGCTGGAGAGGGCTGGGGCGGGCCGGAAGGCATTGGCTTCTGGTGTGGCCGTTCTTACGTGCTGCGCAAAGGGGCGGACGGCGCACGGCTTCTGTCAGCCGAAGCGGCCGGAGATGTAGTCCTCGGTGCGCTGGTCGGACGGATTGCTGAAGAGGTTGCCCGTCTCGTCGTACTCGACCAGCCGGCCGTGCCGTACACCGCTCCGGTCGACATCTGCGGTGAAAAAGGCGGTTCGCTCTGACACCCGTGCTGCCTGCTGCATGTTGTGGGTGACCACGATGATCGTGAACTCCTGCGCCAGATGCTCCATGAGGTCCTCGATCTTGGCGGTGGCGATCGGGTCGAGGGATGAGCAGGGCTCGTCCATGAGGATCACCTCGGGCTCGACCGCGATGGTGCGGGCGATACAGAGACGCTGCTGCTGGCCGCCGGAGAGGGCGAGAGCGGAGGTCTTGAGCTTGTCCTTGACCTCGTCCCACAGTGCGGCGTGCGTCAGGGTCTTTTGGACCAGGTCGTCGAGGTTGCCCTTGAAGCCGCCCACGCGAGGGCCGTAGGCGATGTTGTCGTAGATCGACTTCGGGAAGGGGTTGGGCTTCTGGAAGACCATGCCGATGCGCCGGCGGACCTCGATGGGGTCGACCTCACGGCCGTAGAGATCTTCGTTGTGGTAGCGGACCTTCCCGACCACACGAGCACCCGGCAGGAGGTCGTTCATGCGGTTGAAGCAGCGCAGCACGGTGGACTTGCCGCAGCCCGAGGGACCGATCATCGCCGTGATCTGGCGGGGCCAGATGGTCATGTTGACATCGCGTACGGCCTCGTGGTCGCCATAGAAGACGGACAGGCTGCCGACTTCGAAGACCGGGCTGGCCAAAGGCGGCGGGGCGTCGCGGCGGACGACGTCCGGGGGCCTGGTGCCGCCTGAAGCGTCGGAGGGAGGGGGCATGGCGGTCTCCAGTGAGGAGTCAGCGGTCGGTTCGGCACGGTCGGGTATCGGGTGACACGGCACTCACCAATGGCGGGAGAAGTGGTTGCGCAGCCAGATCGCGAGGGAGTTCATGATGAGCAGGATCACCAGCAGGATGACGATCGCTGCTGAGGCGAGCGCGGTGAACTCGGCGCGGGACTGGCTGATCCAGTTGAAGATCTGGATCGGCAGGACGGTGAACGGGCTCTGCACTCCGGTCGGGTTGAACGTGATGAAGGTCAACCCGCCGAGCAGGAGCAGCGGCGCGGCCTCGCCGATGGCGCGGGACAGTGCGAGGATCGAGCCGGTGGCCATGCCGGGTACGGCGGCGGGCAGGACCTGGCGCCAGATGGTCTGCCACTGAGTGGCGCCCAGGGCGAGGGAGGCTTGGCGGATGGACTGCGGTACGGCGCGGATCGCCTCCCGGCAGGAGATGATCACAATGGGCAGGACCAGCAGCGACAGTGTCAGGGATGCGGTCAGTACGGTCTGGCCGAAGCCCAGTCCTCGGGAGATCACACCGAGGCCGAGGATGCCGTAGACGATCGAGGGGACAGCCGCCAGGTTCTGGATGTTCATCTCGACGGCTCGGTTCCACCAACGGTTGGGGTCGGCGTATTCCTCGAGGTAGATCGCGGTGAGGATGCCTGTGGGCAGGCAGTAGATCGCTGTGAAGGCGATGACCCAGATCGTGCCCATGATCGCCGACTGGGCGCCGGCGTTCGCGGGGTCGATGATGTCGGGGAAGTTGGTCAGGAGCTTCAGATTCAGCCGGGGCCAGCCCTCGATTAGGACGTAGATGAGCAGGGTGGCGAGGAAGACCACGCCGATGGTCAGGGACGCCCACAGGCTGAGTTGAAAGAACTTCTCCCGCAGGGGGGTGCCCCGCCCCTTGAGCCGCGGGACGTCAGGGTGATCCGCGATCGTGGTGCTGGAGTTCATTCGTACACCTCGCGGTACTTGCGCACCAGGCGGATGCTGACCAGGTTCATCACGAGCGTGATGACGAACAGCAGCAGGCCCACCGCGAAGATCGTCTGGTAGCCGGTGGAGCCGGTGGGCAGGTCGCCGATGCCGGCCGCTGCGATGAATGCGGTCATGGTCTGCATGCCTTCGAGTGGATTGAAGGACAGGTTCGGGCGTCCGCCGGCGGCGATGGCCACGATCAAAGTCTCGCCGATCGCCCGGGAGACCCCGAGCACGATCGCCGCGACGATGCCGGACAGCGCGGCGGGGAACACTACCCTGGTGGAGACCTGCATGCGGGAGGAGCCGAGCGCGTACGCACCTTCGCGCAGGGCGCGGGGCACGGCCTTCATGGAGTCCTCGGCGAGCGAGGCGATCGTCGGGATGATCATGATGCCCATCACGAAGCCCGCTGACAGGGCGTTGAACACCTGCGGGCCCTTGCCGCCGGGCCAGATGTCCTGGAGCAGCGGCGTGATGGCCTTGAGCGCGAAGAAGCCGTAGACCACCGTCGGGATACCGGCGAGGACTTCGAGCACCGGCTTGAAGATGCCCCGTACGCGCCGGCTGGCGTACTCGCTCAGGTACACCGCCGAGCCCAGGCCGAGCGGGACCGCCACGAACAGGGCGATGAACGTGACCAGCAGCGTGGCCGTCACCAGCGGGATGACACCGAAGTGCGGCGGCTGAAACAGCGGCGCCCAATCGGTACCGGTGATGAAGTCGCCGAAGTTCACCTTGCTGAAGAACTCGACGACCGGCGGGATCAGGGCGATGACGATACCGATGGTGGTCAGCAGCGAGATCAGGGAAGCGGCCACCAGAAGGACTCTGATGGCGCCTTCGCCGTAGCGCGGATGGGACTTCTTCAGGAAGCCGGGGCTTCCTGAAGCGGCCCGCCGCCTGACTCCCGGGGATGTCATGGCTGGTTTTGCTCCCGCAGTCTCTGGAGGTCCTTCTTCAGCTCGGCCTCCTGCTGGGAGTTGAGCGGCACGAACTGGGCTGCTTTGGCGATGTCGACGTTGTTCTCGACGTAGTACTCGACGAATGCCTCGACTTCCTTCTTGTCGAGCGCGGCGGCATTGGGGTAGATGAACAGCGGGCGCGACAGCGGCCGGTAGGTGCCGTCCTGGACCGTGGCGTGGGTGGGCTCGACGCAGCCGTCACCGCCGTCGATCTTGAGGGCCTTCAGCTTGTCCTTGTTCTCCTCGTAGTACGACAGGCCGAAGTAGCCCAGGCCACCCTTGGAGCCGGAAACGCCCTGGACGGTGACGTTGTCGTCCTCGCTGGGCGAGTAGTCGGTACGGGACTTGCCCTCTTCGCCGTTGATGGCTTGCGTGAAGTAGTCGAAGGTGCCGGAGTCGGTGCCGGCGCCGAACAGTTCCAGTTCGACGTCCGGGAACTTCGGATCGACCTGGTTCCAGTTGTCGACCTTGGAACCCGGCTCCCAGATCTTCCTCAGCTGCTCGACGGTCAGACACTCGGCGAAGTCGTTGTCCTTGCTCACCACCACGGACAGGCCGTCGTTGGCGACCTGGAACTCCTCGTACTTGATGCCGTTCCTGTCGCAGAGGGCCTTCTCCTCGGGCTTGATAGGCCGTGAAGCATCGGAGATGTCGGTCTCGCCGGCGCAGAACTTCTCAAAGCCGCCACCGGTACCGGATGTGCCGACCGTGACCCTGACGGCTGGATTCTGCTGCTGGAAGAGCTGGGCCGCCACTGTGGAGAGCGGGGCCACCGTGCTGGAGCCGTCCACCCTGATCGTGCCGCTGAGCTTGTCACCACCCTGGGAGCCCGCGTCGGCTCCACCGCACGCGCTCGCAGCAGCCAGCATGACAGCCGCCGTCAGAGCCACGGGAGCCCTGGCCGGGCGCAGCGGAAAGGGGATGGTCACGTCGACTCTCGATCCTCGTGTGAGCGTGGGACCGCCCGTATTGATGAAGCGCCCTGGACGCGCCGATTCGAATACGTGGGTCGAGGGCTGCCTATATGAATGCGAGGCGCGCGGTCGGGTGCGTCCGCGGTCCGTGCTTTGTTCGGTTGCGTTTCATACTTGAACCGCCTATTGATGGATAAATTACCCGGTGGCATTACGCAACGATACTTGCCTGCATCTACCTGGACGAAACCTTGTCCGGGAATGCGCGATTCAAGCGTCCCTCGCTACCTCAGCTGCGGGAAACACGTCTCCCGCCTTCTCACCCGCACCCTGAACGAGCTGCGCACCAGCATGCTCACCGAGCACTGATACCTGGCGGCTCCTCCGGCCGGCGAATGCGAGCCACGGGGGGTGTGAAGCGACGCAGAAGTTCCGGGGTGGTGGCGGATGTGGGTCATCAGCCGGGGTGAGATCCTTGCGGTTGAGTCACCCGGCATGGAGCCACCAATGATCAGCAGCCCTCGGTGGCTCCTGGGGAGCGGGCAGCAGCGGCCTGCACCGTGCCTCTGCTGCCCGCAGCTGACTGACGAGCCAATCACAGTGCTCACCGTGCCGCCGGTACCCGGCCTCCCGATGGCGGAGGCGGTACATGAGGCGGGGCTGACCGGCAGGCTCCGGCGCCTCGCCGCGGAACGGCCGGGGGCGCAGCTGCTCCCGATCGCCGTGGACGCGGCGACCGTCCGCCTCGCTGGGGAACTCGGCGTGGCCGTGGCACCGTATGGGGCGGGCGTTTCACAGGGCACGGTGGATGTGGTCTACCGGCTCAACGCGAAGGCGGGCTTCCGGGCCGTCGCCGCGGAGCTGGGCATATGCGCCGCTTGGGCAGATCTGTGCGGGCGCACAGCTCGGGCCGACGATCCACGCAACGGAGTGCAACATGCGCCGGACCGCCACGACCACTCCGCACGCGATGATCAGCCGCCTCACCCTCGCCGCGGGCGTCCGGGACCCAGCCTGGCTGCTTGCCACGGGCCGCTCGCGCGATGCGCTCACGTTCGATGACGCGGTGCGACTGCTGCTGGCGGAACGACTCGCCTGGGAACCTGGCCGGACGGAGGGAGCGGTGCTCTACGGCGACGTCCCCGCCGACGGCCGTTCATGGCGGCATGCCGTCATCGGGCCAGGGACAGCAAGGGTGTCGGCGCTGGAGGCAGCCCTGATCGAGGCGATGGCGCTCGACCGGTCCGATACGGGCCAGTGAGCGCCGAAGCCCCATCTCGACGAGGGAACGGACACGCACATGGAGCGCAGGTGGTTTCCACGTGGGACATTGCGTGTGCGCCTCGTGACCCGGCGTCCGCATGCGCGTCCTTCCTCCCCCAGTGCGCCGAGGCGCGAACTCGCGCAGCCGCTCCCCCACACGATCTGCGTACTCACCTCTCCGTGCATCCTCTGCCCTGGCCGACCCCCTGGTGTCGTAACGGCCGCGTTCGGGGAAGCCGCACCACACGAGGAATGGGCAGCCCGAAGAAGTCCCTGCGGGCCGGCGGGGCGGGGCAGGCTCGCGGAGAACGGGAGCAAGTAGCGGTGAATAGGTACGAGGACGGGATCGCCAAGCCGTGGGGCACACGTACCCCCTACCGCCGGGTGAGCCCTGGCCCGTACGCGTCGACTCGTGCCCCTCGGGCGTTCAGGCGGAGGACGTGGAGCGTTGGGTGCCGTCGGCTTCGGTCCTGCATTCGAACGGCGATGCCCTGGACATCGCAGTACACGCTGGGCGCATCGTTGCTCATGCTGCTCCGTGACCTGAGGCAGATCTGCGTGGATGCAACCGGCGTCAGACTCGACTGGGAGATGGTGGCGCAGGCTGCACAGGCGGCAGGGGACACGCAGTTGCGGGATCTCGCGCAACGCTGCCGAAGGACACCGAGCGTCTCATCCAGTGGGCCGACGGGAAGCTGAAGGAAGCGAGCCCGCAGATCCTGTCCACCTGACGCGGGCTCCCCCGACTCGGGGTCGCGCCGCGGGTCGCACAAACGCCTCGACCTGCGGCACCAGGGCCACGGCTTCGAATTCCCCAACGTCTGCGAGCGGCTTCGCTGCTCCACGTCGACGGCCTGACGCGACAGCGCGCAGAGCGCCCTGGAGGGCTCCGCCCGGCACGCGTGCCAAGGACCGTCGCCACCGTCCGGTGCACAAATCCCGCCGGTCGACACCCGTGAATGCAGGGATCATCGATGGGTCAGGGTCCGGGGGCCGGGTAGCCGCCCAGAGACAGCGGTGCACACGGCATTCAGGACAGGCCTTGGCGGACTGGGGGGCCACCACTTCGAGCACCTGGCCGTCACCCACCGCTGGGCCACCCAGGACACGTTCTCCACCGACCACGTGCCCTACGTTGGCCGACTCAGCCGCGAGCCGACCACGCCTACGTGGCGACGGGTTTCAGCGGTTGGCGTTTGAGCGGAGGCATGATGGCAGCGCGACTCCTCACCTCCCTCATCACACACAACCCGTCCCCCTGGGCGAACTTGTACGACCCGGCGCTCTGATGCTCAATGGGCTCGACGACCGGCGCCTCGCCCAGGGTGTGCTCGCCCGGGCCGAGGAACTGATGGCCGACGCAGTCCACGCGGAACATGCGTTCCTCTCCACCTGCGGCAGTTCACTGTCGATCAAGACAGCGATGATCACGGCTGCAAGGTCCCGCTGAGAGCCGCTGGTCTCCCGCAACACCCACAACTGTCGTCGCCGCTCTGATCACCAGCGGCATCCCCCGTCCGGGTCCATTCGCGTCGGGGACCCGGCCCTGCCAGATGCCGAAGACGGCCCGCCTCGGTCGGCGGCCGGCGCCGCCCGTCCGGTACCGGAACCGAGAGAGCCGACCGCGACGGTAGCCCTGCGCTCGCGGTCCCGGATGCGGTCGCATTCGCGTCATCGACGGCAAAAGTACGCCCGGATGCGATCTGTGCGAAGACGGGGTGCGATGGGAGCAGGTCGGGAGGTGAAGGCGATGACTCGCGCAGTGTGGTCCGGGGTGCTGACGTTCGGACTGGTCACCGTTCCGGTGCAGCTGTTCACGGCGACAGACAGCCACACGATCCACTTCCATCAGCTGCAGCGCGGCACCGCGGACCGAGTGCGTAACAAGCGGGTGAATGAGCGCACCGGGAAAGAAGTGCCGCTGGAGGAGATCGTCAAGGGCTACGAGACAGAGGAGGGCGAGTACCTCGTCGTCGAACCGGAAGAACTGGACGACATCGCGCCGGGACGCTCACGAGCGATCGACGGCTCCGGGTTCGTCGACCTGGAGGATGTCGAGCCGGTGTTCTTCGACAAGACCTACTACCTGGGACCCAAGGGCGAGGAGTACGGCAAGGTCTACGCGCTGCTGCACGATGCCCTGCACCGGTCGAACAAAGCCGCATCGCGACGTTCGTCATGCGCAACCACCAGTACCTCGTCGCCCTCAAAGCCGAGGCCGACATCCTCACCCTGCACACGCTGCACTGGGCCGACGAAGTCCGCGACCCACGCAAGGAAATCGACGCCCTCCCCGGCAAGCGCAAGGCCAACGACCGGGAACTGAGCATGGCGGAGCAGCGGATCGACACGCTCAGCATGGACTGGAAACCCGAAGAATGGCACGACACGTTCCAGGAGAAGGTCGCCGAGCTCTCAAGGCCAAACAGGCCGGTCAGGAGGTGGAGAAGGCCGCGACGCCGCCGAAGTCGACCAACGTTGTCGATCTGATGGAAGCCCTGCAGGCCAGCGTCCAGCGCGCCCAGAGCCCCAAGGCGCGCGGAGAGAAGGCAACCACCTCCGGCACGGCCCGCCGCAGACCCGCCGGGCCGAAGGCCGGTGGAGCGGGAAAGAAGCGCGCCCCGGCCGAGCAGCCTCCCAAGAAGTCGGACCTGAAGGACCTGACCAAGGCCGAGCTCTACCGGCGCGCGGCCGACGCCGACATCCCAGGCCGGTCGTCCATGAGCCGCGAGGAACTCATCAAGTCCCTCACCCGTGGCCGGGCACCCCGGAAGGCCCGCGCCGCTTGACCCACGTCGTATGCCCCGCCGCGGCTGGGGGTAGCCGATCGGTGCCGGGAGAAGATCTCTGGCGGAAGGCGGTTGACATGACCGGCAACACATCAAAGAACGTGGGGGAATCTGGCGGGCTCCGAGTCGTTGTCACCGGCGCGACCGGCAATGTCGGGACGAGCGTCGTCCAAGCTCTGGTCGACGATCCCCGTGTGACGTCGGTCCTCGGCGTCGCGCGCCGACTGCCCGGCTGGCGGCCCGACGGAACGGAGTGGGTGGCCGCGGACATCGACCCGGACGGCCCCGACCTCGTGCCCCACTTCACCGGAGCACACGCCGTCGTTCACCTGGCGTGGAAGTTCCAGCCCACGCACAACCCGATGACCACGTGGCGGACGAACGTGCTGGGCAGCATCCGCGTGTTCGATGCGGCCGCTGAGGCAGGCGTCCACGCACTCGTCCACGCGTCATCGGTCGGCGCCTACTCCCCGGGCCCGAAGAACCGTCTGGTGGACGAGAGCTGGCCCACCCATGGCTGGCCGCAGGCCGCCTACTGCCGTGAGAAGGCCTATCTCGAACGTTTCCTGGACGCTTACGAGCAGCGGCACGCCGCCGTGCGGGTGGTCCGCATGCGACCGGGCTTCCTCTTCAAGCGTGAGTCTGCGTCCCAGCAGCGCCGGATCTTCGCGGGACGGCTGCTGCCCGTCCATCTGGTCCGGCCGTCTCTGGTCCCTGCCGTCCCCGACCTGCCGGGCCTGACCTTCCAGGCCCTGCACACCGACGACGCCGCGACGGCCTACTGCGAGGCGGTCGCCCGCCCGGTTCGCGGTGCCTTCAACCTTGCGGCCGATCCGCCGCTGGACGCCGCCGCACTTGCACGGATCCTCGAAGCACGCCCCCTGCGGATGCCGCTGCCCCCGGTACGAGCCGCTCTCTCCGCGGCTTGGCGGCTACGGCTGGTGCCCGCTTCGCCGGACCTCTTCGACGCCGTGCTGCGCCTGCCACTGCTGGACAGCTCCCGCGCCCGCGCCGAACTGGACTGGGAACCGCGCCGGACAGCCGAGCAAGCGGTCCAGGAGTTTCTGGACGGACTCCACGCTCAGGCAGGCATGGACACCGCCCCGCTCGCGTCCCGCGCCGCCCGGGAAGCGGCCTGAGTTCCCCTGGCCCCACCGAGGAAAGCTCTCCGCATTGACAAATGCGGCATGTGTCAATTCGCCGTACCGGGGCAGGCGCTCGTGGCAGGGCAGAGCTGCAGCCCCAGGAGCCCACAAGGCCAGCGAAGGACATGAACATGCTCATCATCAGCCAGCCTCTTCTCCTGAACGCAGCGAGCAATCCGGTCCTGGGCGGTATCGGGCCACTGATCGTGGGCATCGTGATCGTGGCAGCACTCATCGGTGTGATTCCGTGGGCCATCAGACGCCGTAGGACGCAGCCACCGCGACCGCGGCCCGACGAGCAGCCGACCCCACCGGCACACCGTACGCACATCGAGCACAACCGCGAGCCGGACGGAGTGTCCTTTCCTGACGACGGCTCACGCCTCACCCCGCACGAGCTGAAGCCCCACAGCAGCCGAGCGGGGTCCGAGCATCGGCGCAAGCAAGATGAAGACGGCGGAGCCTTCGGCAGCGGATCACTTGGCGGCTGACGGCTCGCCGCTTGCGCTCGTTCGCCTGCCTCATCCGCTCTGCCGCATGCGGACCGACTGCCCCGCCACCACAGGACCGTTCAGGCCTCGACAACGACGCCACCCGGGGTCGACCTCGGAGCGACCAAGTTCACTGTTGATGGGGACTCCTTCCGGAGGGACCATGCGTGCACTGACATGGCACGGCAAGCGTGACGTCCGGGTCGAAACCGTGCCCGACCCGATCCTCAAGGAACCGTCGGATGTGATCGTCAGGATCACATCCACCGGCATCTGCGGCTCTGACCTGCACCTCTACGAGGTGATGGGCCCGTATCTCGATCCGGGTGACATCCTCGGCCACGAGCCGATGGGCGTAGTCGAAGAGGTGGGCGCAGATGTGTCCGCACTCGCCGCAGGCGACCGTGTCGTTGTTCCGTTCAACATCTCGTGCGGCCGTTGCTTCATGTGTAACCGGGGACTGCAGTCGCAGTGTGAGACGACGCAGGTCGAGGAGCGGGGTACGGGTGCCTCGTTGTTCGGCTACACCAAGCTGTACGGCCAGGTGCCCGGCGGTCAGGCCGAACTCCTGCGGGTTCCGTTCGGCGACACCCTGCCCATCAAAGTCCCCCACGGCCCGCCCGACGAGCGTTACGTCTTCCTCTCGGACGTGCTCCCCACAGCATGGCAAGCGGTCGAATACGCGGCTCTTCCCCCGAGTGGCACCCTCACCGTCCTCGGTCTCGGCCCGATCGGCGAGATGGCTGCACGCATCGCCCTACACCGCGGTGCTCGCCTGGTCATCGGTGTAGACCTCGTACCGGAACGGCTCGAACGGGCGAACGCCCGCGGAGTGACAACCCTCGACCTGCGCAGCCACGGCAAAGACCTGGCAGAGAGGGTCCGGGGACTGACAGAGGGGCGCGGCACGGACGCGGTGATCGACGCCGTGGGAATGGAAGCTCACGGAGCCCCGGTCGCCAAGGCTGCCCACTGGGCGATAGGGCTGCTGCCCGACCCGGTTGCGCAACGCCTGATGGAACACGCCGGCGTCGACCGGCTCAGCGCCCTCTACACCGCGATTGAACTCGTGCGCCGGGGCGGGACGGTCTCGGTGGTCGGCGTCTACGGCGGCACAGCCGACCCTCTGCCGCTGATGACCTTGTTCGACAAACAGATCCAACTGCGGATGGGCCAGGCCAATGTCAGGCACTGGGTGGACGAGATCCTTCCCCTCCTCAACGACCAGGACCCCCTCGGAGTCGAGAACTTCGACACCCACAAGCTTCCTCTGGAAGAGGGCCCGCAGGCCTACAAGGCCTTTCAGGCCAAGGAGAACGGGATGATCAAAACGCTGCTGAAGCCGTGATGACGCACAGCGCGGCACGGCTGAGGTGGCTGTCCACGTCCGCAATCGGAGGCCCGGCCGGTGCAGCCCGTGGGCTCTGGGACGGACGCGAGCTGGTGGCGAACGGGCACGACCGCAGTCTCTGAAACCGCACGAGTCATGGAGCTGTTCCAGCGGGTGGCCGTCTGTACCGACGCGCCCGCAGGACGGTGGTCGGCGGGCACTGTGCGGTGCTCGCGGCGATCATCTACGTGGCGACAAAGTCGCTATGGCAGTGCCGGCCAGACCAGCGC
Organism: Streptomyces sp. NPDC043870; assembly: GCF_056435785.1. Classification (NCBI taxonomy): domain Bacteria; kingdom Bacillati; phylum Actinomycetota; class Actinomycetes; order Kitasatosporales; family Streptomycetaceae; genus Streptomyces; species Streptomyces sp. NPDC043870. Next base: position 32,318 of record NZ_JBWKDT010000022.1, read on the forward strand.
CTGGGCAACGATGACGTTCTCACCGTTGAAGGTGACGGCGGGGCCTTCGTGCAGTTCGTACCCAAGACCGATCGCTTCGCTCACACGTTGGCAGAAGGCGGCGTCGTCCGGGCCGGTCAGGACTCGGTAGACAGGCAATCCGTCTGGTGGGGTGCTCATGAGGGGAAGGATCTCAAACTCCCCCGCCAACCGAGCCGCCGGGCCGGCATGTCCGGAACTCAATGGCTCCCAAGGTCGTCAGGACAGCCGGTCAGTCGCGGGCTGCGACGGAGGGCCAAAGGTCCTGGAGCGTGCGTACAGTCTCGGTGATCGCCGGCCGCCGGGCCGCACCCGTACGCCACAGGGCGCACAGCCGCCGCTTGGGCACCGGAGTCAGCCGCACGGTCGCCACCTGCGACGGCAGCGGTCCGCGGCCGAGCCGGGGAACCAGGGCGATCCCGAGACCGGCGGCGACGAGGGCGACCTGGGTGTGGTTCTCCTCGGCCTGGTGGACGATGTCCGGCTCGCGGCCCGTCGCCCGCAGCGTGCGCACCAGCCAGTCGTGACATACCGTGCCGGGCGGCTGCGAGATCCAGCGTTCGTCCTTCAGGTCTTCACGCCGTACGGACTCCTCGGCCGCCAGCGGGTGATCGGCCGGTACCAGCACGTCGCAGAGGTCGTCCCCGATGACGGCCTGTTCGACACCGGGCGGGGCGGGCATCGGTGCGATGTCCCAGTCGTGCGCGACCGCCAGGTCGAACACGCCGCGGGCGACCAGATCGATGGAAATGTGCGGGTCGACCTCGGACAGCCGGGCGTCGAGGGAGGCGTGGCGGCGAGCGAGCTCGGCGAGGGCGCGGGGCATCAGCCCACGAGCGGCGCTGGCGAAGCAGCCGATGGCGAGGCGGCCGGACGGCAGCCCGCGCTGCTCCTCGAGACGTACCTCTGCCTTCTCGACAATCGAGAGCAACTGCTGGGCGGTATCGGCAAGTTGGTGCGCCTCGTCGGTGAGGCGTACGCCGCGTCCCTGTCGTTCGAGGAGCGTGGTGCGGGTCTCCCGCTCCAGCTTGGCGATCTGCTGGGAGACGGCGGACGGGGTGTAGCCGAGAGCGGCCGCGGCGGCGCCGACCGTGCCGTACACGGAGACGGCGTGCAGGGCGCGCAGCCGGGCGAGATCGAGCACGACAGCCTCCTCATTCGTTACGTCTGCTTCATCCAACCATGAAGATATCTGCGCTGGTGCTACATGGTTGGGTCCGGTGATGCTCAACCCATGCGCCCTGCACATGTAGCTCTCGCCGCCCTCGCCGCTGTCTGGGGAGTCAACTTCGTCGTCATCGAGATCGGCCTCGACCACTTCCCGCCGCTGCTCTTCTCCGCCCTGCGCTTTCTGGCGGCAGCGCTGCCCGCGGTCTTCCTCGTCGGCCGCCCCAAGGTCGCCTGGAAGTGGATCCTGGGCGTCGGACTGATCCTCGGCGTTGCCAAGTTCGGCCTGCTCTTCACGGGCATGGACCGGGGAGCGCCGGCCGGACTTGCCTCCCTGATTCTCCAGGTCCAAGCGGTTTTCACGGCCCTGTTCGCCTTCCTCTTCCTGGGTGAGCGCCCAGGCCGGATACGGGTCCTGGGCATGACCGTCGCCCTCGCGGGTATCGCGGTCGCGGCGATCGACGAAGGCACGTCAGGCCCGTTGCTCGGCTTCGCCCTGTGTGTGGCCGCGGCGGCCTGCTGGGGCATCTCGAACGTCCTGACCCGCAGGGCGTCCCCGCCGGACGCACTGAATTTCATGGTGTGGGTGAGCACCGTCCCGGTACTCCCGTTGATCGGCCTCTCCCTGCTCGTAGAGGGTCCGGAGCGCGACCTGGCTGCGCTGCGGTCATTGGACTGGACAGGCACCGGAGTCATCGTTTACGTCGCCTGGGTCACCACGATCTTCGGCTTCGGGGCATGGGGCTGGTTGCTGCGCCGCTACCCCGCATCGTTCGTGGCCCCCTTCTCGCTGCTGGTCCCGGTCTTCGGCATGTCCTCGGCGGCGCTGTTCCTCAACGAGTCGGTGACTCCGCTGAGGTGGTGCGCGGCGGCCCTGCTGGTGGGCGGGGTGGCGCTGACGTCCCTGGCGGGCGCCGGCGGCCGGACCGGATCGCCCGAGGCGGACAGGGCCGGGACGTCTGACTGCGAGCGTTCGGAGCCAGGGGTACTGGTACCGCAGGAGCCGGACGTACGAGTTCCGGAGCGGCCCTGACATCGCGCCGGAGCACGCCGAGGGCCATCCCCGCGTTTGAGGGGAACGGTCCAACCTTGGGCACGCCCCGGCACTCGCGATGATGGTCACGACGGTCTGGCTCATGACAGCCGGGGCGGGCGCATCCGGGACGCACCAGGACACTGGGGCACCCGTTCGGAGCGCCGGTGAACTGGTGAAATTCGGGGCGTCATCGCCAGTCGTACGGGCCGTCGGTGGTGGAAGGCGCCACCATCGAGTCACCTGGGCGGGATGGAGAACCGATGGCGCAGGACCTGCAGGAAGCCGCGTCGGCCGAGCCGGGGGCCAACAGGCGCATCAGTGCCGGTGTCAGGCTCATGGGTTGGCTGACGACCACGGATCACAAAGTCATCGGCAATCTCTACATGGTTACTGCGTTCGGGTTCTTTCTGTTGGCCGGGATGATGGCCATGATCATGCGGGCGGAGCTGGCCCGGCCCGGCATGCGGATCGTCAGCGCCGAACAGTACAACCAACTGTTCACCATCCACGGCACCGTCATGATGCTGCTGTTCGCCACCCCGATGTTCGCCGGCTTCGCGAACGCCGTCATGCCGCTCCAGATCGGCGCGCCCGATGTCGCCTTCCCCCGCCTCAACGCGCTCACCTACTGGCTCTTCCTGTTCGGCGGAATCATCGTGGTGTCCGGATTCGTCGTCCCGGGCGGCGCGGCCCACTTCGGCTGGTTCGCTTACGCCCCGCTGAACAACGCCGTCTTCTCACCCGGCGCCGGCGGAGACCTGTGGACCATGGGGCTCGTGCTGTCCGGGATCAGCACCACCCTCGGATCCGTCAACTTCATCGCCACGATCGTGTGTCTGCGCGCCCCAGGAATGACCATGTTCCGGATGCCGATCTTCACCTGGAACATTCTCTTCACTTCGATCCTCGCGCTGCTCGCGTTCCCCGTACTCGCCGCCACGCTGCTCGCCCTCGAAGCCGACCGGAAGTTCGGGGCCCATATCTACGACTCCGCCAACGGCGGCGCGCTGCTGTGGCAGCACTTGTTCTGGTTCTTCGGCCACCCCGAGGTCTATATCGTCGCGTTGCCGTTCTTCGGGGTGGTGAGCGAGATCATTCCCGCGTTCAGCCGAAAGCCGATGTTCGGGTACTTCGGCATGGTCATGGCCACGATCACCATCACCATGCTCTCGGCAGTCGTCTGGGCCCATCACATGTTCGCGACGGGAGCCGTGCTGCTGCCGTTCTTCGCGGCCATGTCGTTCATCATCGCCGTGCCCACCGGGGTCAAATTCTTCAACTGGATCGGCACCATGCGATACGGCAGCCTCTCCTTCGAAACACCCATGCTCTGGGCCGTGGGCTTCCTGGTCACATTTCTCCTCGGCGGCCTCAGCGGAGTGCTGATCGCCTCGCCCCCCATGGACTTCCACCTCACAGACTCGTACTTCATCGTCGCCCACCTCCACTACGTACTCTTCGGCACAGTGGTCTTCGCGATGTTCGGCGGATTCTACTTCTGGTGGCCCAAATGGACAGGGCGCATGCTCGACGAACGCATCGGGCGAATCCACTTCTGGACCTTGTTCATCGGCTTCCAGATCACCTTCCTGGTCCAACACTGGCTGGGTGAGTCCGGGATGCCCCGGCGCTACGCCGACTATCTCGCCGCAGACGGCTTCACCCTCCTCAACACGATCTCTTCCATCGGCTCATTTCTGCTGGGCCTGTCGACACTGCCGTTCCTGTACAACGTGTGGCGCACCAGCCGTCGCGCACCGAAGGTCGAGGTGGACGACCCTTGGGGGTTTGGCCGCTCCTTGGAATGGGCGACCTCCTGTCCACCCCCACGGCACAACTTCCTGGCTCTGCCCCGCGTACGTTCTGACTCGCCGGCCTTCGACCTGAACCACCCCGAGACCCTGGAGAGGGAGAAGCTACGCCTCGGCCGAGGTGCGTCCCCATCCACTCCGAGCACTACAGAGGAGATGGGCGAGTGAAGACCGAGGCCATTCTCTTCGCCGGAGTCGCGGGATTCTTTCTCGTGACCGACGTTCTCTACGCCGTGTGGTCACGCGATCCTGCCGGCACGGCGGCGCTCACCGTCTCGTTCCTGATGGCGTCGCTGGTCACCTTCTTCTTCGCCACCAACTACCGGAGGAAAGGACTGCGCCCTGAGGACCGCAGGGACGCGGACATCGTCGAGAGGTCCGGTCCGCTGGACTTCTTCTCTCCGGACAGCGTCTGGCCGCTGCTGACCGCCGCCGGCGTGGCTTTGGCCGCCCTCGGGGTGGTGTTCGGTCTGTGGCTCTTCCTGATCGGGCTTGGCGTGACGCTGGCGGGGGTGTTCGGATTGGTCTTCCAGTACGTGTTTCCAGAAGGCTGAGGAAAGGTCTCAGTCCTGGGGCTCGCGGAACCGCTCCGGCGGCGCCGCACGTTCCGCGATCTGGGACCGCTGCTCGTCCGTGGCGGGCAGCTCCACGAGGTCCCTGTAGTACCAGCCGCTCAGAACGGTTCTCAGCCGCCGTCGACGTGAGACCGTTCCTTCGGCGGGGAGCTCCAGAGGCGTCGGGACGTCACGCATCAGGATGCGGTACCGGGCGGTCGGCGCCAGCTCTCGGTGACTCTCGGAGAGTGCGCCATATGCCGACTGGGTCACCTGACCGGTCTCCTCACCTTCCGTCAGCCGACGGCGGTCGCGCATCTGAAGGGCGAGGCAGAGGCGCTTGGTCACCGCGAAGGCCACGAGCGGGCCGACGATCAGGGCGATCCTCAGGATCCAGGTCGTCGCCTCGATCGAAATCCGGAAGGAGAACGCGACGACGTCATTGCCGCCGGCGACCAGGAGAACGGCGTAGAAGACGATGGCCGCCACGCCGAGCCCCGTACGGGTCGGGCGGTTGCGCGGCCGGTCGCACAGATGGTGTTCCCTGCGGTCGCCCGTCACCCACTTCTCGAAGAAGGGATAGAGGAACAGCACCGTGAAGACGACGCCGGGCAGCACGATCGTCGGAATGAACACGTTCCACATGATGGTGTGGCCCGCGATATTGGTCTCCCACGGCGGCATCAGCCGGAGCGCGCCCTCCAGGAACCCGACGTACCAGTCCGGCTGTGCGTTTCCGGAGACCTGGTCGGCGCGGTAGGGGCCGTACTGCCATACCGGGTTGACCTGGGCCAGCGCGCCCATCAAGGTCAGTACGCCGAACACCATGAGGAAGAAGCCGGTGGTCTTCGCGGTGAACTGAGGGAACATCGGCGAGCCGACGGCGTTCTGGTTGGTCTTCCCCTGGGCCGCCCAGTGGGTGTGCTTCAGATAGACCACCAGGATGAGGTGAACGGTGATCAGCGCCACGATCAGGCCCGGGACGAGCAGGACATGAATGATGTAGAGACGGGGGAGGATGACGTTTCCGGGGAACTGCCCTCCGAAGACGAACAGCTCGAGATAGGTACCGACGACCGGGATCGATCCCACGATGGTGGCCGCTGTCCTCAGGCCCGTGCCGGACAACAGGTCGTCGGGCAGCGAGTAGCCTGCGAACCCTTCGAGGAGCGCGAGCACGAACAATGTCACACCCACGATCCAGTTTGCCTCCCGGGGCTTACGGAACGCGCCGGTGAAGAAGATCCGCAGCATGTGGACAGCAATCCCGGCGACGAAAACCAACGCCGCCCAGTGGTGGATCTGACGAACCAGCAGCCCTCCGCGCACCGCGAAGCTGATGTTGAGCGTGGTGGTGTAAGCCTGCGTCATCAGCTTGCCCTGAAGGGGCACATAGGGGCCGGTGTAAACACTCTCGATCATGCTCGGATCGAAGAACAGAGTGAGATACACGCCGGTGAGCAGCAGCACCAGAAAGGAGTAAAGCGCGATCTCGCCGAGGAGAAACGACCAGTGGTCGGGAAAGGCCTTGCGCAACAACTGCCTGGCCAGCTCGGTCACGGGCAGCCGCCCGTCCACCGCACCGTACCCACGGATCGCCGCCTGCCCGGCCCGGGCCTTCAGCTGCGCCTTCCGCTTCCGCAGGGGCATGCACCACTCTCCCGTCGATCCCCCTTCAGCCCATCCGCCCCCTCATTGTCCCGATTCGCTCTTTATAGGTAACGCATTGCTCGGAGAGATCACACAGAATCGCGGCATCGACCGCTGATCGGCCGATTCGGCCCTGGTGCACAGGTGAATGTCGTAGCGGGGGCAGCTCCAGCGGATTGCTGCCGTCGGCGCGCGTCGCCCGTGCGGGCGGCGGTGCAGTGCGTCCGGCGGTGAAGCGGCCGTGGGCTTGCGTGAGGCTGACGTGAGTGCCCGTCATTTGGCAGCACGACTGGCCACACCGGTGAAGTGCCGACACCCCGGGGCGCCACGAGGCCATCTCGCCTCGCCTCACTCCGTCGCACGGTACGACGTGGCCGCGCCCGTGATCGTTCACCCGCTGTCCCGTGACGGAGGCAGACGGGTGACGATCGCGGGGGGCGGCCTACGCAGCGGTGCGCCCCCGTCCCGTACGGCGCGTTGAACAGGGGCCCTGTGTCATTGCACCCCGACCGGCGGGTGAATGCACTTCGGCCCCTTCAGCCCCAGCTTGCAAACAGAGCCCCCGTCTCGCCGACGTGCGGAGACAGGGGCTCTTGGCTGCTCGCCTGCCCAGGACTGCCGTCCTGATGCGTACGGATCGGTCGTGATGCACGCTGGGAGCGTGGTCCCTCCGCTCGTGATCGTCTACCCGCCGGACGACCAGGGCACCCGGCGGGTGCGCATCGACGGCCTGATCATGGGTCGCGCATTCGGCCCGAAGGACGTCGTCGAGTTCATACGCCGGGCGGGGCTCGACCCGGACCGGATTGACCTCGCCGACCCCGCGTTCGTGGAGTGGCGCGGAGGCGGCCTGGACGTGTGGGGCGCTGCCGACTGACGCCCTGGTGGGCGCGTGGTGGCTGCCGCGTGAGTGGACCCCTGTCCCGCCGACGTGTGACGACAGCGGCCCATCGCTGCCGACCGCTGTTCGGGACCCGTACGGATGCGCTTCACGATTTCAGCGCGAGGCTGTGGTCATGGGTCCACCGCCGCGCATCATCACCTGCCGCAGCTGCCTGCCGAGCACACGGGCGTCTACGTGCCGCTGCGCCCTTCATCCCGCCGGGCCGGCCCTGCCGTCAGGGCGTGTAGTGCGCGGCGCGAACCCGGTGCAACCATGCCTCGACGGGCGCCTCGTCCGGCTGGGTCGGCAGGACGCTCTTCGTCCGGTCGAACCGCTCCTCGAATCGCTGCAGGAGAGGCAGCGCCGCCATTGCGTCCGCAGCAACCACCTCGCCGAACTCGTGGAAAGCCTCGGGGTTCTCGACGCGGACGTTCAGCCGGCCGGTGGCGTACAGCTCGAAGCCTTGATGGCACAGGCGCATGAGGTGACGGGCATGCTTCGCGGTCCGCTTGCGCGTGTCTGCGGAGGAAGATCCGTCGCCGCGGTCGTAGAGCCGCTTGAACTGCTGGGTGGCGTAGCCGAGGTAGGCGTCCCGGACTCGCTTGGCGGACAGGAGCGAGCTGCGGATCTCGATCAGTTCGTCGCCCAGCGGGGTGCGTACTTCGTACAGGTCGTCGGGGAGCCAGACCAGTTCGGCGGCCGTGGGATTGCCGCCGAGGGCGAGGCGGCACCATTTCGCTGCTTCGTGCAGGGTGCGGTCCGGGTGCGTGGTGACGTGCGATTCGGCGGGGCCGTGCAGGCCGTGCAATGCGATGGTGTCCGCGGCGAAGAGGCCAAGGCGATCGATGTCGGACCCGGGCTTGGCGAGCCCGTAGGCGGTGGAGCCGACTATCCCTGACAGCAGCACGTTCATGGATCGCGTCTCCTCCGCGGGTGTGGGTCGGATGAACGGTACGGCAGATGACCCACACATCGTCTGGATTTTCGGGCGGCGCAGGGTGGATGGGCGAACTTCCGCCCGCTGGCAACCTCCGTGCGTTCATCGGTAGCCCTGCGTCTCAATACGGCGCCGCCGTTACATCTGCACGCCTGCCCGAGCCAGTCACGTCATCTGCGGCCGTCGACCGGGCCGGGCGGCCGTCCGGCTGGTTCGGCGCATCAGCACGGTGGGCTCGTCCTGCCAAGGCACCGCGTCGTCGAGATACCGGGCCAGGGCTTTCGAGCCGGGAACGTAGCGGCAGTGGGTTTCGCTGATGTGCCGAGGTACGCCGAGCCGTTGCAGATGGGGGACCTGTCCGCGGCGCATGCTGTGCCCGCTGTCGCGGCGCATCGAGTGCCGCAGCAGCCGACGGGCCCGTCGCCGCTCGGCGGCGAACGCCTCCCGCTCGGCCTCGGCCAGGCCGGCGAGCTCCTCCTCCTCGGCCGGCGGAAACCAGCCCAAGGAGGTCCATCTCCAGATCGGCAGCATCTGGACCTTCGTATCGCTGACCAGGCGTCCCCGGCCGCTCTGGCCCCGATCATGATGCTCGCTGCGGCAGTTGGCGGCCGGCGCAATGGGAGATGATGCAGCGCCACCCGCCCAGGGCCCAACCATGCGCAGAAGCATGACCTTTGCAGCCTCGGGTACCCGCCAAGTCCACGATGTTTCGACGCTGGAGGAGCAATGGCGTTACGGAGGACACCACTTCTCGCGCTGGATTGCGCTGCGCCGGAGGCACTCGCGGAGTTCTACGCGGCGCTGCTGAATGCCGAGGTCCTGCCGACCGACGACCCAGATCTCATCGAGGTGACCAGTCAGGGCAGTTCTATGATGGCATTTCACCGTGATCGCGCCTCCACGCCGCCGAGCTGGCCGCGCCCGGAGAACTCGCAGCAGGCACACCTGGTGATTTCACTTGACCCGGGTGACCTGGACGCAGCCGAGCGTGAGGCTGTCGATCTCGGGGCCACCCCGATGGATGTGAAGCACCCTGGAACGCTTCGCGAAGCACGCCTCATGGCCGACCCAGCCGGGCACTCTTTCCTTCTGTGTGTGAGGAAGTGAGGGCGGATCACCGGCGGAGCAGCCGAGTACGGCTCTCTCCACGGCCTTGAGCGGCGCGGCTCCCCGACCGCCGTCGACGCCAAGGCCTCCATGGCCATCCTCTTCGTTTACCTTCGCCGGCCGGATCACCCGATTTCAACCCGGGCGCCGCCCACACCCCGGCCGGCGTCGAGAGACAGTCATTCAAGCGCGCGTCTGGGGGCGAACGGTGCGTTCGAGAACCAGGGGCGGGTAGCAAGTGCACTCCCTGAGAGATGCGATCCTCCAGGAACACCAGCCGGGTGCACGCCCTCGCGTCGTGAGGCGGTGCACGTGGAAGCAGGCGTTGGCACCGCTGAGCATCAGACGTTCCTGCAACTCACCTACATGGACAACTTCGAGGAGACACACGGCTACCCAGTGGATGACAACACGGTGACGCTGGCCGACGATGACATACGCGCTGCAGCTGCCGCTCTGGCGGGTCACCAACGGGAGCAGCATGACGAACTCACGCAGAACCTCCGACGACGGCTCCGGGGCGGACCGTCCGTCCAGCGCCGTCGAGGTCATCGTCGAACGCCTCCACATCCGCGGCGTGGTCGCCCTGCGCCTGCTCCACCAGTGCGACCGGCTGGCTCGGGGGCGGAAGCGGCGAATCAACGGCCACGACCAACCGTTCCCTGGGCGCATTCACCCGGGCCCACGGCACTCCCGGGTGCTGTTCCAGCGCCCGCTTCACTCGACGGGCAACGGCCACACCCCCGGCCCGCGCACACCGGACACCGTGATGCAACAGGGGCCCGGACGTCGACCCACATCGCGGCGACGCCCCTGAAGAAGACTCTCTGCCAGCCCCCAGGCATCCCGCGCACCTGCCGCCCCGTGAGAAGCAAAGCCCAGTTCATGCACCAAGCGGTCCTCGGGCAGCCGCCCATCGCGACGCGGCAGCCCGCTTCCTGCTCGCCTCCACCTCCGAGGTGTACGGCGACCCCGAGCAGCACCCGCAGAACGAGCGGTACTGGGGCAACGTCAACCCCGTCGGGCGCGCAAGGAAATCTCACTGAAGCACGGCCAGGGAGGCGCAACAGAGCACGCTGCTGCCACACGGTCGTGCGGCGCTGCCCGTCAGCGACCGCGCGCCCGGCGCAGCTCGTCCTTGTTCATCGAGGAGCGCCCCTCGATGTTCTTCTTCGCCTCCTCGCCGAGCTGGTCCTTCGTGGGCCCCTGCGATCCCTGGTGAGAATGCTCGCCGCCCCGATGGGAGGCCGACTTGCGGTCCTGAGGACGAATGGCTGTTTCTGATCCCTTGATCGTTCGCGGAATGATGCATGGATTGCTTCCGATGGTGTGTGCGAGCACTTTGCGGCCTTGCTGGGGGGCGGCTTTACTGGCTCCGGTCTGAGTCTGCGATCACGACTGTCTCGCCGTGCGCGAGCGCGGGAAAGAGCGGAAGTCGTGACCGGACGGACAGTGGTGGTCGGCAGGCGGTGATCCCCATGATCCTCGCGGTGGTGTCCGTCAGTGGCGTGTGACGTTTCCGGATGAGTGTCTACGAGCTGTTCGGGGAGCTGGTGGTGCGGTGCTGGCGCGCCGCGGCGGGCCAGCAGCCAGAGGCGCAGCGGGGTACACCTATGGACGGGCGGACCGGCGGCCCCAAAACCCGACGGCGGCCGCGCAGCCTGCGGCGCCGCTCACCAGGCTGCACCGTTCTCCCAGCGCTGCGGCCGCACATTTCCGCCGTGAACACCGTCCTGCAGGCGCAGAGCTCCAGCACTGCGCACCTCCAGGCAAAGGCTCAATTCCCCCTGGCTGAAGCCAGGGGGTCCCCAGCGAAGGTCAAGAGATGGTCGCGAGTGGGCTGTCGTCCAGGTGCGCCAACAGGTCGGCAGTGTCCTCGTACACGGCAGAGGCCCCCGCCTGCTCGAGATCCGCACGCGGAATTCCTCCCGAGAGCACGCCGACGCACCTGACCCCAGCCCGTTTACCGGCTTTCATGTCCCAGACCGTGTCCCCGACGAAGACCGCGTCGGACGGCGGACAGCCGCCGAGCTCCAGCGCCCGCTGGACCGGCTCCGGCGCCGGCTTGCCGGACGCCACGTCGTCGGCGCTGGTCGTCCCCGCAATGACCTCGTCAGCTCCGATCGCACGCCGCAAGGCACTGAGTTCCTCGCCGTCGGCCGATGTGGCGAGCAGGATCCGCCAGCCGCGCCCGGCCAGCGCGCGCAGCAGGTCACCCGCCCCGTCCACGGCAACGAGCCGCTCGAAGTAGGTCGCGTACAACGTCGAGTGCGCGGCGCTGAGTTGCGCGTCCTGGCCACGATCACGTCCCTCGCCGAGCAGATGTGCAATGAGGTCTTCCGATGCGAGACCGATCGCCTTGTGGATGTCCGTGCTCGCGATGCGGTGACCGGCCTGCCTGAAGGACTCCCACCACGTCATCACGTGAAGGTGATTCGTATCCACGAGTGTCCCGTCCACGTCGAAAACTGCCGCGAGCCCCATGTGCATCCTCGGTGTCGGAGAGAGGCTCGATCATGCCGAAGCCCCCGCCCGCCCCGTGCCGCGCCACGCGCGGTGTGGCGCCAGCTCCGCCATTCGGCATCACGCCAGACCCTGAATTCCAGCATGGTCACGAACTGCGACCATCCGCGTCGCGGACGGACTTGGCCAGGCGCGCGCGGGTGAGTCCCTTCACCGCCAGGTCCTCAACGGCAACAGGTCGGTCTTCGCGGATGATCTTCGTTGAGAGCTGGTGGTGGAACCCCGTCGTGCGTCGACCACCCGAGCGCGAGCACGGGCGACCTTCAGCCGGGCCTTGCCCCCGTTGTTGAAACGGCCACCACCCCTCACGACGAGGTTCCTCGAGAAGCTTCACCTCCGCCCCCCCGGGCTGCCCGCGCACCCGCTGCCACGTGAGAAGCAGCCCCGCGACGACCGACCGCAGAAGGGGCGGCATCCCCAATTGCGAGGCTGGCTCCCGTGACATGAACCGTGCCTCCTCGCGTCAGGGCGGTGCGCGAATGGCCTTCAAAGGCAGGCCGATCGAAACCCATGAAAGGGGCAATACGGGATAGACATACCGATACAGGCCGAAATTCGTATCGAACGGGCGGGTGATGACCATGACCTCCGCGCCCCGACCGCACTTCCCATCCGGCACCGGAACGGCCGCCCCCGGTGAGCGCCTGGCTGAGCCCCCTCCCAGGCCACCCCACAGCCGTAGGCAACCCAACGGCGTACTGCCACCATGACCATGCCCTCAGCCGAAAAGGTGGCGAACGGAGCGCTGAACGCAGTCATGCTCCCCGTCGCCGTCGCGCGGCAGGTTCTGCCCGCCAAGAAGGGCCTCCCGCTCTAACTCGGCCTCGGCATCCTCGGAGCCGCAGACGTCCTCGAGTGGCCCGTCGCCATCGGCATAGGGGTCGGCTACGCCGTACTGCGCCGCGGCGGCGTGCTCGCCGCCCCACCAACCACCACCTCGGGCGCACAGTCCATCACCAAGGCGCCCGCCCGGACCGAGGAGGAGAACTCCGCCATGACCACCGCACGCGACATCATGACCCCGGACGCCACCTGCGTCGGCGCCCAGGGCGAAGCGGTGACCATCGGCGCCGACGACGACGCCGGTGATCGACGGCCACACGCTGGTCGGCATCGTCGCCCAGGCCGACGTCGCCCGCGCCCTGCCCGACCCCAAGGTCGGCGACCTGCTCGAAGCCATCTCCACGTGATTGCCCGCATGCCACGGCCGACACCGCCAACGCCTCCGCGGTGAGCGCAACCCTTCCAGTTGCACATCGATGCCCGGGCGCAGCACATCTTCCAGCGAGCAAAGCCCCATGATCGACGGATCCAGACCCGGGCGGTCGCGGTCGGTGACATCGACTGGCTGATGCAGATCGACTCCACTGTCGTCCAGGCCACCAGCACGCTGCCGCCACCGGCCGACCGCGAGGCGATATGCACCGTCGCCGCGCGAGCCACCGGGTGCGGCGGGGGTCCACGTTTCGCTGATGTGCCAGGGTACGCCGAGCCGTTGCAGGTGGGGGACCTGTCCGCGACCCATGCTGTGCCCGCTGTCGCGGCGCATCCGATGCCGGGGACGAGCACTGTCGTTGGGGCCGGTCAGCCGAGCCAGACGATGTCGATGACGTACAAGCGTCCGGCCTGGCGGTTGATGAAGTAGACGCTGGTGAGCTGTCCGACCGAGGCGGCGCGCACGTCCTCGCCTTCGGGGTCCCGGTTGTTGAAGGCCGGGAAGCTCCACGGGTCGCGCGAGGCGATGTCCAGGACATCGCGGAGCATCTCGCGGGCATGCTCGGGCAGCGCGTCGAGCGCGGCCAGGGCGTGGCGCGACAGACGGGCCTGCCAGGCGGCGTCGCTCACCGGCGCGCCCCGAGCGCGTCTTCCAGGGCGATGCCGTCGGAGTCGTCGCAGCCGGAGGCGAGGAAGGCGTCGACGGCCGGGGCGGCGGCAAGGCGGGCCTGCCAGATGCGGACGACCTCGTGGAGCGGGGTGAGGCTGTAGCTGTGACGGGAGTCCTCCAGCGCCTTGGCCCAGTCCCCTTCGAAGGCCGGCACCCACTGCTGGGCGCGGCGGTCGGCGCGGATCCGAGCGAGCAGCTGCGCGGCCGCGGTCGGGGCGGGCGGGGGCGCGGGGCTGGTCGTGTGCTCAGGCTGGGCGGTCATGGGCTCCTCCAGGCGCAAGTCTCTTCGCCACGGTAAGGGGGTGAGGGGCGGCGGGCACTCCGCATGGGGTTATCCGTCCGTGAACAAGGAGTCTTTGTTCTGGGCGTAGTCGGCACAGCCGTGAACCCAGTCCGCCCGGACGATCTCCTTGCCCTCGTACTTGCCCACCAGGCCCCTGAAGAGGTCGTCGCAGTCGGCCTCGATGTCCTCGCGGCTGCGCCGATCTGTAGGGATGTACGCGCCACCGAAGGCATCCTCGTAGCCGGACAGGTAGCTGCGCTTGTCGACCCCCTTGGTGTCGCTCCCGCATCCGCTCAGGACTCCGAAGACGACCAACAGTCCTGCTGCCGCGCCCACTCGGCTGTGCTGGCGCATGAGCGCTTCCTCCCTCGAGAAGGTGACAAGGTGCTGTCTGCCCGTCGCGCGGGCAGCAGATGCGCTCGGGCTGAGAACTTGGAGCGCCGGCACTCCACCCGTAGGTCGTGATCTCCGCCGGAAGCGACCTGGGCAGAACGGCCGTGACAGCTGCGGGGGTTGTTCAAGCCTGCTTCGCTCCTACCCGAGTTCGGCGATGTCTTCCGTGCTCAACTTCAGCGCGCCGGCCGCGATGTTCTCTTCCAGATGATCCAGCGAGCCGGTGCCAGGGATGAGCAGGATGTTGGGCGACCGGGCCAGCAGCCAGGCCAGGGACACCTGCGGCACGGTCACACGGTGTCGGGTGGCGACGGCTTCCAGCCGCTCGGCTGTGATCGGCTGGAAACCGCCGACCGGGAAGAAGGGGACGTAGGCGATGCCGGCTTGCGCGCAGGCGTCGACGAGTGGGTCATCATCGCGTCGGGCCACGTTGTAAAGGTTCTGGACACAGGCGATCGGTGCGATCTTGCGGGCCTCGGCGAACTCGGCGGCGGTGACGTTGGAGATACCCAGATGGCGGATCAGGCCCTCTTCGCGCAGCGCGAGCAGCGTTTCCAGGGGCGCGCTCAAGGGTGTCTCCGTGCGGTCGAGATCACCCATCCGCAGGTTCACCACGTCCAGGCGGTCCAGGCCGAGCGAGAGCAAGTTTGCTTCGATGCCTCGACGCAGGTTGTCGGGGGTGAGGCCGGTCTTCTCCTTCGCAGGCAGGGCGAGATCAGAACCTTCGACCAGCGCGCCCACTTTGGTCACGATCACCAGGTCGTCCGGGTAGGGGTGAAGGGCCTCCCGGATCAGCTCGTTGGCCGCCACTCCGTCACGCGCGTAGTAGTGCGAAGTGTCGATGTGGTTCACCCCGAGTTCCACGGCCCGGCGCAGGATGGCCAGTGCCGTGTCCCGGCGGGGCTGGTCGCCCCTCGGCCAACCAGTCAGCTTCATCGCGCCGTAGCCGATCCTCGCGACGCTCAAGTCGCCGCCCAGCGCCCATCGTTCTGTCGTCACGATCACCACCCTAGTGCTCCGGGCACATGGCATGTCGTGATCTTGCCCGTGGTACCTGGTTCAGGGAAGGACGGCCGTCGTTGAGCCTCGTGACGTGTGTGGAATAGCGATGAGACGGTAGCCACAGGTCACAGCATCGATCCCGCTCGCAGGCGGGAGGCGTTCGACGTGGTTCGACCTGGGCGAGCCGTCCCGCGATACGGCCCATGGCCAGTACTTCCTGTGCCCGGCGAGGCGAGACCTCTCACCAGCCCCGCTGCAGGCGTGCCGCTCGCTCCCGCAGGGACGGCGGCCGCGGCTGCCCCTCACGTGCTTCTCGGCTGTCGCTGTGGGGCTTGCGCAGGTGAGGTGCGCCGTGGCCGAGGGGACGTCGGCGTGGCTTCGTTTCCTGGCCCATGCTCATCACAACGACCGGAACGCGATGGCGATGCGGGCCATGAGCCTTGCGAGACGTAGCGTCTTGCGACGCTGGACGGGAGGTGCTGGCCTCACAAATGCGAAACGGTACGTCTCGTCTCAGTATTGGCCTCATGCTGAAGGGAGTCGCCCCTGTCCCCAGTCGCCTCCGCCCCGGTCACCACCGGGGTGTCCGCTTCGGCCAGCGTCGAGACCGTGACCGGTCCCGGTCGACCGCCGTGCATCAGGGCGGCGACCTGCAGGCTCTTCGCCGTCTTCACATGCGGCCGCAGAGCCACCCCCAGCTCGTTCAGGCGGCCGGACAGGCGCTGGACGTTGCGGCGCGAGCGGGACACGTCGAGCACGGCGAACGGCGTGTCCGGGTCGGCCAGCGTGGCGAGATGTGCAGAAGCGGTCACAGTGACACTCCCATGCGTCCGAGTCGAGGAATGCGGCCCTGGCCGCCTTGAGGGCGAGACCGTCGCCGACGGCGGCGGTCTGTTCCTCGCGCAGGTGGAGCAGGCCCCGTCCGGTGACCTCCTCGGTAGGGGACTCAGTCGACGGCAGCAATGGCGTGCACCTCCGCAGCGGATCCGTGGTGCAGGGCGCCGGCGCCGGCTACGGCACACGACGGGCGATGCCCACCCGCCCACGCGCTGTAAAGCCGGTCGAACTCCGGCCAGTTGTCGATGTCGGTCCCGACACCGTGACCGGCACCGGTCGGCCGCGACTCGATCCAGCGGTGGCCAGGCCGGCATCGAGGTTCTGCAGCACCTGCTCGGCCGTTCTGCAGGATGATCCCCGCACCGGCTCCGGCAGTAGGCGCGCCGGTGGCGATCGTGCTGGTCACAGATTCCTCACTTCGCGTAGTTGTAGACGGTGGCGCGGGAAATGCCGAGCAGGTCCGCGATCACCTGTGCGGCGTCGCGGGACTCGAAGTAGCCGTCCTCGCGCAGTTGGCGGACAAGCTCTCGCTTGGCCTCCCGCGGCAGCGCGCGGGGGCTGACCGCCCGCTCGGCTGCGTGGCTCTCCACAATCTGGCGCAGCTCCCGGGCGTTGCGGTCACGCAACGTCTCCAGGGGCTCCCCGCGGTGCTCGGTCTCCGTCGCAACCAGGTTCGCCAGGGTCAGGGTCAGCGGGGAGAGCACCGATACGTCGAGGTTGAGGCAGAGGGCGGCGATGTAGTCGCCCGAGGCGTTCTAGATTCCGATCGAGGTGCTCTTGACCGGCCGGCCGTCCGGGAAGTGGTTTGCGTAGTTCTGGATGACGCTGGGGTACTCGGGGTCGCTGATCCTGGCCAGGCCCAACTCGGTGGCCGAGTCGCCCACCTGACGTCCCGACAGATTGTTCTCGATGACCCGGATGGCGTGGTCCGGATTGCGCAGGTCATGCAGGACGACCTCACACAGGCCGGGCAGCGTCCTGCCGAGGGCCACTGCGATCTTTTCCGCTTCGCGGACGAGGTGCTCGTCCGCATCCTCGGCGCCTGCGGGGACGGCAGGTCTCGGCTCGGGCTCCCGGCCCGGCGCGTCGTTCACGGCTCTCCCTCCCAGCTGATCCGACCGCTTCGTGCCGCGGAACCGGTCCGGGCGACCCGGAAGCGGACGGATCGGGGATCGGTATGTACGCCAATGCCGTGGATCACCCCGTGGCATCGACGAGAAATCCAATCTTAGACGGGAAGTCTAGGCACTCCAGCCCCGCCCGGAACACGTCGGCGCCACGATCGGCATCGCCGCCCCGGCCGACCAGCAGATCCAGGACGCCTCACCGGCGATGCCGACGGTCCCGAGCTCGCCGCGATCCTGCGCGAGCTGTGCGAGGACGCCACGAACCCGCCCGGGCGGGTTCGTGGCGTCCTCGCGCAGCTGTGCTGACCGGCGCGGGTCACGCAGCGCATGCCTACGGGACTGTCACGTTGCGTGATCAGGATGCGTCCGGACGCGTTCGGATGGACGCTGGTGACATGGCTGGAGAGGCGCCCGTGGTCGTGTATCCGCTGTCGCCGGAGGGCGGCAGGCGGGTGGCGATCCGCGGCGAGTCTGTCGGCGTGGCGTATCACTTGCTCGATCTGCTGGAGTTCCTGCGCGGTGCGAAGCTGCCCGAAGCCGACACCGCGATCGACGACCCGGAGCTGATCGAGTGGCGCGGCGGCGGCCCGGAGGTGTGGTCCGAGCCGCCCGGGCGACCTATGCGGCGATGACCCCGCGCTCGGTCCAGCGCTTCCCGCGAGTCCTGAACCTGGCGCAGCAAGTCCTGCGCCGGGCGCAGCGCCTCGCGCACGCCCGTGCGGCGGCAGAACCGACGGTTCGACAGCGCATGGCCAACCGTGCCGGCAACCGCGGCGCGCAGCTCCCTCTCCACCAGTAGCGGAGCGGGCGTGCACGACAGCGGTGCGTGAGCACGGACGCGGGGTTCCCCTGCGCGGCCGATACTGGACTGGAACCACGGCCGGGCCGACGCGTACCGCTCGGGCCCGGCTGTGCGGCCTCCACTCGGACGCGACGAGGGCGGTGGCGATGGACACGCGGGTGACCACGTTCAGCGAGGGCCCGGAAGACCCGTTCTCCGTGGATCGCGCGGCCTCGGCGGTGCTGGACGACCACGGCAGGGTCGTCGGCTGGAGCACGCTGGCCGAGTCACTGCTCGGCTATTCGACCGCGGACGTGCTGGGCCGACCGGCGCTCGACGCCCTGGTCAACCCCCGAGACGCAGCCGTCGTCATGGACGTGGTCGCGGCCTGTGTGAACAATCGGGGCTGGTTCGGGGTCGTGCCCGTCCGCGACCGCGACGGCAGCCGGGTGGAGCTGGGATGCCGGGCCCGGGCAGTTGTGAGGGCCGACGCCGGTCGCGAGTGGTTCCTGGTAGGGGCGCCGGCGGAGGAAGTGATCCAGTGGGAGACGGACCGGTCGATGCTGGACGGACTGTTCCGACGGTCCCCGATCGGTCTTTCCATCCACGCTCCGGACCTGGGCATCCTGCGGGTGAACCGCGCGATCGCCCGGTGGGGCGGGATCCCGGCCGAGCAGTACCGTGGGCTGCGTATCGGCGACTTCCTCATGGGCCCCGACGCGGAAGCGAACGAGGCCGAACTTCGTCGCGTCCTCGAAACCGGTGAGCCTCTGATCTTCACCGAGCTGCCATGCCGACTGCAGCGGGACCCCCACCGGGAACTCGTCGTATCCATCTCGGCGTTCCGGATGCAGGACGTCTCCGGCCGGGTCCTGGGGGTCACCCAGACGGTGGAGGACGTCACCGACCGCTTCCGGGCGCGCCGGAGACTGGCGCTGCTGAACGAGGCCAGCGCCCGTATCGGGACGACGCTGGACGTGACCAGGACTGCGCGCGAGCTGGCCGAGGTGGCGGTCCCCGACCTCGCGGACTGTGTCTCCGTGGACCTGATCGAGCCTGTGACCCGTGGCGAGGAGCCCGCGCAGGACCCGTCCGGGCCAGTGGTCCGGGCGGCTGTCCGAAGCATCTCGCCCGAGGCGTTGCAGGTGGTGTATCCGGAAGGCCACGTGATGCAGCTTCCTCCGTACTCCGTCCGGGCGAGGGTGCTGTCCGAGCTGCGCCCCGTCCTCGACCCGATGGTGGAGGTCCCCTCAGAGTGGGCTCTGGAGGAACCGGCCAGGGTGAAGGCATTCCATGACTTGGGCATCCACTCACTGATCGCGGTGCCGTTGGTCGCGCGCGGGCTCGTCCTGGGGTTGATGAGCCTGTGGCGGTGGCAGCGGCCCGAGCCGTTCGAGGAAGACGACCTGACACTGGCCGAGGAGTTCGCCTCCCGCGCCGCCGTGTGCATCGACAACGCCCGCCGCTACACCCAGCAGCACGAGGCGGCGCTCACCCTGCAGCGCAGCCTGCTGCCGCAGGAGGTGCCCGAGCACCCGGCGGCCGAGATCGCCCATCGGTACCTCCCGGCCGACCCCACCGCGGGGGTCGGCGGCGACTGGTTCGACGTCATCCCGCTCTCCGGGCTCCGTATCGCCCTCGTCGTCGGCGATGTCGTCGGGCATGGCCTCCATGCCACGGCCACCATGGGCCGTCTGCGCACCGCCGTGCACACCCTGGCCAGCCAGGACCTGCCTCCGGACGAGGTCCTCTCCCAGCTGGACGATCTCGTGGACCGCCTGGCGAGCGAGCAGGATCCGACCCCCAGCACCACTCCGCAGGTCATCGGCGCAACGTGCCTCTACGCGGTCTACGACCCGGTCTCCCGGCGCTGCACCCTCGCCCGCGCCGGCCACCTGCCGCCGGCAGTGGTCGAGCCGGACGGACGGGTCCGCTTCCCCGACCTGCCCGCCGGCCCGCCGCTCGGCCTGGGCGGGCTGCCGTTCGAGACCGCCGAACTGGACCTGGCCGAGGGCAGTCTTCTCACCCTGTACACCAATGGGCTCGTCCAGGCGCAGCGCCGCGATCTGAGCGAAGGGCTGGAGCTTCTGCGCCTGGCACTGGGCGATCCCAGCCGCTCGCTGGAGGACACGTGCAAAGCGGTCGAGGACACGTTGTTGCCCGCCTGTCCGGACGACGACGTCGCGCTGCTCATCGCCCGCGCCCGCGGCATGGCCCCCGACACGGTGGCCACCTGGACCCTGCCCGCAGAGGCGACGGCGGCCGGCCGGGCCCGTACTCTGACGGTCTCCCAACTCACCGAGTGGGGGCTGGAGGGCATGGCCTTCAGCACCGAACTGATCGTCAGCGAGCTGATCACCAACGCCTACCGGTACGGGGGCGGACCGGTGAGGCTCCGGCTCATCCGTGACCGCCACCTCATCTGCGAGGTCTCCGACACGAGCAGCACGTCACCACACCTGCGACAGGCTCGCAGCACCGACGAGGGCGGCCGCGGCCTGTTCCTGGTGGCCCAGATCGCAGAGCGGTGGGGCGCCCGCTATGTCCACGACGGCAAGACCATTTGGGCCGAACAACCACTGCCCTCCCCAGCGGTACCGGACCGCACGGACCGGCCCCGGCCGACGATGTGACGACAGCGACTCAGGCCGACTGCCCGTGTCGCGCAAAGCCAGCCGGCGGGCCTCTCAGTTCTCGGCGCCGCGTGCGCGCTTCATGACATGCGTGAGTTGTTCGTCGCCGGGGGCACCGATGGCACGCCCGTCGGCGTCGCGGTGGATCCGGCACGAGAGGCCAGCGGTGGTATCGGGCGCGGCGCAGGCCCGGCCGACGTCGACGGCCTCCAGGCAGTGGCGCCGCCTTCGAAGTGAGCGGCCTTGCACGCCGCGGAGCAGTACCCGGGCCCGGTGAACTCGGTGCCCCACAGGCCGGACCGGCGGCCGCGCCGGGGGTGCGGCAATCCGCCGGGGCGAACCGTCGTATCCCGTCCACGACCGCGCCGGCCGCCGCTCGACGACGCACCGGCACCGGAAGGGACGCTGTCCTAGGGTTGCCTCGTGGGAACCTTCGCCCGGCAGGAGCGTCGGCACGATCTCGCGGATGTCGTCTACGTGCCGACGGGGCAGGATCCTGACCGGCTCGGCGCGGCGATCGGCGCCGAGGAGGCGCTCGTGGCGCTGAAGGTGCGCTACGGCGGGTCGGATCCGTCCCGGGCGCCCTGGCTCGTGGCTTCCCGGCCCTTCCCGCTCGGTCCCGTGCTGACCCGGCGGCTGGAGCGGCTCGGAGCCGGGATCTTCGCGCTCTGCGACGCCGTCCAGGAGCTGTACGCGGAAGGCGACCCACGTGTCCGGGCCGTACTGGACATCGGTGTTCCCGAGGACCTGCGCGGCCACGACCTCGATCGCCGCATCGAGTTGTTCCGGCTCGACGTCGTGGTCAGCCAGGGGATCCCGCGTGTGACGGAGATGGAGGAGGCCTTCGGCAACGTCGGGAAGATGCACGCTCTGGAGCAGGCCTACGGCGTTCCGGCCGGGCCGCTGTTCCATGCCTTCCACGTGCGTGGCATCGACCGGATCTGGATGGACGACCAGTACCCGACCTATCGCCCCGAGAACGAGCTGGTGGCCCGCCGTATGCGCGAGGAATTCGGCCACCCCGTGGACGTGGAGTACTTTTCCGCGTTCCGTGACGACGGACGTACGGGCTGGCGGTTCGCCTATGTCAAGGAACTGCGCCAGTACGAGACCCCGCTTCGCCGGCGGATCGTCGCGGCCGCGGAGCGGCTGATCAACCCGTTGTTCCACGGCTACGGCACCAAGGCGCTGCTCTCGCTCGTATGGGATCCCGTGGTGGAAGCCCGGATCGCCGACCGGCTCGGCGAGGAGGTCCTGGCCGTACTGCGCACGGGCGTGCCGCAGTCGCGAGTGCTGCCGGCACGGCCCGACGAGGGGCTGCTGGAGGAGCTCGAAGCCCACGGCAGGGACAAGGTGCTGAAGGTCATCGACGCGAGCGCCTCGGAGTTCACCTGGGGCAGCCGCGGCGTGTTCTTCGGCGACCATTCGGCGCGCAGTTGGCGTCGTGCGCTCGACGCGGCCGCGGCCGGCCACGTCCCGGGCCGTCCCGAGGCGACGGCCGCCCGCTTTCTCGTCAGCGATCTCGTGGACAGCGACCGTTTCGATGTCGAGTTCCTCCACCCCGAGAGCAGAGCGCTGTGCGTCATGCCCCGAGCGCGGATCCGCCTGACCCCGATCTACGCCCGCGAGGCGGCCGGCTCCCGACTGCTGTGCGGCCACGCCACCTTTGTCAACACCAGCCGCAAGGTCCATCTGGGCCATCACGCCGTCTGCACGCCCTTCGTGCGCGCCTGACTCGTCCACGCATGGCCCGGACCCTCTCGCCGCTGTGCGCAGCAGCTCCGGGCGCTCGTGGCCGTATCGGCCGGGACGCGGCACAGCCCCCGGTCCCCCGCTGAAAGCAACCGTCGAGCCCACTGTCCAGGTCCAGCCGCCTTCGGGGGCAACCCCTGCCCGGCCGTGCTGCACCGCGGCCCCGGGGTCCGGGACCGCGGAGTCCGGGACCGCGGAGTCCGAGACCCCGGAGTCCGAGACCGCGGGAAGAACCGCAGGTCGCACGAACTGTCCCTGCGGCGCGGAATCCTGAGTGCCTGTAACTGATCAGGCACTACGACCCCCGACACCCAGTCAAGTTCAGGAGCGTCCTTTGCGTTCGTGCGTAGCCGCGCGAATCTCCTCCGTCGCCTCGCGGAAGGCGGGAGCCGCCCGCGCGAAGTAGTCGAAGAGCAGGTCCCGTTGCTCCGGCGTGTAGCCCGCGAGCACCTCGGCGATGCGCCGCCGGGCGGGACCCACGACCGCCTCGACGCCCGCCAGTGCGTCGGGCACGGCCTCCACCACGACCTTGCGCCGGTCGGCGGGGTCGGCGGCGCGGCGAACGTACCCCGCACGCTCCAGCCGGTCGATCAGCCGCGTCGTTGCGCCCGTCGTGAGCCCCGTCCCGGCCGCGAGTTCGCCCGAGGTGAGCCCGCCGGCCAGGGTGATGCGACTGAGCGCGTACCACTCGGACGCCTGAAGGCCCGCCGCCTCCGCGCCCGCCATGCCGTGCAGTCCCACGGCATCGATGTAGTCCCGAAAGACCGCCCGCTGGTCGTCCTGCTCCGCCGTCGCCACATCATTCCCCTTGCCTAATATCTGCGCGTGTGCAGATAATGCATGCACGCAGTTGCTGCACCAGTGTAGTCAATTCCGCAGCGGCCGCCACCTGCCCGAAACCGCCGAGCGGACCGTGCACGTCACGTCACCTTCGCTCGCCTCACCCATCGAGAGGCATCACCATGAACACCAAGGTCGTCAAGCGCGTCGCCCTCGCCACCACCGCTGTCCTCGCCCTCGGCGCCGGCGGCGCGTACATCTACCTCGACGCCACCTCCGAGGTACAGCGCACCGGCGTCGAAGCCTGCACCGACGTCATCCCGGCCGACGCCGACCGACGCGACGGTGAGGCCGTCTGCGCCACCCTCGACGCCCTCACCGCCGCCTGGGGAGACGGTGACGCGGACGCCTACGGCCGCCAGTTCACCGAGAACGGCACCTACACCACCTACGTCGGCAGCCACTACGAGGGCCGTGCCGACATCACCGAAGGTCACCGGGCGCTCTTCAAGGATTTCGTCAAGGGCAGCAAGCTCGCCGCCACGTACCTCGACATGCGGTTCCTCAGCAAGGACGTCGTCCTCCTCACGGGCCGCGGCGACGACTACACCGGTGACAAGCCCGGAATCGACGAGCTCTCCAAGGTCCAGACATACACCCTGGTCCGCGACACCGACCGCACCTGGCGGATCGCCGCCTTCCACAACACCCAGCGCCAGAACGTGATGGAACGGTTCTCCTTCCTCTACTCCCCCGCCACGGCCCCGAAGGCGGAGAAGTGACCCGCACCCGCATCACCGGCGCCACCAAGGGCATCAGCCGCGCCCTCGCCCTTGCCCCGGCCGCCGAAGGCCACACGAAGCCGGCACCGACCTCGATCAGGTCCAGGCGGCAATTCGCCTGAACCGCGAGGCAGTCGTCACCCTCGCCCATGCCCTCCTCGCCGCCGCCCGCCCCGGAGCATCTAGTTCTCCGGCGTGCGGTCGATACGATCACGGCACGACTGCCGACGAGCCGGAACACCGCCTCGCCCCGATCCTCACGACCTACTGCCGGCCGGCCGTACGCGCTGTGCAGTGGTCGTTCGGTGCTTGAGCGCCCTTTGTGGAGGCGGCGAAGGAGCGCCGCGGTGTAGGGTCGGGATCTTCGGGCGGCGGGAGCCGTACCGGAGTCCTTGAAGGCAGGGCCCATGCAGCTCGCCGATCATCCCACTGGCCGCCGTCTCGCCGCTGCGCTGGACGGCCTCGCCTGCACCTTCCGCGGTATGACCGCGCGGCCCGACGAGTCGAACTGCGAGTGTCACTGGGGCAGCGCCGACGAGCTCGCCCTGTTGAAGACACCCGACGTGGAGCTGGACCCGGACCTCCTGCGAAGGACCTGGCAGGCTGTCGACTGGACCGATCAGGGGGCCATGCTTCGCCGCATACTGCCGCAGTTTGCGAGGGCGCTGGTCAGTGGCGAGGCGGACGACACGTTCGGTCCGGAGGACTGGGCGCGCGCCTTCCGCGCGAGTGGCTGGCAGGAGTGGCCCGGCGACCACGCCAGCCCGGTGTGGGAGTTCCTGCACGCCTGGTGGGCCCTGGCCCTCACCGACCCGGACACCGCCGTGCCTGCTCATCAGGTCTTCGTCCTGTGTGCCGAGGCGTCGCACACGGTCACCCCATGGCTCACCGACTGGGCGGAGCTGACGGGTCATCTCAGCGACCGGCGTCTCGCCGAGGCCGTGGCGGAGTGGGAGTACGACCTGCTCGGCGACGACCTCCCCTGGCACGCCTGGGAGAATGAGAAGGAGATGCGCGATGAGCTGACCGGCTGGCTCCTTGGTCACGCCGCGCCACGCCTGCGCGCGAGCGGTGCATCCGTGCAACTACTGCACCGGATACGACTGCTCGGGCTGACCGGCGACGACCGATGGACGGATCCGCAGTGGCCGGGCCACCGCTACTGACAGGCGGCCTGACCGACCGGAATGCCCAAGACCGTCATCGGCTCCGACAGCACCCCGGCGGACACGGTCGACCGCATCATGCCCGGCACCGGCCTTGCCGGCCTTCCCGCCCTCGGGCGCTCGGGCGCTCGCAGCACGAACCTACGAGGCCGGGCTGGTCCCTCCGTACAGAAGGGAGCAGCCCGGCCTCGTACCACCGCTGCGGTGGATGATCATCGCCTGCGCAGGCCCGGAAGGGGCGAGTCGCAGCCGGCCAGCGGCGGGATGATGCGCGACCGCACGGTCGGTCAGCCTCCGAACGTGCCCGTGGTCTCCGCCTTCCACGCACCGCCCGTGACCTTGTAGACGGTGAGCTGCTTGTTGGTGGCGTCACCGAATTCGTCGAAGGAGACCTTGCCCGTGACTCCGTCGAAGGAGACCTTCTGCAGGGCCTCGGCGACCTTGGCGCGGGCGTCGGAGGGCAGCTTGCCGTCCTTGGCCACGGCCTTCACCGCCTGGATGATCGCCCAGGCCGAGTCGTAGGAGAAGCCGCCGTAGGCTCCGTACGCCTCCTTGTACCCGGCCGCCTTGTAGTCCTCGATGAACTGCTTGGCGGAGGGCAGGCTCTCGACGGGCGCGCCTACGGACGTGGCCAAGTCGCCGTCGCCGCGGGCACCCGTGAGCTTGAGGTACTCGTCGCTGTAGATCGCGTCGCCACCGATGAGCGGGATCGCGGCGCCCGACTTCTTGACCTGCGCGCTGAGCGGGCCGGCCGCCGGGTACTCACCGCCGTAGTAGACGACGTCCGCCCCCGAGTTCTTGATCTTGGTGGCCACGGAGGCGAAGTCCTTGGCATCCGGGTTGACGTGATCGGTGCCGACGACCGTGCCGCCGAGCTTCTTGAAGTGGGCGGAGAACGTCGCGGCCAGGCCTGCGCCGTAGGTCTTCTTGTCGTCGACGACGAAGACCTTCCTCTTCTTGGCCGTGCTGTACAGGTACTCCGCGGCGAACGGACCCTGGATGGCGTCCGTGGTCGCGGTCCGGAAGTACGTCTTGAACGGCCGAACCTTTTCGCCTGTGTCCCACTTGTCGCCCTGGGTGAGGGCGGGGTTGGTGTTGACCGAGACCTCGGACACCTGGGCGGCGTCGAAGACCTTCTGCATCGACTGGGCCACGGAGGAGTTCAGGGGGCCGACGACTCCGATGACGCTCTTGTCGGCGACGAGCTTGGTGGCGTTCTGCTGGCCGGAGGAGGGCTGTGCCTGGTCGTCGAGAGCCTCGATCTTGAAGGTGACGCCGGGCACCTCCTTGTTCTTGTTGGCCTGCTTGACGGCAAGGTCGACCGAGTTCTTCATGCCGAGGCCGAGAGCGGAGAGCTCCCCGGTCAACGGCGCGTCGAAACCGATGGTGACGACGGTGGAGCCGTCGCCGGAGGCATCGTCGGCCTTGCCTGCGTCACGGGAGCCGCACGCCGTGAGCGAAAGCGCTCCGGCGGCGAGCGCGGCGGTCACAGCTATGAGAGAACGGTTGCGCACGTTCGGTCCTTTCCCTTTCAAGACGCCGACCGCGTTGTCAGGGCCGAAGATCGGTCCTCTGGCACGGCGGCTGGCGTGACTCTATGTGACGTCCACCGAAACGAGCAGAGGGGGCGAACCGATGTGATTCTCTTGTTATGGCGCCGCTCAGGCGGAGGATTTCCCTCCACGAGGCCGGTCCCGAGGTCACCGTGCGGCGGTGAAGCGTGTCAGTGGACGCCGTCGCGCGAAGCGGCGGCTGTCCATTCGGGCCCTCGGCAGAAGTGCGGCCCCGGCCCGCACGCCGCCGCCCGCACAAGCGGGGGCAGCGGCTGCGGCCTCGTCGGCAACGTGCTGCATGCGAAGTCGGTACGTCGTGAAAGGGCCCACCGGCCTGGAGCCGGTCCCGGCGTGCGTCGACAATGCGCTCAGGAGCGCCGGTACCGGGACGATGCCCCGCCCCACATCGACCGGAACGATCCATCACCAGGTGGGTCACACGATCCATCGGAACTGCCTAGTACCCCGGATTCTTCGTGGCCCTGTCCCGCAGGGTGTAACCACCGTCGACGACCGCCATGTCGGCGGCGGGCGCCATGCACTTGGTCAGCAGGGGCGCGCCCTTGGCCGTCGCTCCGGACAGCCCGGCGCGTGCGTTGCCGTTCCTGGGGACGTAGAAGCTCACGCCCATGCGGGTGTGAGGGTCCAGGTGCGTCTGCCACGGGTGGCCGGCGCTGGTGCGGACGAGTCGGCCGGTCACAGTGGCGGTGGGGCCGCCGGTGGTGAGGCAGTCGACCTCGAAGTCGCCCCAGTAGTCACGGCCGTCGATGACGTGGGAGATACGGAAGGTGCCCCAGGAACGGGTGGGCATGCTGCCCACGGTGTAGGTGGAGTGGGCGTCGACGGTTACCCGCACCTCCTCCTCGGCGATGTCGTAGCCCAGTCGCGCCTCCCCCTCGAGGGAGGAGGCGAAGCTGGTCGGTGGGGCGTCGGGCGCGGCTTCGGGCGCAGGGGCGGCGGCCGCGGGGGCGGCAACAGCGGCGACGAGGGCGAGGACGGCGGCGGCCCGCAGGGTCTTCTTCAGCACGGTCAGGCTCCGATCTGGGCATGTGATGACGTTCGCGTCGATCGTCGCCAACACCGCTGCGCCCAGGCGTCGTTCGAGGGTCGCGACCGCATCCGCCGCACGGGCGAGGCGGCCCTCCCACCGGTCACCCTCAGGGACCGTCCGGCGGACCCTGCCGAATCATCGGCGTCGGCCGCGTCGCCGTACCGCGCTGCGACCGGTACCCGATCGATCCGTCGGCCTGAATGCCGCTCCTCATCGGGTGTGAGGCCCTGGCGTGCGGGTGGGCTTGGCCGATGGGGCAGGCAGCCTCCAAGGCCGACCGATGCAGGACGCATCGGCCGGCGTGGGTTCCGGGTGGGGTGGTTCTCCGGTGCCGGCTACGCGTGCCAGAGCGAGTTACGCCGATGACGCGCCGGCGGTACGTCCACCGTGTCCGCGTCATCGAGTGCGAGTTCGTCGGTGGTGGAGTTCACCAGCCTCAGGAGAGTCCCCACTTGGGTTCGTAGCCGCTGTCGCGCACGGCGCTCCTCCACTGCGGACCACTGAGCGATGGAGCGGTCCCGCTTGCGTCGAGCGAATGAGTAGACATCGACCGTGTGACGGATCATGCGAGGTTGGGGCCTTGTGGACGCTCGTGTCGCCTCGGTGAAGCTGCGGGCGCTGTACCTGAGGTCGTAGAGAACCACGGAACGCCAGAGGCTCTCTGGAGAGCAGCCGTGTGCCCTCCGGCTGTATGAAGGGGGAAGGTGGTGGGCGGTGCGTGACACGGGACTCCGTTCGCAGCAACCGCCAGGTATCTCCTGGCGGGCTACCTGAAGCCCGTCGGCCCTTTCGAACGTGCGTTTTCCATGCGCGTAACCCTATCTCGCTGTTCCGTGGGCCGGTTGGCCCCGTACGTGCCACGGCCCCGCACCCTTCTGAGTGCGGGGGCCGTGAGGTGGTCGGGGGCGGTCAGGCGGTGACGGAGTACCACCGCGAGCAGATGGGCTCGGACTTCACCACGCAGACCCGCATGTTGTAGGTGTGACCCTCGGGAAGGTTCTGGGTGCTGCAGTGGACTGCCGGGGCGGGGTCGCCCTTGGTGTTGGCGGAGACTCCGACGGCGAGTTCGGCGCGAATGTAGTAGCCGTCGCCCGTGCCGTCCTCGGCGCACACCGTGTCACCGGTCTGGGCACCGGACGGGTCTTGGTGCCACTTGCCGTCACCGGCGAACTGGCCGTTGATGTAGGCATAGATCGTCGTGCCGTTCCCGTTGGGAGACTCGCTGAAGGTGACCGAAGGTGCGGCACTTGCCGGCCCTGCCCCGAATCCAAGTACTGCGCCGGTGAGCAGGACGCCGCCTGCAGCCATGGAAGCGAGCCGCTTGGTTGTCTTCTGCATTGGATGTTCCCCTTGTCGTTGTGGTCCGCCTGGCCGCACCTCCGCGCGCAGCCGAAAGGCTCGGCGACAGGCAGCAACGTCGCGACCTGCCGGTCGGTGGCCACGATTGCCCAGGCGGCGGACGGCGTACGGCATGGTGTCCAGGGCCTGGTCATGGCCCTACGCCTCCGGAAAGGATCCTGGAATGGCGCCGCAGAGTCGTTAGCGCACGGTCCACAAGTCACTTAGCTGAGAGTCGACTTCGGGCCATTGGGCGCCTGACACCTGTAGTCCCTCGGCGGGAGGTGGTACGCAGCACGGAACGCGCGGCTGAAATCGGCTGCGCGGGGAAAGCCCCAGCGAGTTGCGATGACGTGGATGGGCGTGGAGTGCAGTGCCGGATCGGTGAGGTCGCGGCGGGCGGCCTCCAGGCGCCGCAGGCGGATCCACGCGGCGACCGTGGCCTCTTCGTCCTGGAAGAGGCGGTGCAGATAGCTGGTGGAGATGTGGTGCGCGGTAGCGACAGCAGCCGGGGTGAGCTGCGGGTCGTGCAGGTGCTCCTGGATGAAGCTTTTGATCCGCAGGACGAGGGTTCGCCTGTGGGTGTCCGGCGGCAGGGTGCGCTCGGCTTCGAAGACGTGAGCGAAGAGCGCCGTGACCAGATCGGTCAGGACCGTTCCCAGCCGGGCCCCGTCGGAGGGCTGGTAGGGGGTGGTGTCCGCGATCAGTTGGGTGAGGAACTGCGCCAGCAGCACGCCGATCCCTGTCCGGGCCGGTACTCGCCTGGGGACCGTGCGGCCGGCCGTACCGCGCGGCAGCGGTAACAGCGACTTGGGGATCTCGAGCCCGACAGCCGTCACGGGGTCCATGCCCGTGCGGATCTCCCACGGCACCGAGGAATCGTTGATATGCAGGTCGGACGGCCGGTAGACGGTCTCGTGGCCGTCCCAGTTGCCTATCCCCGTCCCGCCCACGACAAGTGAGAGGTGGTACAGCTCCGGGTCGGACTGACGGATCAGTTTCGGCGTGCGCCGGATGACCAGCTGCTGGAACGTGGCCGGCCACACAGACACGGCACCGAGGTCCAGCACACGTTGGGTAGCCCGGAAGTCGTGGGCGTGATCGCTGCTCATGCGCACAGGAGCATGAGTTTGCCCCACACGCTCCGCCCAGTAGGCCAACCGGTCCGCCGGCGGCACATCCTCACTCCGGAACACCATCTCGTTCAGCACGCGTTCTTCCCCCTGGATCGTGAGTCTCAGAAGATCACACAGGGTGCCGATAAGCGTCTGATCAACGGATGCGCGCAACGCACGCCGTCTCGAAGGGCAGGGCGCGCTGCTCAGCCGGCCCTCCGTCCAGGATCGGGATGCGCTGGACGTAGCCATGCGGACGAGGCCGCGGAGTGCCGGGGCGAGGTTCCGCCCGCGCCCGTCCCGACACCCCTGCTCCGGTCGATGGCCAGTGTGCGCTCCCCCCTCGGCATTCGGCCGTCCGCCCAGCCTCGCAGGGTCTGGTGTCGCTCAAACCCCGCAACCGCAGGGCCACTTGACGCGTGTTGGAGACCAAGTCCGCAACATCAGTCCTGCGACCACCTGAAGGTGGCCTTCGCTACGGAACATCGGGGGAGCCACACCATGCACCGGAACCACATGCACCGCTCTGCCACCCGGTTTGCCGCGACATCCATGGCCCTTGGAACACTGGTGCTCACCGGCCTCGGCTCCGCGACCGCCCACGCCGCGGAACCGTACGCGTACTCGACGACACTGACATCTCCTGGCGCGCTGGATCAGGACTCGGTGTCAAGAACGAGTGCACGAAAAACAAGGGTTGGCTGCCCAACGGCTACTACGACGTCACTCTGTACCCGGAGTACAACGGGAGTGCAATCAAGGGCGTCGTCTTCAAGCTGAGCGACAAGACCTGCGCGGCCGGCACCGCCACACGCACCGAGCTGTTCATCCACAGTGAGATGACGCGCAGTGGCGGCCAGGGCAGCGTCGAGTCCCAGCAATGGACCAACCGCAGCCCCAACGACTACCTCTCCCAAGGCTGCATCAAGCTCAACCCCACCGACATCAAGTCACTCGCCGCCTACTACAAGCAGTACCACCGGGCAGGCACGAAGGTCCGCGGCAAGCTGGCCGTCGTTTCCTGAGGCGGCCTTGACAGACGGGAGACCGGGCCGTCCGGTCCCCGCTTCCTCCACGTACGCGTCGACCGTCCCTCGACGTCGCGCGGGAGGCGGGAACGCAGGGTCGGGGCGGCGCCGGTCCCGCATGTACAGGCCGTTCCAGTGCGTGGTGGCTCCGGCCCATGCCGGAGACCGGCGCAGCTCACCCGTGCAGGCGGCGAAGTCAGGCTGGACCTGGCCCATTCACGACGTCTGGGACACTGCCGTGACCGGTTCGTGCGGCAATGGGGGGTGCCCGATGGAGGGGATAGCAGGGTGGGCGCAGCGGCTGACCTGGCAGGAGGCCGCCGGGATGGCGCTGGCTCAGAACGGCTTGGTACTTGTGCTCGCCGTGGCGCTCGGCGTTCTGCTGCGACGGTGGGCGGCCGGTGAAGGGGGACCGAGTGCCGAGGCCAGGCGGCTGTCGCCGTTGGAAGGCGCGCTTATCGCGACAGCCGTCCTGCTCAACGCCGCTGTCACAGTGGCCGGTTGGTCGCTGTGGCAGCAGGGCTGGCTGGTGCTGCGGCCCGGCGTGGACCTGTGGGCGGTCCTCGATCTGGTCGGATTCACCCTGATCATGGATATGGCCATGTACCTGGGGCACGCAGCCGCGCATCATCCTCGGCTGTACCCGCTCGTTCACCAGCTGCACCACCGCTGGGTCGATCCGCGTCCCTCGACACTGTTCGTCCTGCACCCTTTGGAGGTCGTCGGCTTCGGCAGCACATGGCTGGTGGTGCTGTGTCTGTATCCGCTTCATGCCTGGGCCCTGGTCGGCTATGCGGTGATCAACCTCGTCATGGGGACGCTCGGGCATCTGGGTGTGGAACCGTGGCCGCCACGGCTACGGCGGCTCGAGGTCTTCCGTTGGTTCCCCCTGTCGAGCTTCCACGGCGCCCACCACGCCGACCCCGCCGTCAACCTGGGTTTCTACACCACCGCATGGGACCGGATCTTCGGCACCCTGGACCCGGCATACGACCGGGAGCGGATGGGCCTCACGAACAGAGCCGACCACGGCGCCCCGGAGGTGGCCGACCCGCGGTAGCCGGCCGGCGCCCGCCGCGTCACTGCTGTCCGGGTGGCCGGCGACAAGACGGCGTTCATGCTCTTCATGGGCATCGCCATGTAGATCACCGCGTTCCCGGTGCCGGCCCGGATCCTCACCGACCGGGGCATGATCCGTACGCCACTGACCGTGGTAGCGGCCGCGATGGCGGGTCCGCTGCTGGCCCTGGTTCCTGGGGCGACCGACCGGAACGACGCCGCATCCACCCGAGCCTGCAACCCGGTCGGCAACTGTGACCGACACCAAGACGCTGCCGGCGGCGAAACAGCCCATGGACATTCGGACTCCCTCCGACTGCGGCCGAACGGGCGACGTGACTGCGCTGTGGGACCGGACGGGCGGGTGAATGTGCCCCGGCACGAGGAAAATGGCTGCACGCGCCGCGCCCTGAAGGGAACGTGTCCATGCTCGAGCCCGCGGAAGGCCAGAGCTTCGCCGTACCGCCCCTCGCGACGGAAGCAGCAGTGCCATGCAACACCGCGCCGCGACGGAGGCGGTTTTGAGCGGACGAACGTTTCGCACGCTCGTGCCGACGATGCTCGCGCTGGCCCTGGCAGGCGGATGCGGCACCGCGGGCGCGCGAGGCTCGGAGGCCGCTGCCGTGGCCGAGAGGTTCGAGAGGGCCGTCCGCAAGGGGGACACCGAAGCCGCCTGTACGCTCCTGGCTCCGGAGACACTCGCCGAGACAGAGCACTCCGGGCAGACGCAGTGCGCCTCGGCACTGAAGGAAGAGCAGCTCCCTGACGGGGGCGCCGTACGGGAGAGCACGGTGTACGGACAACAGGCGATGGTCACGCTCCAGGGCGACACGCTGTTCCTGTCACTGTTCGGGAGCGGCTGGCGGGTGGTCGCAGCGGGCTGTGTGCCTGAGGCCGGCAAGCCGTACGACTGCCAGGTCAAGGGAGGCTGAGACCGGTGCGGGTCTTGTTCACTCTCTGTCTGGTCACGGTGCTCGGAGGCCTGGCCTACTTCATCACTCTGGGACTTCTGCACCGGTGAGTATGGGGAGGGCCGCAGAAAATGCGCCGGTTCGTGCATGACAATTCGCTGACATTGGTGTTCGGTTCTGCCTTCCTGCTGGTTCTGTACGGCCAGGCGATCGCAGGTCATTCCGAGTTCAACCAGCAACTGGCCGTGGACGGGCTCGCCCAGATCGGCTTCGGCGACTACCTGATGTCGTCGGACTTCGCCGTGGACGTCACCGAGAACTGGCAGTCGGAGTACCTGCAGTTCTTCCTCTACGTATTCGGCACCGTCTATCTGCTGCAGCGTGGTTCACCGGAGTCGAAGGAAACACACAAGGCCGGCGTGGAGTCGGAGAAGGACCAGCTGATGGGCGAACACGCCCGCCTCGATTCACCGCGCTGGGCGAGCACCCTGGACTGGCGGCAGGCATTGTTCTCCCGCTCCTTGGGGCTCGTCATGGCGAGCCTGTTCCTCCTCTCCTGGCTTGCCCAGTCCATTGCCGGGGCCGCTGCGTACAACGGGCAACGCCTGCGCCAGCTCCAGGCGCCCGTCAGCTGGGGCGACTACCTGGTCTCAGCGGACTTCTGGAGCCGCTCCCTGCAGAACTGGCAGTCGGAACTGCTCGCCGTGGCCTCCATGGCCATCCTGTCCGTCTATCTCCGCCAGCGCGGCTCGCCCGAGTCCAAGCCCGTCGGTGCCGCCCACACCTCGACCGGTGTCGAGGGATAGCGGGTGGGGTCGACGGCTCACTCCCCTTCCTTCTTGACGGCGAAGGCGTAGTCCTGTTCCTTCTCGACGACGAAGGTGTAGTCCTGCTCGGCCGGCACCCGCCTTGCGCAGTGGACGACGACCGCTCTGATCATGAGCGAGGAAGACGCTGACGAGCCCGGCCGATGTGGCCGCCGGCAGGCGGCGCCATGGAAGACGTTCCGACTCGGGCCCCTAGAGCGGGAGCACCGACCCGTCACAACGGCGTCGGCGCACCTGAAGGTGATACACGGCGAAGGCGCGGCCGATCACGGGCTGGGCCACGTTGCGTACGAGGACACCGCCCGCCGTCATGCCGTGCTCGACACCCCGGTGCGCATGGCCGTGCACAGCCAGGTCCGCGCCCGACTCGTCCACCGCCTCGGCCAGCAGGTAGCTGCCGAGGAAGGGATAGATCTCGGGCGGCTCTCCGGCGAGGGTGTCCGGCACGGGCGAGAAGTGCATCAGGGCGATCCGTACCGCGCAGCCCTGCGCCGCGAGCATGTCGAGGGCTCGCCGCAGGCTTGTCGCGCAGCGGCGGGTGTGGCGGACGAACTCCTTCATCACGGGTTCGCCGAACTCGCCGGCGCTGCGGCCGGTGTAGCCTCCGCCGAAGCCCTTGGTGCCGGCGATGCCGACCTTCGTGCCGCGGATGTCCAGCATCGTGGCGTCGCCCTCGAGGACCGTCACACCGGCCTCGGTCAGCACGGCCGTCACTTCGGCCTCGCGGTCGCTGTGGTAGTCGTGATTGCCCAGGACGCCCACGACCGGGACCGGCAGCCCGGCCACCTCGGCGGCCACGACCTCTGCCTCCGCGACGGTGCCGTGGCGAGTGAGGTCGCCTGCGAGCAGCAGGACGTCCGCGCAGCCGTCGAGGGTGTCGAAGGCGGGCCTGAGCAGTCCCCGGCAGTCCTCTCCCAGATGGATGTCGCCGACGGCCGCGATCCGGATCATGGGAGTTCCTCGCTGCGGTCGGGGGCCTCCGCCGAGGCGATCATCAGGTCGGATCGGACGGGCATGCTGCCCAACTCCTCGGTGGCGATACGCAGAATGTCGTCCCTGCGTGCTGCGGTGGCGACGGTGCCGGACAGCAGGACCGCGCTGCCCCGCTCGTCGATGCGTATGCCCAGCTCGGCGATGTCGTCACCGGCGAGGCGCTCGCGCAGGCGCGCGATCCGGTAGGCGCTGTCGCCACGGTGGCCACCGGCGGCCACGCCGGTGCCGCTCCGGTCGGGCTTCACGGCCCCGCCTCCCTCCGGTCCCCGTGCTCGATGACCTCGAGTCGTTCGAGGAGGTAAAGGAACGCGTCCGCGAGCGGCTCCTGCCGGTGCTCCTCCCGCAGCGCCTCCCAGTCGATGCGCTCGCGCAGGGTGCGGGCGACGGTGAGCAGGGGGCCGAAGTCGCAGTGGTGCTCGGACAGGGCGGCTAGCCGGCTGCTCAGCAGGTCGTACGGCGTCAGGACCGGCATCCGCACCGAGTCGACGGACAGTACGGGCGCGTTCCTGAGCATGTCGCCGGTCACCGGCCGATGGGCCAGCTCGAAGATCAGGTCGATCTCCTCACCCCCCGCCCGCGCCTTGACCAGCCAGTCCTCGGGCGCGGGCACGATTTCGACACCGCCCTCGCGCAGATCCTGGACCACCCCGTCGACGTCCTCGCGTCGGATGCAGAAGTCCGTGTCGTGCTGCAGCACCGCAGGTACGCCGTGCGCGTGCGCCGCGACGCTGCCCGCGAGCGCGAAGGGGTACCCGGACGCCTTGAGCAGCGCCGCCACCTGCTTGGTCGTCTCCAGGATCGACTGGGTGTGGTCCGGGGGAAGGTCGCGGGACGCGTTGTGCTCCGGGTCGCCGGCGGCACGTGCGAGGTGCGGCCGACGGCCGTCGCCGTGGGTCTCGCTCATGCGGTTCATGACCACCACTCCGTCCTGCCGGCCCATCAGCCCTTGGCGCCACCGGTCTTGGCGCCACCGGCTTTGCCGCCACTGGCCTTGGCGCCTGCGCCGCCACCGGGGAGGAATTCCTGCATCTTCGCCTTGACGCCCTGACGGATCACCGAGCCCCTGTCGCTGTCACCGCGCCACACGGCGGTGGCCGTCGCCCGTATCTGGTCCCATGTCGCGTGCGGAGGGATGGGCGGGACGGCGGGGTCCGTGCGGAAGTCGATGACGAAGGGCCGGTCGGACGCGAGGGCCTGACGCCAGATCTGCTCCACGTCGCCGGGGTCGGTCACGCGCGCCCCGTCGA
The DNA here is from genome assembly GCF_056435785.1 of Streptomyces sp. NPDC043870. Lineage (NCBI taxonomy): Bacteria > Bacillati > Actinomycetota > Actinomycetes > Kitasatosporales > Streptomycetaceae > Streptomyces > Streptomyces sp. NPDC043870. The sequence goes on from NZ_JBWKDT010000022.1 coordinate 68,547, forward strand.
GGCCCAGCTCCCGCGCGAAGGCGGCGTACGGAACGTCGGGCAGGCGCTGGGACTCCTCGAACTGCGGCGCGCCTTCGAGGGCGCGCATCTCCCAGGTCGCCTGATTGAGGTCCTGGTTGTTGAGGACGGCGACGACGAGACGGGGATCCGGCCACTGCGGCCAGTACTTGGCGGCTGTGATCAGCTCGGAGAGGCCGTTCATCTGCATCGCACCGTCGCCGACGAGCGCGATCGCCGGCCGTCGGGGCAGGGCGAACTTGGCACCGATGGCGTACGGGACGCCCGAACCCATCGTGGCCAGGGTGCCCGACAGGGACCCGCGCATACTGCCGCGTATCCGCAGGTGGCGGGCGTACCAGTTGGCCGCCGATCCGGAGTCCGCGGCCAGGACCGCGTCATCGGGCAGCAAACGGTCGAGCGCGTGCACCACGAACTCCGGGTTGACCGGATCGGCGGACACGGCGGCACGCCGCTCCATCACCTCCCACCAGCGGTGCGTGTTCCGCTCGACAGCCCCCCGCCAGGACCGGTCGTGCTTGCGGACCAGCAGGGGGATCAGCCGCTTGAGGGTCTCCGCAGCATCGCCCAGCACATTGAGCTCGAACGGGTAGCGCAGCCCCGCCATGGACGGCTCGATCTCGACCTGCACGGCCCGCACCCGCCCGTACTCCGGCAGGAACTGGCTGTACGGGAAGCTGGAGCCGATCACCAGCAGCGTGTCGCAGTCGCGCATCAGCTCGTACGAGGGCCGGGTGCCCAGCGGCCCGATCGCGCCGGTGACGTACGGCAGCGTGTCGGGCAGAACGTCCTTGCCCAGCAGCGCCTTCGCGACACCGGCCCCCAGGACGTCGGCGAGCTCCTCCACCTCGGCGCGCGCGTTCCGGGCCCCCTGGCCGATGAGCACGGCGACGCGCTCCCCGGCGTTGAGGATCTCGGCGCAGCGGGCGAGGTCCTCGTCGGAGGGCACCGGTGCGCAGTGACCGGTCCCCAGGCTGGACGGCACCATCTTGAAGGCGTGCGCGGGCGCCTCGTACTCCAGGTCCTGCACGTCGGCGGGGACGATCACGGCCGTCGCGGTGCGGCGTGCGGCCGCGACGCGCATGGCCCGGTCCAGGACGTTGGGCAGCTGCTGCGGGACAGTGACCATGGCGCAGAACTCCGAGGCGACGTCCTTGTAGAGCGACACGAGGTCGACCTCCTGCTGGTACGAACCGCCCATCGCGCTGCGGTCGGTCTGCCCGACCACGGCCACGACGGGGACATGGTCGAGCTTGGCGTCGTAGAGGCCGTTGAGGAGGTGGATGGCCCCGGGGCCCGACGTCGCGGCGCAGACTCCGGTGCGGCCCGAGTACTTCGCGTAGCCGACGGCCTCGAAGGCGGACATCTCCTCATGGCGGGACTGGATGAACTGCGGGGTGTCGCCGGCGCGTCCCCATGCGGCGAGCAGTCCGTTGATGCCGTCGCCGGGGTAGGCGAAGACGTGCTCGACGCCCCATGCGCGAAGCCGTTCGAGGATGTGGTCGGAAACCTTCATCGTGGTGGACTCCGTTCGCGTCGGGTGGCCGGCCGGCCTTCGGGGACGGCCGGTCGAGGACTCGCTCACTGTCGGCCGGGCGGTTGTCAGGCGGCGCGGGCCGTGCGCCGGCCGCTTCCCTTCGTGAGGGCTCTGACGATTTCCTCGCGGTTCATGGAGGAGCGGCCCGGGACACCTGCGTCGGCGGCGCGCCGGTAGAGCTCGTCCTTGGTGAGGCCTTCCAGATCGGTTGCCTTCCCGGCTCCCCGCCCGGCGTCGTCGCATTTCGCGCGGGTACGCCCGCCACGCCCGCCCTTCGGCTCCCGGGCCCGGTCGAGGCTGGCCTGCAGGGCGTCCATCAGGTCGGTCACGTCGGTGGACTCCGGCGGCTGTTCCGCCTTCTCGACCGGCTCTCCGGCCTGCTTGGCCTTCAGGAGCAGGGCGACCTCCTCCTGGTAGGTGTCGTGGAACGCCTCGGGCTCCCAGTCCATGCTCAGCGTGTCGACCAGCTGCCGGGCCGTCTTCAGCTCGCGGTCGGTGACTTTGGCCGAGCGCGGCAGGTCGGGGATCTCCTTCTGCGGGTCGCGGATCTCGTCGGACCAGTGCAGCGTGTGGAGGGTCAGGATGCCCGCCTCGGCCTTGACCGCGACCAGGTACTCGCGATTGCGCATGACGAACGTCGCGATACCGGCTCTGTTCGAACGGGCCAGGGCATCCCGGAGCACGGCGTAGACCTTGCGGTACTCCTTGCCCTTCGGGCCCAGGTAGTAGGTCTTGTCGAAGAAGATCGGATCGACCTCGTCCAGGTCGACGAAGCCGCTGATCTCCAGGGACCGGGAGCGGCCCGGGGCGATGTCGTCCAGCTCGCCGGGCTCGACGATCACGTACGCGTCGCCGGTGTCGAAGCCCTTGACGATCTCCTCCGGCGGCACCTCCTCGTCGGTGCGTTCGTTCACGCGCTTGTTGCGTACGCGGTCCGACGTGCCGCGCTGCAGCCGGTGGAAGTGGATCGTGTGGCTCTCGGTCGCGCTGAACATCTGCACGGGCACCGTGACCAGCCCGAACGTCAGCGCGCCGCTCCACACCGCCCGCGCCATGGATTCTCACCTCCGGCCCCCTTCTGGGGGGTACCCGGCCGGTGGCCGGTGACACGCTGGAGGAAGGGGGCCGGCGTGTCGATTCGCCGCAGCACCACGAGTCGGCCGCCGGTGCCTGCCGGGGTATCTGCCCGACAGGCCGTGGTCCGGCAGGGGGAAGCTCCTACGAAAGGGGTGCGCCATGTCCGACCAAGGACGAGGCGACGATGTCTACCAGCCCCAGCACTCCGATGTGCAGAACCGTCCTGATGACGAGCTGGACCTGCAGAACGCGCTCGACGACGCCCAGACCGACGACAGCCTCGACGACGGGTACTCGCCTCCCGAGCGCCCGCTGGGTGTGGAGAAGTACGGCACGACGGGCGCGGAGCAGCAGGCGGGCGAATCCCTCGACGAGCGCCTGGCACAGGAGGTCCCGGATTCCGACGTGCCCGTGTACGAGGAGGAGACGCGACGGCACGCAGAGTGAGGCTCCGCAACGACCCGGGGGCAGGGCTGTGCGGTCGTCAGACCAGCAGGATCAGGGCGTACGCGAGGAAGAACGCGGCGATCAGCACGACGACGACCGCGACCACGGACATCGGGCCCTTGGCCCAGCCGCGTGTGCGGGTCTCGTGCGGGCCGGTGCCCGAGGCCGTGCCGGCCTCGGCGGGCGGGGTCTCGCCCGGAGGCACCGAACCACCGGGCTCCAGGCCGGGGGTCACGCGAGGATCAGGATCGGGATTGCTCGTGCTCATACCGGGTGGGTGCCCCATGCGCTCCGATGTAATGACGTCGGCTACGCATCACGTTGTTTCGGCTGGTCGGCGCCGCGCTCAGCTTTGGCAGTGCGGGCACCAGAGGGTACGTCGGCCGGAGATACGACGCGATCGCAGCGCTTCGCTGCAGCGCGGGCACTCCGGCTCGTTGTCGTCCCGGCGACCGGTGAGCCAGGTACGCCGCGGTGGGACGCGCTCGGCGTTCACCGAGGACTTGAGCACGCGGCCCATCGCGGCGTACGCGCGCCTGCCCTCCGCCTCGCTCAGGCCCCGCGCCGGGCGCCCCGGTGCCACGCGTGCCCTCCAGAGGATCTCGTCGCTGAGCAGGTTTCCCAGACCGGCGATCACGGACTGGTCCATGAGCACGCCCTTCACGGCCCCCCGCCGGCCGGCCAGAAGCTCCAGGAACGCCGCCCGGTCCACGGTGAGGGCGTCGGGACCGAGATCGGCCAGGATCCGCTCGACGGCGGCGTCGTCTCCGGCGAGCTGGACGCCCTGGAGCTTGCGCTGGTCGCGATAGCGCAGTTGCCGCTCGTCGTCGAGCGTCAGCACGACGCGGTCGTGGGGATCCAGGGGGTCCTCCACGGAGGCGCACAGCAGCGCTCCCGTCATTCCGAAGTGCCAGACGAGTGTGGGTCCGCCGTCGGTCGGCGCGATCAGCCACTTGCCGTGGCGCCACGGTGTCCCGAACCGAGCCCCTTCCATCTCCTTCCGCAGCCGCCTCGCGGTGACTCCGCGCAGCACCCCGGCATCTCGTATGTCGACGTTCGTGACACGCCGGCCGCGCCCGCAGGTGCTCAGTACCTTGCGGAAGCCCTCGACGTCCGGCAGCTCGGGCATATTCCTTCACAATCAATGGCCGAGCGACCGCTTCAGCTCGGACTTGTTCATCGAGGACCGGCCGTGGATGTTGCGGCGCTGGGCCTCGGCGTAGAGCTGGTCGTAGGTCGGGCCCTGTGAACCCTTGCCCGATCGCTCTCCGCCTCGCTGGGAGGACGACTTGTCCTGGGTCGAGCTCTTACTGGCGGTGCGGGACTCGCCCGAACGCGCCCGTTCCTTGTTCACCGTACGGGCCGCGATCTCCTTGGCCCGCTTCGTGCTCTCCCCGCGCTTCTCGGCACTTTCCTTGATGTGCTCGTACTGTCGCTCCCGCTTGGAACTCGATCCCCTGGGCATGACAGCTCCTTTACGCCTGTGTGCTCTTGGTGAACGCCCGTCGCCCTGCCTCCGACGTCCATCCGGTGACACCGTTCGGGTCACCGGGCTGTGTCGGGCTCGGCAACGCGCCGGCTGCGAAACGGTCCCGATGTCTTCCAGCACCACCTTGACGTCCCGTGCCGAGGGGCCTGCCTCCCGGCCCTCCGCGCCTCTCCGCGTCTCCTTACGCGCGCGTCAGTCCAGCTTCACCCGGACTTGCTGCTTTCGCGATCGGTTGCTGCCTGCGGGCCTCCGTATGGGCTGGATGGTTCGCACCCGGGGCATTGCGGCGGCTGCCCGGCTGCGCCGACGTCAAACCGTCGGGTTGTTCTTCATGGACCTGGTCTGCGGTGCCTCGCAGGCGGGAGCTCGGTGAACAGAGGCAGCCAGGGCCGATACGGGCGGCGGGGCCCGAGCCGGACGATCACGCGATCGGGCGCTCGCGCGGCCGACGCCAGAGGCAGATCCCGCACACCATCCCGGAGCGGCGTGACCACGCCGGACACCGCCTCCACCGCGGCTCGGCCGGAGGACGTCCGCCCGGTTTCGACCACACGGTCCAGCCATGCGCTGCCGGAGGGATCAGCCCGGTGCAACTCGCTGGACTGCCTCAGCGGGCGAGACATGGTGAAGGCGCTTGGGGCGGCCTTCGGCCGCGAGCCGCAGCAGCTCCCGTGTCCCCTCGACGTTCGCGCATAACGACCGGCCGCTCGTGACCGCCCGGGATCCATCTCCTGCGCCCGCGCGGCGGTCTCGTAGAGCATCCGCCCACAAAGTCTCATCCGGCAGTCGACCGAGTGCCGGGCGACCAGCCGGGCGATTGCCCTACGTGGACGGATGGAGGCGCCGGATTGCTTCCGTGCCCTCAACCCCCCCGGGTGCCACGCAACGTCGCGTCGACGTCAGCGAGCGAACTTCTTCGCCAGATATTCCTCCCAGGTCCGCTTGCCCACCGCGCGGTCGGGCGCGGTCAGAGCCCCGGAACGAAGGCCCGCGCCGGCCTTCCCCGGGATGAGCACCGGCAGGACGAGGCGGCGCTTGCCCGCTGCCCGCAGCCAGTTCCTGGCCAGCCCGCCTGCCGTGTACACCGTTGGCCCGGCCAGGTCCGGCACCTGTCCAGCGGGGCCGGCCAGCGCCAACTCGACGAGCCGGTCCGCGACTTCACCCGGGTCGACCGGCTGGCAGACGGTACGGGCCGGCACGATGACCACGGGCAGCTTGGACAAGACGGAGAAGATCCTGTCCAACAGCTCGTGGAACTGAGTGGCGCGCACACTGCTCCAGCCGATTCCCGACGCCGCCAGCAGCCGCTCCCCTTCCAGCTTGATCCGGTAGTAGGGGTACGGGATCCGGTCGATGCCGACGATCGAGATGTTGACGACGTGCTCGACCCCGGCCCGCTTCGCGGCCTCCAGCAGGTGGTGGAGGGCCGGGATGTCGTTCTTGAAATGCCGGATGTCGGTCGCACAGTGAATGATCGTACGGACGCCGGCGAACGCCTCGTCCAGGCCCGCGCCGCTCGCCAGATCACCGGTGAACCAGGTCACCCCCGCATCGCCCGGCAGCACGGCCTTGCGGGTGAGCGCCCGCACCGGCACCCCGGTGCGGCGCGCCCGCTCCAGCACCTGTCGGCCGAGTACGCCCGTCGCCCCGGTCACCATGATCCCGTTGTTGTTCATCAGCCAGCCCTTCTCGTATCGCTGTCACTCATGAGGAACCGACGACTCACGTGTTCTGTGACAGCTCCCGCAACTGACTTGACAGAAAGGCCAGTTTGTCAGGGTTGCGGACGATCCGAATCCCGATGATTCCCGCCTCGCCGACCTCCAGCGCACCCAACGAAGTCAGCTCGCCGTCCTCCCAGCCGAGCACCACCGCACCGCCGTTCGCCTCGGCGATCTCGATCCGTACCCCACTCGCCCACCGGGCGGACAGGCCTGCCAGGTACCGAGCCACCCTCTCCCGGCCGACGACCGGCCGTCGCGCCGCACCGACCTTGCCGCCGCCGTCCGACCACGCAACCACGTCGTCGGCGAGCAGTGCCTCCAACTGCGCCATCGCACCCTGAGCCGCCGCCTCCAGAAACCGGGCCAGCAACCCGCTGCTCGACTCCGGGGACGACACGAACTTCTGGCGACCGTCCGCCAGATGCTGCTTCGCCCTGCGGTACAGCTGCCGCGCGTTCGCCTCCGAGCAGTCGATCACGCCCGCGACGTCCCGATGGCTGTAGCCGAAGGCGTCACGCAGCACCACCGCCGCGCGCTCCGGCGGCGTCAAACGCTCCATCAGCACCAGCACCGCCAGCGACACCGCCTCGCGCTGCTCCGCCGTCTCCATCGGCCCCAGTGACCCGTCATCGGTCCGCACCGGCTCCGGCAGCCACGGCCCCACGTACTCCACACGCCGCACCCGCGCCGAGGTCAGCCGGTTCATGCACAGATTCGTGAGCACCTTCGCCAGCCACGGCCCCGGCGCAGTGACCTGCCCGGGCTCGGCCCCGTGCCACCGCAGGTACGCATCCTGCACGGCATCCTCCGCCTCCGCCGCCGACCCAAGCATCCGGTATGCCAACGAGAACAGCCGGGGCCGGTGCTCTTCGAACTGCTGCGCCTTGTCCATGAGCGCCTACGCTAGAAGATCATTGAGGATCTCGGCGGCCGGGGCGTCCTGCCGTGGACCAGAAGGTTGAGGAACTTCGGAGCGAAGACCGGCGGCACGCCTTGCGGTCCCATTCGATCGGCTCGGATTCGCGACGGCGGACGGGTCGGCGGAGAGGGAACCGCCTGTGCCCCTTGTTCTCTTCAGCCGGCGACCGAACTCATCCGCGCTGGCGCAGGTACGCCTCCAGTTCGGCGGCCCCGGTCAGCATCGCCCGCCCGCGGGCGGACAGCCGGCCGCGCCAGTCGCACAGTGCGGCCTCCAGCGGCTCCAGCCCACCGGCCGCCCGCACCTGGGCGATCAGCGGGGCGATCTGCTCCAGCAGGTAGCCGCCCCGCCTGAGCTGGTGGGCCAGCCGGGCGTCCCGCACGTCGGCCTCGCCGTAGAGGCGGTAGCCGGTCAGCGGGTCGCGGCGCGGGCGCACCAACCCGGCGCGCTCCCATTTACGCAGCGTCGCGGGCCGGATCCCGAGCTTCGCTGCCAGCGGCCCGATGAACGTGTCACCGGGCGGCCCGGACCCCGCGGCCGGCTCGGACCCCACTCCGGGCTCGGGCGCCGTGGTGCGGTCGGGCGCCGTGGTGCGGTCGGGCGCCGTGGTGGTGTCGGACGCCGTCGTGGGCTCCAGGTCGCGGAGGGCGCTCTCCACGGCCTGGAGGGTCCGGCGGTCGTCGAGGAGTTGGGCGTGGCTCTCGTCGATGAGGCGGAACGCCTCATCGACCGCGCCCTCGTTCACGGCCCGCATGATCGACGCCGCCCTCTGGTGGCCGTGGCCGGGCACCAGGGCAAGAAATGCGCGCAGGGCCCCCGCGTGCAGCGAGGTATAGGTGCGGTAGCCGTGGGGTGTGCGACCGGCGGCCGGAAGGATGCCGGCCTCCTCGTAATTCCTGACCGCCTGCGTGGACAGACCGTGCCCGCGCGCCAGATCAATCGGCCTGAGCTGCCCGCCGCTTTGAAGGTTTCGTCCCACCTGCCCGACGATATCGTGGGAAAGTTTCAAACGAAAGTTCAACGATACCGTTGAAGGCATGGCTACTGACATCAAGGACACCGCCCATGCCGTCGAGGCCGCCGCCGTCATGAGGCTGCTCCCAGCCCGGCCGCGGGTGCTCGCCCTGGGCGAACCCACCCACGGCGAGGACACTCTGCTCGACCTGCGCAACGATCTCTTCCGGCAGCTCGTCGAGCAGGAGGGCTACCGGACGATCGCGATCGAGAGCGACTGCATGATGGGCCTGGTCGTGGACGACTACGTCACCTCGGGCACGGGCACCCTCGACGAGGTCATGGAGTGCGGATTCAGTCACGGGTGGGGCGCGTCCGCGGCCAACCGCGAACTCGTGCGCTGGATACGGGCGTACAACGACGGCCGGCCCGCGTCCGAGCGGCTCCGCTTCGCCGGTTTCGACGGCCCGCTGGAGATCACCGGCGCCGCGAGCCCCCGGCAGGCCCTCATCCCACTCCACGGCTACCTCTCGGCCAGGGTGGACGCCGACCTGCTCCCCTGCTCCGCGGAAACGCTCGACCGCCTGCTCGGCGCCGACGACCGGTGGACCGATCCCGCCGCGATGATGGACCCGTCCCGGTCCGTGGGGCAGTCGGCCGAGGCCAGGGAGCTGCGGCTGCTCGCCGACGATCTGGTGGCACTGCTCGACGCGCAGACGCCACACCTGATCGAGGCGACCACGCGGGACGACTGGGACCGGGCGCGACTGTACGGACGCACCGCCACCGGCCTGCTGCGCTACCACTTCTGGATGGCCGACACCTCAACGAGCCGCATGACGCGGCTGGTAAGTCTGCGGGACCGGATGATGGCCGGCAACCTCCTCGCCGTCGCCGAACGGGGACCGGCGCTGGTCCACGCCCACAACGGCCATCTCCAGCGGCACAAGAGCACGATGCGGATGGGCGACCTGCCGCTGGAGTGGTGGAGCGCCGGCGCGCTCGTGAGCGCCCATCTGGGCGAGGAGTATGCCTTCCTGGCCACGGCCCTCGGCACGATCCGGCACCAGGGAGTGGGCACCCCGCCACCCGACACCATCGAAGGACTCCTGTACGCGCTCCCGGAGGACCACTACGTCGTCGACGCCGCCGGGCTGGCCACCGCCCTCGGCGACACACGGCCCGCCCCCCGCGTGTCCCCCTACTACGGCTACAGCCCACTTGACCCGGCCCACCTGGCCGGAAACGACGGGATCGTCTTCGTCAAGGACGTCCCGCAGAGCTAGTGCCACCGTCAACGGTCCAGCCTGTCGGGGCGCCTCGGAGGGGCGGGAGGCGTTCCGGCGTCCCGATAGTGAAGTCACCAGGTCGATGACAAACCCATCGGTACGCGGTGCTTCACTCTCCGTGGGCCTGACAGCGCGCAAGTGGCTCGACACATCCGCGTCGCGCCGGTGCAGGTCCACCACCGCACCAGGGCCGACCTCGCCGAGGCCGGGATGGCATCGAGGAGCTCCACAACGGCTACCACTACCTCGTCCTCACCACGCTCGGCCAACAGGAGGCGCGGGAGGAGCCGAAGGGCCACACGATCCACCCGGCCTGTATGCCGGCGGCCCCGCCATGCGCCTCCCCGACCAAAGCGACCCCTGACGATGCAGCCACGCAGCGTTGCTACCCGTACAGGAGCGGCGCGACCATCGGGCTGCGGAGGTCTCGGGAATTCGGGGTCCGGAAGATCGTCCACGGCGGGAACGCGCGGCGGCGGAGGCCGGAGCCGAGCACGGCCTCCTGACCGTCACTCCGGGCGGCGGGCGAAGAAGACGAACTCCCGGCCGGGGCGGTCGGGGGCGTCGCGCACCTCGTCCACGATGTAGCCGTTCGCGGTCAGCGCGGCCTCCACCTCCGCACGCTCGCGGAAGCGGAGGGTCGAGTCGGATGTGAGCGTCTCACCGGTCGCCGTGAAGATGACGGTGCCGCGGAAAGTCACCAGCGGCCAGCTGACGTCCGTGACGTCCACCCAGGTCTCGACGGGGCCGACTCCTTCGACGGCGACGACACGGTGTGTCGCTGCCCGGGTCCACCCCTCCCACGCCCGCCGGGCCGGGTCCCTTGTCTCGAAGACGAGGTGACCGCCCGGCCGCAGTGCCGGGCGGATCCCGCGCAGCGTGCCCTCCCACATCTCCGAGTCCACGATGGCCTGAACAACGTTGGCGGTCATGGTGGCGAGGTCGACCCGCATGTCCGGGAGCGCCGTCGCATCGCCGTGAATCCACCGCACCCGTTCGCCGCCCTGCTTGGACCGCGCGACGTCGAGGGAGGCCTCGGACGGGTCCACGCCGGACACCGTCAGCCCGCGGTCGGCCAGCATCAGCGCGAACGTGCCCGTCCCGCACCCAATGTCAAGGACCTGACGTGCCTTCAATTCCTGGGCCACGGCCACGTATACGTCCAGATCGCTGCGGTCCGGTTCGAGCGGATCGTAGAGTGCGGCCAGCCGTGGATTGTCGTAGGCCTCGTTTGCCATGCCCGCCACGCTACCGTCGGTCATGCATCCCACCGCGCCCACCTGAGTGATTCCGGTACGCCGGTCGAGACCTGCCCAACGTGCCGCCGGAGGTTCGATGCGCCTGCTCGATACCTTCCAGGAAAGCCGACAGCCGGCCCCGCCCGGCTGTCCATGAGGCAACAAGGAGCTGATCATTCATGGCTGTGTGCGAGGTCTGCAACAACGACTACGAGATGTCCTTCGAAGTGCATGCCGCAGGAGCCGTCCACATCTTCGACAGCATCGAGTGCGCAGCACAGAAGATGGCACCGATCTGCGAGAACTGCCAGTGCCGCATCCTCGGCCACGGCCTTCAATCGGACGGGCAGTTCTTCTGTTGCGCGCACTGTGCTCGCCAGAGGGGCGTTGCGCAACTCGTGGACCACGCCTGAGCGCCGGCAGAGCCGCACTGCCGGCGATTCCCCGCTCGACGACGGCCGAATGCTGACCCTCTGGCCGAAGTCTCCGGCCGGACGATTCGCAGTCCTGATCTCAGCGTCCAGCCGGTTCTTCAGCAGCGTCTCCGGTTCCGCGTCGTTGCGCATTCTCTGAAGGTTTCGCTGTCTGCCCAGGCCGACGGGCTGCACTGTCACCGAAGCCGCAGGACGCCCGGAGCGCGATCCTCGAAGATCTCGACCAGCCAGTCGAAGACAGTCGTTCCGCGCTCTTCACGCGCCGCGTCCAGATCGGCGCTGACAGCGGGCCGGTTCGTGGGGTGACACCGCGAAAGGCGGATCTCCAGCTGGCGAGCTGTCTCCGGGTAACCCAGATTCTCGCGAGACGCCTGATGATCCCGCCACTCGACCACATAGTCATCGTCGTCGGGCGCCCCGAAGCCACCGCTGAGGCAGTCGGCGAAAGCATCGAGGTTCCTGCCGAAGTAACCACCGGGACCGTTGATCGCCTCACCGATGACTCGCCAGAAGTCCTCCAGCGTCCTGATCCGGGCCCCGTCCAGTACATATATCGCCGTCACAGTTCGCAGAATACGTGCGGCTCGGCTGCGCCCCCGTCCTTCTGACGCACCCGCATCCCGTCAGGAACTGAACCTGCAGCGTCACACCGCCACACGGCCCATCACTCGACCGGCGAACGTTCCCCGGTCACAGCACTACAGGTCTTGTTCGGCCCAGATGGTCTTGCCGGTGGGGGCGTGCCGGGTGCCCCAGCGTTGGGCGAGTTGGGCGACGAGCAGCAGGCCGCGTCCGCCTTCGTCGAAGGTGCGGGCGCGACGCATGTGGGGCGTGGTGCTGCTGGAGTCGGAGACTTCGCAGATGAGGGTGCTGTTCTCGTGGATGAGGCGTAGCTGGATGGGTGGTCGGCCGTAGCGGATGGCGTTGGTGACCAGCTCGCTGACCATCAGTTCGGTGACGAAGACGGCGTCGTCGAGTCCCCAGGCGGCGAGTTGGTCGGTGGCGTACTGACGGGCCCGGGCGACGATGGCGGGGTCGGAGGCCAGGTCCCAGGCGACGACCCGGTCGGCGTGCAGGACCCGGGTGCGGGCGATGAGCAGAGCGACATCGTCGTCGGGGCGGTGGGTGAGCAGGGCCGTGAGAACCCGGTCGCAGACGGTGTCCAGGGCCTGGGTGGGGCGGGCGAGCGCGGCGAACATCTTGTCGAAGGCGTCGTCGATGTCGCGCTCGCGGGGTTGGAGCAGGCCGTCGGTGTAGAGGGCGAGGAGGCTGCCCTCGGGCAGTTCGGTCTCGATGGTTTCGAAGGGGAGGCCGCCCAGGCCCAGCGGTGGGCCGGCCGGCACATCCAACAGATACACACTGCCGTCCGGGCTGACCACGGCGGGCGGGGGATGACCGGCCCGGGCCAGCGTGCAATGGCGGGTGACCGGATCGTAGACCGCGTACAGGCACGTGGTGCCAATCCCCCCGGCAGCCTCGGCACCGCCTTCCGCATCGCCCTCGTCCGCGGAGAGGTGCATGACCAGATCGTCGAGGTGTGTCAGCAGCTCGTCGGGCGGCAGGTCCACATCGGCCAGGGTGCGCACCGCAGTACGCAGCCGCCCCATGGTCGCGGAAGCACGGATGCCGTGGCCGACCACATCGCCCACCACCAGCGCCACCCGTGCCCCGGAGAGCGGGATCACATCGAACCAGTCGCCGCCCACACCCGCCCCGCTCCCGGCAGGCAGATAGCGGGAGGCAATCTCCAGCCCCGCCTGATCGGGCAGCGTCTGCGGGAGCAGACTGCGCTGCAAGGTCATCGTGCTGGTGCGCTCCCGGGTGAAGCGGCGGGCATTGTGGATGCTGACAGCCGCCCTGGCCGCGAGTTCCTCGGCCAGGGCCAGATCATCCGGACCGAACGGCTCCGGACGCTGGTGACGACCGAAGAGAGCCGCACCAAGAGTGACTCCACGAGCACGCACCGGAACCACCATCACCGAGTGCGTCCCCGCCTCGCGGATCCAGGCGGCCCCCGGATCGTGCGCCACCCACTGGACAAGCGCCGGATCGGCCACGTCGTACACCGCGCCACGGCCCGCGACCAGACACTCCGCCGCAGGCGAAAGCGCCGGATAGGCCAAGCTCTCCCCCACCTTGCCCAGAGACTCCCGGCTACCCTCGTGCACCGACCGCGCAGCGAGGCGGCTCACGCGAACAGGCTGCCCGGCCGGCACGGCCGCCGGCAGCTCGTCACCGTGCCGGGGAGAATCAAGCAGGTCGACAGCCACGAAGTCCGCAAAGCCAGGGACGGCGACGCCGGCCAGCTCCTGCGCCGTACCCGCGACATCCAGACTGGAACCGATCCGCGCGCCCGCGTCATGCAGCAACAGCATCCGCTGCTGGGCAAGATCCTCCCCCGGCCCGCGGTGCGCCGCCACGCACACCGCACTCACCCGGCCGTCCGCATCCCGCAACGGAGCAAGCGAAGCCGACCAGCCGCCCTCCGGGCTCACACCCGTGGGACCGATGAAGGCCTTCACCTGCTGCGGCTCACCGGTCTCCAACGCCAGGCGCATCGCTCCCTCGGCCTCTACGCTCGCCGGATACGGCGCGATCTCCGGCAACCGCAGCCCGCGCATCTCCGACTCCGCGAAGGACAGCACCCGCTCCATACCGGCATTCGCCCGCACAAGCCGGAGATCTGCGTCGAACACCGCCCCGGCACAGGGGGACTGCACGAACGCCCACTCCCCCAGCGCCCCGCCCCCGGGCGTCACCGGCCTGCCCACCACCGCGGACACCACCAGCCACTCCACATCCCCGCCGCCACCCGCCGCCCGCCGGTGCGCCAGAACCCCCACCTCCAGCCGCCGGCCATCCTGGTGCCGTAGCGCCACGTTGCCGCCCCACCGCCCCCGCCCGGTCGCCGCCCGCCATGCGCTCTCACGCTCATCAGCGGCGTCGTCGGCGAGCAGCTGGGCGGCGGGGCGCCCCACGACCCCGGAGGGCGCGTAGCCGAGCAGCCGCGAAGCGCCCTCGCTCCACCCCGTCACGATGCCCTGCCCGCTGATCGTGGCCGTGGCCGTGTACGTCGACTCGAGCGGGGCCTCCGCCTCGCCTCGCCGCTCACCAGAAGGGGTGGGAATCCGCTCCATCACCACTCATCTCACCCTCGCCAAAGCCCGCACGACCAACGAACCAGCCCAGCCACCACCCCACTGACAAGCATGATCCTGCGGGGCAGCCAGCACCAACGCAGCGCTGCGGCGAGGCCCCCGGCCCGGCGCGGACCGCCGCCCACGCCGGCCCACGCAGGACGAGCCCGCCAACGAGCCTGCCCGCGGCACCCGCTCCAACCTCCAATGGACGTCGCCCGAACCTCGCTGGCCTGGGCGGATAAAGAAAACTTCAGAAAATGTGCCCCGTCGTGGAACCGGACCCCAGGCTTCCCGCGTGATGGACGGCAAATATCCGAATTTCGTCGATTTCATCGCATATGCACTGCTTCCGAGAGTGTGAGCAGCGATGCCCGAGCCGATCAGGCGGAGGAGGTCCGATGAGTCCCACGCCCACGCTGTCCGCCGAAGCCCCCGCACCCGCACAGCTCGCGCAGCAGGCGCTGGCTCCGCGCGAGCAGGAAACACTGCGGCACATCGCCGCAGGACGCACCTACCTGCAGACCGCCCGCCACATGGGACTCTCCAAGCACACCGTCGACGCCTATCTCCGCCGCATCCGCGCCAAGCTCGGCACCCACAGCACCGCGGAACTCACCCGCCTCGCCATCACTCTCGGCCTGTGACACCCGGCCACCCAAGCCATGCGGCTGCCCGAGCACGGCCTCGCCTCCCCCATGATCGCCGCGACAGCCGTCGCGGCGATCACCAAGAAGAAACTCATCGCCACCGCCACCGCCGTTCCGTGATCGACGGCATCGCTGGGGCAGGGGGGACAGGCGGGGGCACTGCCCGCATCCGCGTTTCGGGAGTATGTCCCCTGTCGCAGGAGGAGGCGGGCGCCTCCCGTGAGCGGGGTGCAACTCGCCTCTTACGGAAGGGAAATGGCGTACTGACGGCCCGTCTCTAACGTCGTGCTCCGTGACCGAGACGGGGCATGTGAAGCCCAGTGAACCCAAACACACCGACCGAATCGAACCCACCGAAGCCACCGAAGCCACCGAAGCCACCAGAGTCACCGAACCGGCCGAACTGGACTCACCGGCCTTTCCCCAACGCCTGGCCCGCCTGACCCCGGGCTGGCGCACCATCCGCGGGCGGGTTGCGGTCGTGCTGGCCGTACCGACGTGTCTGCTGCTCGTGCTCACCGGGCTCGCGGTCGCGGACCGGATGACCGACTGGGCCGCGGCCCGGGAGACCAGGGACCGGGTCGACGTGGTCCTCGGCGTACAGGCCCTGGTGCACGAGCTCCAACGCGAACGGGGCCTCACCAACGGGCTCTTAGGGGGAGCCGACGAGTACCGGGACGATCTGGCCGCACAGCGGGAGCGTTCCGACTCCGCGCGTGCCGGCCTCACGGCCGTACTCGCCGAGGACGCCGCCGACACGGAGTCCGCCGTCGAGGCGGCCGACGACCGGCTCGCACGGCTCGTCGCCGTGCGTTCCGGCGTCGACGCGGGCAGCGCGGCCCGCACCGAGACCTTCGACTACTACACGGCCGTGATCTCCGCGTTCATCCGCGCACAGTCGGCCGACACCACCGACACGGCCCGCGGCGACCGGACCCTGGTCGACGGGATGGCCGCGCTGCAGGCGCTCGCCGACGCCACCGAATCGGTGGCGCTGGAGCGCGGCGCGCTCAACGGCGTCTTCGCCGCCGGACGCTTCCGCGGGGACGAGTACCTGAAATTCACCGAGGTTCGGGCGGCCCGCGTGGCGGCCCTGCGCCAGTACGAACAGTCGGCGACAGCGGCCCAGCGCAAGGCGCTCAAGGGGACGTTCGCGACCAAGGACGCCCGGCGCGCCCTCGCGCTGGAGGACCGGGCCTCCGCTGCCGCGGACGGCTCGCGTCCCGGGGTCGACCCCGCGCAGTGGTGGCAGTCCATGACGGTCCTGGTCGACGACCTGTACGGCGTACAGCAACGCGTCGGCGCGGACGCACAGGCACGGGCCGGGCAGCTCAGCGACACCGCGACCGGGCAACTCATCGGGTTCATCGGGCTGGGAGTCCTCATCGTCGTGGTCGCGGCAGCCCTCGCCATGCTCTCGGCCCGCTCCATCACCCGACCGCTCGGCGCGCTCGCGGAAGAGGCGGACGACGTGGCCGGGACCCGGCTGCGGGAGGCGGTGCGACGGATCCAGGAGGCGGAGCCGGACCCGGCCGGCACGCGACCGCTCACGCCCGTTCCGTACGAGTCGAGGTTCCACACCGGCGCCCAGGAGATCTCCCAGCTCGCCGCGGCCCTGCGCAACGTGGAGCGCACGGCTGTGAGCCTCGCCGCCGAGCAGGCGGCCCTGCGCCGCAACACGTCCGAGTCCCTCGCCAACCTCGGCCGCAGGAACCAGAGTCTGCTCCGCCGCCAGCTCGGACTGATCACCACGCTGGAGAGCCAGGAGATCGACCCGGACGCGCTCGGCGAGCTGTTCGAGCTCGACCACCTCGCCACCCGGATGCGCCGCAACGCCGAGTCGCTCCTGGTGCTGGTCGGCGAACAGGAGCCGCCCCGCGCCTGGTCGGGGACCGTCACGACGCTCGAGGTGGTGCAGTCGGCACTTTCGGAGGTTGAGCAGTACCGGCGGGTCGTGCTGCCCGACGTCCAGCCGTGCCGCATCCGCGGCCACGCCGTCGCCGATCTCTCCCACCTGCTCGCCGAGCTGATCGAGAACGCCCTCTGCTACTCATCGGCGAACCTGCCGGTCGAGGTGTACGGCTGGCGCGATGTGGACGAGTACTGCCTCGCCGTCGTGGACCGCGGCATAGGGATGTCCGCCGAGGGACTGGCCCGGGCGAACGCCCGGCTGGCCGGTGAGGAGAGCTTCCTCGTCGCACCGACGGGATTCCTCGGCCACTATGTCGTCGGCAGGCTCGCCGCCCGCCTGGGCGCGCAGGTCGAGCTACGCCCGAGCGAGGGCTCCGGCACCACCGCGTACGTGGCCCTGCCGGCATCGCTGCTCGCCGTGTCGCCGCCTGCGCCCGCCACCGAGCAGCCGCTGACAGCCCAGCCGTGACCGGGCTCCCGCCGCCTGGCAGGCGCGCGGGCGCGACACGTCCCTCATCCTGGCGAGCCCGCGGCGGACCCGCGGCGGGTCCGGGGCGGGTCCGGGGCGGTTCCGCGGCGGGTCCGGCGGCAGGACGAATGCGTCGTGCAGACCACGCCGTCAGCACGGCGTCCCCGGGTCGGTGTACCGGAGCAGCGCGCCGACGCCTTCCCGCAGGCGCAGCACGTGCTCCGGTGCCACGACCAGTTCGGCACCGGTGCCGACGAGGGCGCGGACCAAGGCCTCGTCGGCAGGCTCCTCCCTGGGTGCCCGTACCCCGAAGGACAGCAGCTCGTCCTCCGTCAGGGCCAGCTGAGTGGGCCGTGAGCCCGTCCAGAGACGGAGGGACGACGCCGGAGGGCGGTTGAGCAGGAGTGCCGCGACCTGGCCGCGCTGCAGTGCCGCGACCGTGGCGGCCAGACCCTCGGCCGCGGCTCCGTGCCGGGCCCGCCTGGCGATGAACGTCTCCACGAGTACCCGGTCGTGGATGGCCATGTGCCCTCGGAAGACCGTCTCGAGCTGCGGCTCCAGGAGCGCCCGCCCGGTGTCCGTCGGCGTCTCGCCCCCGACCCGTACGACCCGGTCCCGCAGCCTGTCGGGCAGCCGGCGCACCAGGACGCCGCAGGCCCACTCGTCCCCGCCGATCACGAAGGCGTCGGCGCCGTCCTGCCGCGCCCACTGGTCCAGTTCGTGGCCGAGCCGGACGGCCGTGTCGTGCCACTCGCCCACCGGGACCCGCCGGTGCAGCCGCTCGCCCGGGGCGACGTTCGAAACCGGCCAGACACCGGTCTCCGCCACCACCGTCACCGTGCCCTCGGTCTCGGCGGTGGGCAGTCCGCCGTAGTGCACGACCGCGGTCAGATACGGGATCTCCGGAACGTGCTGCGCCACCAGCGGCATCGCGTCGGGCAAGGTGCCGTAGCGCGCCGAGTCGTGCGCTGGCGGCTTCGGCAGCTCGCCGTCCAGCACCAGCGCCCCGTGGGCGGTGAAGATGGCCTGCCCGTGCATGCCGGGCAGCTCCGCGTCCGCGCCCACCACCTGCTCCACGGCAGTGATGGTCGCCCGGTCGACGCCCTGTCGGGTCAGCTCGTCGCGCAGGCGGCGCCAGCGCAGCGCGATCGCCCGCTCCGGATGGTCGATGTCGCGCGAAGTGTCCAGGTACACGGACACGAAGGGGCCCGGCTCCGCATAGAGAGGCCCCAGGAACGACAGCCTCATCATCACTCCTCGGCGCTCTTCTCCCTCCTTCTTCTTCGATGATGCTGCAGTCGTACGGCAACCCACGATGCGAGGAAGAAGACCGGCAGCGTGGTCCCCACGAGCAGCGCGCCTCCCGTGGCCGCGCTCTCCAGCAGCCGGCCTCCCCGGCTCGCCACACCTTCGTAGGTCACGGCCACCACGGCCATCAGCAGCACATAACCGCCCACCGCGGTGCCGGCCACCTGGCGGATCAGTCCCGGCCACCCGCGCCCGCCGGCCATCAGGGCCGGCCGCCGCGCAGGCTGCCGGGAGCCGTACGGCTGTCGGCGCAGAATGCGCAGGCCGAGGGCGAGATATCCCATGACCAGCGCATAGCCGATCAGCATGAACGAGATGTTCAGCGGCAGGGGGAGCACGGCCGGTCCCTTCCCCCGCGCCGACGGATCATCACGACGCGTCCCGGAGCAGGAAGTGCCAGCCTCTGACGAACGTGTGCCAGCCGAACCAGAGCCACAGGGCGAAGAGCGCCCATCGCCCCGCGGGACGGCGCATGACGGCGCCCATGGCATCGCTGAGGGTGGGGAAGGCGTCGTCGGCCCGGATCAGGCCGATGCCCTCCCAGGTGAAGACGGCGCCGAACAGTACGGCCCAGACGAGATACCCGATCACCGGATGCTCCGCCACCGCGACCTCCCGCACGCGTGTGTGCCACTGCCCCGCCGGACCGGGGCGGTCAGGCTGATCATCCGCCACGACCGGCCCGGAAAGCCGGACCCGCCACGGGAAGGCGCGGTGGACGTGGCGTCGGACGCTTCCTCGAGCCCTCCGCCGGACCCTGGCCGGCGCACGGCAGACCATCCATCTGTGTGGCGTTCGGCGGGCCTGCGCCTCCTCGGCTCGGCCCCATGCCGCCCGGGACATGGTCGTTCGATCTCCGGTGCCGAACGGCCCGAACCTGGCATGTTCGGCAGCCTCGAAGTGCCGGTTCACAGGCCTTCTCAGAGGTTGGCGAAGGTCTGGACCTCGCGCGTTGCAGCATGATCAAATAGGGGATGACATCGTTCTGGACCGGCAAACGGGTGCGCCTGCGCGGTATCGAGCCCGACGACTGGACCGCGTTCATGCGCTTCGCCGAGGACGAGGAGCGGTTGGGAGACACACTGCACCCACCCCGTTCCGCCGAGAGCTACCGCGCCTGGGCGAAGGAGCAGGCCGCTGCCAAGTCCGATGGCAACTGCTTCCAGTTGGCAATCGAAGCCGCCGACACGGGGGAAATAGTCGGTGCCGTCGGCTCGCACCACGCCGACCCATGTGCGGGCTGGTTCGAGTACGGCATCACGATCGGCGCCGATCATCGGCGCAAGGGCTACGCGACAGAAGCTGTGGTGATGCTGCTGCGCTTCATGTTCGCCGAGCGGCGCTTCCACAAGGGCGGAGCGCGGATCTTCGCACACAACGAGGCTTCGCTGGCACTCCATCGTCGGCTCGGCTTCATCGAGGAGGGCCGCCTCCGCGATCAGGTGTTCTTCGCCGGTGGGCGCCACGATCTCGTCATGATGGGCATGCTCGCCGACGAGTTCGCCCAACTGCACTCGATGAGGGAACTGTGAGCTTGTCATCCGGGTCCGGTGTCGAGTGCGAGAACGAGATGATCGCCGTCCCGCCGGGGCAGGTAACGCTGTCGGACCGGCGGACGCAGCGCAATTGGTCGGTGGAGCTTGCGCCCTACCGGCTCTCGGCGTTCCCGGTCACTCAGGCGCTCCACGCACAGATCACCGGCCGACGGCCAAGCACCGCTCGTGGGGACCGGCTACCCGTCGAGGGTGTTTCCTGGTGGGACGCGGTCAGGTTCTGCAACGCCCTGTCCCAGCGCGAAGGATGCGCACCCGCCTACCGCCTTCATGCCGACGGCGAAGGCATCGACTGGGACGCGTCCGCCGACGGGTACCGGCTGCCGACCGAGGCGGAGTGGGAGCACGCCTGTCGTGCCGGTACGACCGGACCGCGTTACGGGCCGCTCGACGAGATCGCCTGGTGCCGCAGCAACTCGGGCGAACGCATCCACGATGTGGGCGGCAAGCAGCGCAACGCGTGGGGCTTCTACGACATGATCGGCAACGTCTGGGAATGGTGCTGGGACATCTACGACCCCGAGGTCTACGGCACCTACCGGGTGCTGCGTGGCGGCGGGTGGTTCGACGAGCACTGGAGCTGCCGGGCCTCGGTGCGGCGCCGCAGCCACCCGACGTTCCAGGTCGATGACGTGGGTTTTCGCATCGCGCGTTCCGTCATGCACTGACAGTGACGTGTGCGCCATGGTCGCATCCCACACCGCGTGACCACCTGCCGGTGATCACACCACGGACGACCGCGCCCGTCGACCTGCGGAGGCACGTGATGTCAGTGGCGGTCACGCGCGGCAACGGGCGCAACGGTCGGGACGAACAGACTCGAGGGTGTGCGGAATCTGCCGTCGTCGCCGCTGGGCCTGGATGGGCGGGTGGCCGGGGGTGGAGTGTCACAGGCCGAGGGAGATGGCCAGTCGGGTGAGTTCGGCCGTGTTGTTGATGTTGAGCTTGGCGCGGATGCGGCGGAGGTAGGCGTCGACGGTGTGCTTGGAGAGTCCCATGTGGCGGGCCGTCTGCAGGTAGGTGCGCCCGGCGGCGATGTGCCGCAGCGTCTCCTGCTCGCGCGGAGCCAGCGCGGGTGCGGGGGCTTCGGCGTACGGCGTGGCGAGTGCGAGGCTCATGGGATTCCCTCCGGCGGATCGGCCCGTTCATCTCTGCTCACGCCCTCGGAAGCAGGAGGCATATGCCCGAATAAGGCGTTTTGCCCTCTTTTCAAAAGGCTGCCGGGGCGACTTCACGACGGCGTCCGCCCACTGTCACAGGCGTGTCACACGCCACACCGTCACGGACGGTCACGGGCGATCACAGAGAAAGCCGGTCGAGCTGGTTGGCGCCGACCTGCCCCCTGCGGTCCCCGACGGTCAGGAGTGGGAGCAGCCCGCACACGCAGAGACCAGGCGGAACGACGACCTCGACGTACAGCGCTGCCTTCCCGGGCTACCCCTCAGTTCGCGCCACTGCCCGGCCGACGCCGTCTGGTGGACGGCGACCGTCGGCACCGGCCACGGGGTGGCCCGGAAAGTCATTTGCGGATGCAGGAACCCGGTTGACAGGCTGAGGTCATGAGCGCTCAGCCAGACCCCGTCCCGGGCTCCCCCACCACGCCCCGGGCGACGAACTGGGTGACCACGCCCGTCACCGCCGACCTCCTGCGCGGCGCGCTCGACTTGGAGCGCACCGAGCACGGTGTGCTGCCGCACCGGCTGCCCGCCCGGGCCCGCACGCAGTGCGCCGATGGGCAGTTGGCCATGGCGGAGGCCCAGCCCTCCGGCGTACGGCTGGTGTTCCGCAGCCGGGCCACCGCCGTCGAGCTGGACGCGCTCCGTACCAAGATGGCCTACCAGGGCGCGCCGCCCCGTCCGGACGGTGTGTACGACCTGCTTGTCGATGGCCGGCTGGCCGGGCAGGCCAGTGTGACCGGTGGCAACGTGCTGCTGGTGGACATGGCCACCGGATCTGCGGAAACCCGGCCCGGCCCGGTCGGCACGGTCCGGTTCACCGGTCTGCCCGACGGTGTGAAGGACGTCGAGATCTGGCTGCCC
This sequence comes from Streptomyces sp. NPDC043870, assembly GCF_056435785.1. Lineage (NCBI taxonomy): Bacteria > Bacillati > Actinomycetota > Actinomycetes > Kitasatosporales > Streptomycetaceae > Streptomyces > Streptomyces sp. NPDC043870. The sequence continues at coordinate 90,740 of NZ_JBWKDT010000022.1, forward strand.
CACAACGAGATCACCCAGCTGGTCGCCCTGCGCACCGACGCCGCCGTCGAGGCCGTGCCGGAAGAGGGCCACAGCGTGTGGCTGCATCACGGCAGTTCGATCAGCCACGGCTCCGACGCCGCAAGCCCCACCACGACGTGGCCGGCGCTGGCCGCCTCTCTGGGCGGCGTGGAGCTGATCAACCTCGGTCTGGGCGGCAGCGCCCTCCTCGACGCGTTCACCGCCCGTGCCCTGCGGGACACCCCCGCGGACCTGATCAGCGTTAAGATCGGCATCAACCTGGTCAACACCGACCTGATGCGTCTGCGCGCTTTCACTCCGGCCGTGCACGGCTTCCTCGACACGATCCGCGAGGGGCATCCCACCACGCCGCTGCTGGTCGTCTCGCCGATCCTGTGCCCCATCCACGAGGACACGCCCGGACCCAGCGCCCCGGACTTCAGCAACCTCAGCGCAGGGAAGCTACAGTTCCGGGCCGCGGGCGACCCCGCGGAACGGCGCAGCGGGAAGCTGACGCTCAACGTCATCCGGGAAGAACTGGCCCGCATCGTGAAGCAGCGGGCAGCCGACGACCCGAACCTGCACCACCTCGACGGCCGCGACCTCTATGGCGAGGCGGACTTCGCCGAGCTGCCACTGCCCGACCAGCTCCACCCGGACGCCGCCACACACCGCCGCATCGGCGAACGCTTCGCCGCCCTGGCCTTCGGCACCGGCGGACCGTTCACCGCCGAACGCGCCTGAACGCCCGTACTCTCCCGGCGCCGGATCATTGCGCGTCCGCCCGTCCAGGGTGCGCCTATGCGGAGAGATGTCGCAAACCTGTGTTTCCCGAGGTCGAGTTCAGGTCGCCCGTCGACGCGGCCGCGGTTGCTGCGGCGGAGCACTGTCTGGGCTGCCGCCTGCCGTCCGAGCTCATCAGCTCTGCTTCCGGAAACCGACGGCATAACGGCACAGTGGGGCACCACTGAGTGGAATCAGCCTGGCGCGCCTGGACAGGTTGCCGCACGGAACCTTTCCTCGGGCCACGATCAGGGCTGATGACCATGATCGCCGCCGAGGCTCCTCCTTCCAAAGGGCCGGATCCGGTACGGCGGCGCGATGCGCGGCGCAACCGTGAGCTGCTGGTGGAGGCGGCCCGCGAGGTGTTCGCCGAGCAGGGGCTGGACGCGCCACTCGACGTGATCGCCCGCCGGGCGGGCGTGGGAAACGCCACCCTGTACCGGCATTTCCCCAGCCGCGCCGCGCTCGGCGACGAGGTCTTCCGGGATGCCCTGGCAGAGACCATGACCGCCGGGGAGCGGGCCCGGGCCGCCGAGGACGGCTGGTCAGGCCTGCTGGCCTACGTCGAAACGGTCTTCGCGGGCCTGGCCGCCGACCGCGGTACGAACGACTTGATGACCACACGCCTGGACGGCGTCGGCTCGCTGGACGCCGTCCACGCCCACAACCGCGAGACCGTGGATCTGCTTCTGCGCCGCGGGCGCGAACAGGGCACCATTCGCGACGATCTCAGCACCGAGGATCTCCTCCTCGCGCTGGCGGCGCTCGGCCGGGCCGTCCCGGCCCTCACCGCCGCGGCCCCGGACGCCTGGCGCCGCCCTCTCGCCCTGCTCCTCGACGGCCTGCGCGCCTCCCCCGCCGCCGGCCGGCTGCCCGAGCCCCCGCTCACCGCGGCCCAACTCGGGCAGGTCCTGGGCAACTTGGGCCCGCACTGAGACTGACCGGAGCGCCGGAGTGGCCTGCGCTGCGGCCCGGGACACCAGCCGCCGCCCGACATGCCTGAGGAGCTGCGGCACGGGATTCCGGACACTGGACACGGCATCAGGCCGGCCTTGAGCGTGCTCCGTCAGACAGCGAATCAGAAGGCTCGCTCACATCCGTGATGCTCATGGCCAAAGCCGTCGGACTCAGACAAGAGCGTCGAGCAACTCGCGTTCGCGCTGGGCGCTGAGGCCGGCTCGCCTGGCCCGGTCCAGCCCCTGCTCGCGTTCCCAGAGCAGTGTGTCGGCCAGCAGCTCCGTCCGGGGCCGGTGGCGGAGCCCCGCGGCGCGCGCCGCGGACCCGTTCCGGGCAGACCAGCCTTTCCAGCCCGGATCGACCAGCCACATCGGCAGCGACTGGGTGCCCATGTACTCCGCCACGCCGTTCGCGAGCAGCCACGCCGAGTCGGCGGTCACCACCGGCCCGGTGTGCTCGCCGATGGCGCGGGACAGCTCGATCCACTCTCCGAACGGAACGACCGGACCGACAGCGTCGTATGTGCCGATGCTGCCCGTCTCGGCGGCGTCGAGCAGCCAGGCGGTGAGGTCCCGCACGTCAACTGCCTGTGTGGGCATGGCCGTTGCATCGGGAACCAGCATCGGCCCTTGCGGATCGCGTGCGGCACGGGCCACCCAGTAGCCGGAGCGCCCGCTGTGATCACCCGGGCCGCCGATGAGACCGGCTCGTGCGATGAGGAGGCGGTCGCCCATGACGGCCGTCGACGCCTGCTCGCAGGCGACCTTCGCCTCGCCGTACACCGCGCGGTCGACCTCGCTTCGGTCGGTCGGAGCATGGAGGGCCGCGCACTCGTCCGCGTCCGGTGTCGCATGGGAGGCGTAGGCGCTGATGGAGGAGACATAGGTCCAGTGCCTGGCCCTGCCGCCCAGTGCGCCGAGCGCCTCGCGAACGAAGCCCGGCTGCCATGACACCTCGACGACCGCATCCCATTCGCGGTCGAGCAGTGGTCCGTACGCCGAAGGATCGCGCCGGTCGGCGGCCACCAGCCTCGCTCCGTCCGCGACGTCTCCGCTTTCACCGCGAGCGAGGCACGTCACCCGATGGCCGCGCTCAACAGCCTGCCGCGACAACTCCCGGCCCACCCATGCTGTTCCGCCCAGAACCAAGATCTCCATCCCGACACCCAAGCACCGCGAACACCGAGCGTCGAGGCGGGTTCACTGACAGCGGACTCGAGTCGTGGCGTCCTCCCGGGCATGAATGCCCGGATTCCCTGTCGCAGAGTCCGCTCGGCAACTTCATCGGGAGGAACTCTTCGACTGCTCCGGGGAGTGACGAACAGGCCGGTTGCCAAGAGGCGTACAGGCCCAGACCATCGAACGGGCCCTGTTCAGCGGTCAGGACGACGGCGCGTCGGGGCGGTCACCGATCGGCGTACAGCGCCTCCAGTTCCCCCGAGAGCGCGGCGCGCACGTGGCGGGTTACCTCGTCGGCCAGCACTTCGGGGTCGTCATTGAGCAGCGCCGCCATCGTCTTCTCGGCCACGTCGCTCGCAAGGATCTTCGGGGAGTCGACATCCGCCGCCAAGTCGGTGTCGACATAGCCGGCATGGACGCCGACCACCAGCGTGCCCTGCTCCCGCAGCGCCAGCCGGAAGGCGTTCGTCAGCGACCACTGAGCGGACTTGGAGGCCGCGTAGCTCGGAAGCCGCCTGTTGGCCACCCATGACGCCACGGACAGCATGTTGACCAGCGCTCCCCCGCCATGGGCGGCCAATACGGGCGCGAACGCACGCGAGACGGCCCAGGTGCCGAAGTAGTTGACCTCCATCTCGCGCCTGGCACCGTCGAATGACCCCTCGAGGAGGGACGGGCCACCGGCGACCCCGGCGTTGTTGATGACGATGCTGACATCGTCGGCGGCACGTACGGCTGCGGCGACCTGTTCCTCGTCGGTGACGTCCAGTCGCAGCGGAACGAGCCCGGGGTCCCGGACGCTCTCCGGCTCCCGGACACCGGCGTAGACCTTGGCGGCGCCGTGAGCGAGCAGTGCCTGGGCGAAGGCCAGCCCGATGCCACGGTTGGCTCCCGTCACAAGGGCTACCGAACCCTTGATGTCCATGATCACCCCTCCCTGCGGGCGAATGTGGAGGACTCCTGTCTTCTGACGCTAAGCCCCGGACAGCGGCTGATCGACCCGTCACCTGGCTGCACCTGAGTCGCTACCTCTTCGCGCACTCGACGGCAGGGCCACAAGACAGACACCCGCCCCGAGCCTGGCTCGGGGCGGGTGTCGCGTCTGTCCGCAGGGATACGGCGTTCGGATCAGCCGGCGCTGGGGCTGTCGCTCGGTGCCGGCGCGGGCGGGCTTTCCGGCCGGTCCGCTGTCGGTGCCGGTTCCGGTTCCGCTGCCGGAGCGGGGGTGGTCTTCTCCGGGGTGCAGGTGACCTTGTCGCGGGGCGTGTAGTGGGTCTGGAAGTTCTCCCGCTTGACTTCCCGGCCGTCCTGGACGAAGACGCGGTCGACGGCGACGTCGAAGCCTTCGAGCGGGGTCTGGACCTCGCACGTGGGACCGCTGCCGGTGCGTGTGCCCGGCGGTGTGATGTGGGTACGCGGTCCCTGGGTCGCGCGTATCTCGTCGTACTTCTTGGTGCCGAGGAAGGTGATGGTCACCGAGGTGTCAGTGGATTCGGCCTGGATGTAGAGGGCGTGGTCCAGGTCGTTGGTGAAGCGCAGATCGAGGGTGCCCCACGCGACGGTGGCCTCACGGCCTTCCGGATAGCGCTCGATGTAGAAGGAGTGGGCGCCGTACTCGAGGGGTTTGACGCCCGCGAAGAACATGGCGTTGAACATCGTGGTGGCGACGGCGGACACGCCGCCGCCGGGAGACTTCTCGTACTGACCATTGTTGATCATGATGCCGTCGACGAAGCCGTTCTCCTTCGTGCGCTCGCCGACGGTCTTGTTGAAGCTCCATTCCTGTCCGGGCAGGACGACGGAGCCGTTGATGAGTTCCACGGCGCGGGCGATGTTGGTGATGCGGTAGGGAGCGGCCGGGAAATTGACGGTGAAGGAGGAGACCTTCTCCGTGATGCCGAGCCGCTGCGCCGTGGCGCTCGTGAACTCCGGCTGGAGGGCTGGGGCGGCGATCTCGCCGGTGCGGGCCGCGCCGGTGCGGGTCAGCAGGGGCAGGACGGCCTCGTCGAGCGCGGTGTCGGTGACCTTCCGCCCCACGCGGGCCTCCTTCGCGACCACCACGCGGTCGTTGCCGCCGAGGCGAAGTGTGGCGTCCGAGGGGCCCTGAGCGGCTTCCTGCAGCGGCCCGGCCACCGCGGGATCCGCGAGCAGGCCCTTGGAGTCGAGGGCCGGCACGAGGCGGTTCTGATTGTCGGGCCTCATCGCCAGATGCTTGCTGAGCGTGGCGGGGCCGATGGATATGCGCTCGCCGGCGAGGGTGAGGGTGATCGGGCCGGAGAGTGCGGGCCGGGCGAACTGATTCATGGCCCGCTCCGTCTCCTGCGGACCGATCCGCGGCTTCGTCTGCTTCACCGGCATCACGACGGGGCCCGGGCCGCGGCCGGCATCGGTCGTGCGGAGGTAGGCGTCACGGAGAGTGTGAAGGGCCTGGTCAGTGCTCAGGGAGATACCGGTGACGGGGGCGATGGCCCGTGCCCGGCCGCCCTCGAACGAGATCGCCCCGTCGCCGGCCTGGCGCTCGGTGGCCGCGGCCATGCGCTCGACCGCGGCCCGGCTCTTGCGCTCGTCCACGCGTATCACCGGCTCGATGTCCCGACCGCCGGAGGTGAGGAGCCTGCCGGCCACGGTGAGGGGGTCGGAGCCTGCGCGAGCGGCGCGGTCGGCGGTCGCTGCGGTGTCCAGGGACAGTCCGAGCGTGGCGGGATCGGCCTTCTCGACGCGGTCCCCGATCTTCATCGCGACCGGCGCCGCGAAGGCCGGCGCGAGCTTTTCGTCCAGGACCCGCTGGGCCTCCGCTCGGCTCATGCGGCCGATGTCGACCCCTCGCACCTGAGTGCCCTCGGGGATGTCGCTGGTGGCGAGCCCGGCGGTGTAGATGCCGCCCAGGGCCAGCAGGACAGCCCCGCCCGCGGCGGGCAGAGCGTTCCCTGTGGCAGGCAGAGCAATCCGCCAGGTGCCCGTTGTGCGGGGTGCGCGTCCCATGTATCTCCCTGTAGCGCCGGCCGGCCGGAAAGGCGCTTGGGAACGCCAGAACAGCCCGATGTACGTGGATTCGCCCAAAACGATCCGGCAAAACAGGCAAAAAGAGATCAAAATGTGATTGGTTTCACGAGGGGGGAATCCCCCGGATGCCCGGATTCCCTGGAGCCACCGGGGCGCCTGGAGCCCTTGGGGCGCTTGGGGTGAGGTGTACGGGGCGCACGGGTGCACAGGGTGTACGGGGGTGGATGGGATTCGTGGCCGGTCAGGCTGGCACCCCGGCCCCATCAGCGCGAGGTGGGTGTCCATCGCTGGAGAGCGGGTGCTCGAGGTCGGGCTTGTCCGCCGGCGGCTGGGGGACGTCGTGATGCCTGAACAGTTTGCTGGGCCACCACATCCATCGACCCACGTCCAGGGTCAGCGCGGTCACCAGCACCGAGCGGACGATGATGGTGTCCAGCAGCACGCCGAACGCCACCGCGAACCCGAGCTCGGCCGCGAACACGAGCGGCAGCGAGGCCATCGCCGCGAAGGTACCGGCCAGCACCGCCCCCGCTGAGGTGATCACGCCTCCAGTGGCGGAGAGGCCCACCAGCGCGCCGCGCCGGGTGCCGTGTTCCAGGGTCGCTTCGCGCACCCGGGTGACCAGGAAGATGTTGTAGTCGATGCCCAGGGCGACCAGGAACACGAACGACAGGAGCGGGAAGGAGGCTTCCGCCCCGGCGAGGCCGAAGACATGGTTGAACATCAGACTGCTCACGCCGAGGGCCGCCGCGAACGACAGCACCACCGTCGCCATGAGCAGCAATGGTGCGACGATCGCCCGCAGCAGCAGAGTGAGGATGAGGAACACCACGATCAGCACGATGGGGATGATCACCTCGGAGTCGCGGGCGGCGGCTTCCTGCGTGTCGAGAACGATCGCCGTGTTGCCGCCGACCTCGGCATCCGCACCCTCGATCTGGTGGACCGCGGTTCGGGCCCGCTCCACGGTCCGCATGGCGGCCGTGCTGCTGGGGTCGTCCTTGAGCTCCCCGAGCACGATGACCTCACCGTTCTTGACCACCGGCGGCGAGACGGCGGCGACGCCCGGCACCCCGGACAGCGCGGTCTTCACCTGCTCCGCCGAGGCAGCCTTGGCCACGACGTGGACGGGGTCGCCCGACCCGGCCGGGAAGTGCTTGGACTGGATCTCCTCGCCGACCGCCATCTGCGGCTTGTTGGTGAACTGGTCCTTGTTGGCAAGCCCGTCGGCCTTGAGCCCGAACACCCCGAGTGCCATGAAGGCCAGGACGAGCGAGGTCCCGATCCAGACGATCCGCGGCCGGCCGGAGACGGCGGTGCCGACCCGGGTCCAGATGCCCTCCTTGGTCGCCGTGCCCGATCCGTACGACGGCTTCACCGGCCAGAAGATCCAGCGGCCGCAGATGACCAGCAGAGCCGGCATCAGGGTGACCATGGCGAGCAGCCCCACGAGGATGCCGACGGCACAGGCCGGCCCGAGACCCTGGGTGGAGTTCAGGGTGGCCAGCATCAGCAGCATCAAGCTGACCGCGACGGTCGCGGCGCTGGCGATGATGGCGGGAGAGGAGCGGTGCAGGGCCTCCGCCATCGCCTCGTGACGGTCCTCGTGCCGCCGCAACTCCTCGCGGTACCGCGAGGTAAGCAGGAGGGCGTAGTCGGTGGCGGCGCCGAACACCAGCACGGTCAGGATGAAGCTCGTCTGCTTGTTGACGGTGAGTCCGGCGTTCTTCGCCAGCAGGTAGATTACCGCTTCCGACGTGACCAGGGCTCCGCCCACGGTCACCAGGGGCAGCAGCGGCAGCAACGGGCTGCGGTAGGTGAGCAGCAGGATGGCGACCACCACCACCGCTGTGATCGTCGTCAGGCTGCCTCCCCCGCTGAATGCCTTGATCGAGTCGGATGCGTAACCGGCCGGTCCGGTGACGTGGAATCCGAGACCGTCCGCGTTCTTCTTCCCGACCTCGGTCATGTCGTCGACGACCTTGCCGATGCCTTCCCAGCCCGACTTGTCCTTGCGCACCTGGACCACGGTCTGGATGGCCTTGCCGTCCTGGGCCGTCAACGGGCCCTGCGGCTGCCCCACGACGTTCTTGACGCCCTTGAAGGCTTCGACGTCGGCTTGGGCCTTGGCCGTGTCGGCGGGCGTGATGCCCCCGGGCCGGTCGTAGACCACAATCGCCGGCAGGGTGTCGGCCGGCTGGAACTTCTCGGCCGCTCGACGACCTTGGTCGACTCCGCATTACCGGGCAGCCAGGCCGAATTGTCGTTCTCCTCGACGTCGCCGAGCTTGCCGGCCAGCATGAGGGCCGGGATCAGCAGGGCGATCCAGAGGGCGAGGATGACCCATTTCGCCACCCTGCCACTGGGCAATGACGTCAATTTGCGCACCACGTGAATTCCTCAGTGTTCAGTCGACGTGAGAGAGCTTGTCGGGATTGGCGACGGCGTAGATCCCGCACACCTGGTTGCCGTCCGGGGTGAGGTCGAGGACGAGGACGGCGTAGGGGGTGTCGCCGGCGAACAGCAGCGCTGAAGGGTCGCCGTTGACGCTGCGGTAGGCGATGTGGAGACCCTTGCCGGAGTGAGGGGCGACAGCGGCGAGCAGGCGGGCGACCTTGTCCCGGCCGTGGAGCGGCCGCGGGCCCCCCGCTGCCTTCCCTGCGCCGTCGCCCCACAGGGTCACGTCCGGCGCCAGCAGCTGCAGGAGGGCGCCCAGGTCACCGCCGAGCGCGGCGGCCAGGAACCGCTCGGTCACCTGCTGCCGGACGTGCGGCTCGGGCTCGTAGCGGGGGCGCCGGGCGTGGACGTGCTCGCGGGCGCGATGGGCGAGCTGGCGAATCGCCGAGGGACTGCGGCCGAGGATCTCTGCGATCTCGGTGTGGGCGTAGCCGAACACCTCGTGCAGGACGAACACGCCGCGTTCCAGTGGGGTGAGGGTTTCCAGGACCACCAGCAGCGCCATCGACACCGACTCGGCGCGCACTGCCGCATCCGCGGCGTCGTCGGGGACAGGAGTGTCGATGAGGGGGCTGACGAGCGGTTCAGGCAGCCATGGCCCGACGTAGGTTTCACGGCGGCGGCTGACGGTGGCCTGCTGGGCGAGGGCCCGGTTCACCGCGATCCGCACCAGGTAGGCGCGCGGGTTGTCGATCCGCTCCGCGCTCGGTGCCTGGTTTCTGGCCGTCCACGACAGCCATGTCTCCTGCAACACGTCCTCGGTGTCGGCGACGCTGCCGAGCATGTTGTAGACGATGGAGAACAGCAGCTCACGGTGGTCGTGGAACACCTGTGTCGCGGTGTTCGCCACCGGATCCGATGCCGGCTCCCGCGGGCTGCCTTCGGATGGGGCTGGCTGTGGGTCCGGCGGAGGGTGGTACATCGTAGGGCCTCCCGTCGCGGATGCATTCCGGACTGAGAGCAATCCAGGCCCCCGGAGTGTGACATCCGCCCCCGAAATATGATCCACATCTCATCAATGGCCCTGCGCCGCCTGGCAGGACGCGGTGAGGTCAGGGCCCCGGGACCGGCGTCGCGGCGGGGCCCGAAACCTCCGACGGGCTACAGCCGCCACCGGCGCCCGCATCCCGGCGAGGCCCACCGATGCCGCCGGAACACTGAACTCCAGAATCTGCGCGGCCAGCTGAACGAACTGGAACGCGAGGGGACCCCGCTCCAAAGCCGCCTCGACGCGGCGGCCATCGTCATCGTCGCACTGCACCACGACAACGCAGGCCTGCGCAAAGAACTCGCCGGACGCGACCGAGCCGGTCGCGGCACGGCGCCATCGTCGCCCTCGACGAATGACGCGCCGCCCGCACCGAAACCACCAGCCCTTTGCCGAAGGTCTTCAGTGCTGCGGATAGCCGATCTCTGCGATGTCCGCCGCAAGACCGGCCAGGGTGACCTCAGGGTTCAACGCACTGACCACTGCGTCGGTCAGCGGACGCGAGGCAAAGACGTGGCGGACAGCCTCGACGTCGACCGGGACCTCGTAATAGTCCTCGGCCCACTCCTGAAATGCCTCCGCAGAGCGATCCGCCAGCAGCTGGAACAGGTGCCCTGCGCCGTCCGGATCTCCCGCCGCGCCCCCGGGAAAGTCGATCGTTCCTGCCTTCCAGACATCATCTCCCGTCTCCCGCCACATGCATGCGGTGATGACAGGCATCCCGTCCTCGTCCGAGAATGCGGGTTCTTCCACACACGACCGGAAGACTTCGGGAACCTCGTCGAGCACGCCGGGCCATGGTCCGTCCTCTGCGTAGGGGCTCATGGGTGATTCATGGGCGAACCCACGGACGTACGCACCGGCCGCCGAGAAGACGATCGAGTACTCGTCGCCCGACCCGTTGCGCATCGAGGCCATCGCCTCTGTCTCGGACCAGTGGGCATCGAAGGAACAGCAGCGGTCGGCCCACTCAGGACTCAGCACCGCCTCCAGCATGGCCATGGAGCGGCAGTGGTCCCGGAGGACTGCTGTCCCGGGCAGCCGCCGAGCAACGTCATGAACGGTCATGCGCACATCCAAGCGCACGCTTCTGACACTCCGGATTCCTGCCGGACAGCTGTGGAGTCCTCGTCAATGGTCCGCTCGAGGTGGTGCCGGGCGTCCGCATCATCCGGGCCGCTGAACACGCACAGGTACTCTCCGCAGATGCCTCTTGATCAGTACGTCTACTTCGCACTGTCCAGCGAGCGCACCACCGCACAGGAGATGACGGCCTCACTGGGCATCGAACCTGATGAGACGACAGTGCGCGCAAGCCGCTGTGCCGAGCCGGCGAGACCCGTCCTCCATCGCTGGAAAGTCGTGTGCCGAGAGCCGGGCCGGCGGGTCGATGAACAGGTCACTCACGTCCTGGACCGGCTCCGTCCCCACACGGCTCGCATCGCTGAGCTCGCGCGGTACCTGGACGGAGAAGGATCTGGCCCCTCGGCGGTGCTGCAGATCGTGCGCTGCTTCAACGATGTCGAGGGCGCAGACGCGAGGGACCCGTCAGGCGCCCCAGAGGGCCCCAACCTCTTCGGCTGGCACCTGGACCGCGAGGTACTGGACTTCCTCGCCGCCACCGGTGCGGTCCTTGATGTCGACGAGTACGACATGACCCCGGACGTCTCCTGAGGCTGTCTCCCTTCCGAGGGGCGATGGTGTCCCGTCCGAGGGGTATCGCGTCTGCGGCACGCGCTCCAGGAAGAGCACCAGGCTGGAAGAGGAGCGGCCGATGGCTCCAACCACTCGCACACGGCCGGCGAACGCGCCCGGGGTCGGCGGTGCGGGTCGTGGGCGTCACTCAGATCGCGACGGCGGTGTAGGACTCGGTGTAGTGATCGCCGTCGGCCCCGTAGTAGGTGCAGGTGCGTGCGTTCAGGTCGACGTCGTACCAGAGCACCCCGGCCTTCCAGCAGCCCTGGACGAACTCGGGGAAGGTGGACTCACCGGCCTGGTCGGTCCGCAGGGCCGTGATCAGGGCCTCACGGTCGAACGACGCGATGTCGACCATGCCGCTGCAGAGCGGCTCACCCTGGACGGCGACGGGGCCGGCGTCGGTGAGGTAGAGGAAGGCGTTGGAGGGCACTGCCATGCGGCAGCGGCTGACGCCCGCCTGGCGGAGCGCTTCGGCGAGGTAGGGAAACCCGCCGACCTTCGGCCGGACGGCGGCCGCCCGCTCCAGGGCGGCCTGCAGGGTGGTGATCGCGCTGCTCATCGGTTTCTCCGGACGTAGTGGGGGCATTGCCCGTGCGGGAGTGCGCCACGGTAAGATGACAACAGGTTTCCAAACTGTCATCATGTTGTCAATGTGAGGGTGTGGCATGGCTGACGAGATGGCCCTGCTGGTCGCTGACGTGTTCGAAGCAGCGGGTCTGCTCCGCAAGACGGGCGAAGCCATCGCTGCGACCGAAGGGCAGACACAGGCGCGCTGGCAGCTGCTGAGCGTGGCCAGCGAGAAGGGGCTCACTGTGGCGCAGGCCGCCCGCCGCCTCGGGATCGCTCGCCAGGGAGTCCAGCGCGTCGCCAACGACCTCGTACGGGAGGAGCTGGCTGTCTTCCGGACCAACCCGGACCATCGCGCATCACCGCTGCTGACCCTCACCCCCGCCGGAGAGCAGACGCTGGCAAGGATCACCACCCGCGCGACCCGGGTTCACCGGACACTGACCGCGGAACTCCCCCTGGCCGAGATCACTGCCGCCCGAAGCCTGCTGCACCGCCTGATCGACCAGGTGCACCGCTACGAGCAACGTGATGAGACAAGCCGGCACCCATAGCTCGCGGATCGGAACAGCAACCGCTACGGTCCCCACTCAGGACCCCGCATGAGAGCACCTGCGCCTGCACTGTCGCAGATCCTGTGACATCCCCGGGCGATCGCCGGCGACTGCGGGCGGTGCCGCCGTACCAATGGCCATCCGGTAAGGTCGCGATCTTCGGCCGGCGCAAGCTCCGGAGTCCCTGAAGGCGAACGCCATGATCAACCTCGACCAGCCCACCGCACGCCTTCGCCTCGACGCCGCGCTCGACGGCCTGGCCGCCACCTTCCGCGGGATGACCGCCCACCATCTGCCACGCTCAGCCCGTGGCTCACCACCTGGGAAACACTGACCGGCACCCCGGCCGGCCGGCGCCTGGCCGAGGCGGTGGAGCGGTGGGAGTACGACCTGCTCGGAGACCAACTCCCGTGGCACGCCTGGGACAACGAAGAAACGATGCGCGCCGAGCTGACGGACTGGCTGGTCCGCCATGCCCCTATCCGGCTCCACGCCCACGGCGTGTCCGAGGAACTGCTGCACCGGATACGGCTGCTCGGCCTCACCGGCATCGACCGCTGGGACGACCCACAGTGGCCCGGCCAGCGACAACGCTCCCCCGAGACCCCCGGAACTGGCTCCTGCCCCCGCACCGGGCCGTCCGGGTGCGTGCCGGGGGGTCTTCCCCAGCTTCCGGCCGATCTACGGGAACTCGCGATCCGCGCACTCGATCGAACGGTCACCGAGCGATCGGAACTCACGGAACTTTGGGACGAATCAGACCACAGCAGTCCCTGGCGAGAGAAGATTCACGAACTACGCGGCGCCCTTACGCCACGCTGAGCACCATGCCCTGCGTGATCGCGCCGCAGAAGTCGGGCCAGAACCACGACCCGTGAGTGAGCCAGTCCCGCACCGCCTGCCCCGCGTCACTGCCACGCCGGCCAGGGACAGATCCGGCAGGCTACCGGCACGGGCAGCAGGACCGGCTCCCACAGGCGGCACGAGGGACGCGACAACGAGGGACGTGACGATTCCGCCGTCGATCGTGGAATGCTGGGTTGCCGAACTGCGCGCCGGCCTATGATCCGACCTTCCCGCACTGGAAGGTGATCCCTCAATGCCTGTGCCGAGCCTGCTCGCGGTTTACGCTCACCCGGACGACGAGTCCCTGTGGTCGGGCGGAGTGCTCGCCCGTCACGCGGCCGCGGGCGCTCGAACCGCCGTTGTCACGGCAACCTGGGCCGCGGACACCCCGCGCGCTGCGGAACTGGCCGAGGCACTCCGGATCCTCGGCGCCGACGAGCCGCGGATGCTCGGCTATGCAGACGCCCGTGCACCGCAGTCGGCCCCGGGCAATGTGCGGTTCTGCGATGCGCCGCTCGACGAGACGGTGCGGCAATTGGTCGCGCACATCCGGGAGTTCCGCCCGGAGATCGTGGTCACCCATGACGCCTACGGCGGACTGACCGGCCATCCGGACCATGTGCACACCCACCGGGTGACCATGCTCGCCGTCCAGGCCGCCGGGCTTGACCGGTTCCTCCCGGATGCCGGCGACCCCTGGCAGCCGAGCGCCCTCTACCTGGCCACGCACCCGCACTCGGCTGTGCGGGCGCTGGGCGGGTACCTGGCCGATGGGGGCAAGGCGATGCACAGCGTCCCGGACGCGTGGATCACCGCGACCGTCGACGTCAGACCCTGGGTGGAGCAGAAGTGGGCCGCCGTGCTGGCCCACCGCACCGAGCTGGAACGGGGAGCCGCACCGGCTCTCATGGCCGGCCTCCCGGCTGCCGTGCGGGAGCGGATTCTCTCCACCGAGTGGTATGTCCGCCACGACCCCGTCTCCGCGGCGGCAGCCCAAACGGAACTGACCGCCTGAGCAGGAGCCCGCCCGTGAGCGCGGCTGTCACGGCAGGCGCCCTGAGGCCGTCGACAACAACTGGCCGAGTACCCCGCGCAGGCCGGTGCCTCGCGGCAGGCTGATCAACACCTGGTCAACACCCGGTCCGGAAGCGGATATCCGTCGGCCTCCGTCCGGAGCCGACGAGCACCGCCCCCCGGAATCGCGTATTGCGACGCAACGACCACCCACAGCGTCGCGCATCAAATCACGGACCTTGCAACCGCGAGAACGCGGCTGATCAACTGCGCTTGAACTCCACCGGCCCGGCGTCCATCAGCACCGTGCCGTCGGTGTGCAGGACCGGCCGCCTCTCCGTGAACCGCTTGCTGTAGCGCTCGACTTGGCGGATGGCCACGCCTTGCGGATCCGTGAAGTCGACGAAGGCGCTGGCCACCCAGTACGACGTGTTGCTGTCCTCGTAGAGCGACACCGTCACCATCGAGCCGAGCCCGTCCTTGACGACGACCCGCGCACCGTAACTGCGGAAGCCGCCTGCGCCGTTGCTCACTGCGCTGTACGCGCAGATCAGGGCGTACCCCTGCTGGTCCGGGCGGACGATGCTGATCGTCCCCTCGCCGGAAGTTTTCGCGTCGCCGCTCAACTGCATGTACGGCGGCTCGTTCAGGGAGCCGGGGTTCTTGTAGCGCTCACCGTCCTGCATTCCCTTTCCCTTGAGCCACACAGGCATCCAGGAGGGGGCCGAGCTCCCGCGCCACGGTCGTCAAAGCGCGCACATCCCGTTCCGCGCGCGCGATCAGGATCGCTCCCTCCAGCGCACTGATCATGAGCGTAGCGAGTCCTTCGGCACGCCCGGCCGGCACGCCCATCTCCCCGAGGGCCTGCGTCACCGGCCGGGTCCAGCACGCGAACGCGGCAGCGGCAGCCGTCCTGGTGGATTCGGTGGAGGCCGTACAGTCCACCGTCGCCGCGGCGACAGGGCAGCCCGAAGCGAACCCGGCTGTCCGGTACTCCTCGGTCCACTGGTGCACCATGGCGGCGAACAGCCCGCTGGGCGACGGCTGGGGCATCTCGGCGAGGAACCGGCCGACGCGCTTGGCGGCGTACTTCCCGGCCCAGTCGACGGCTTCGTCGACGAGCTGCTGCTTGCCGCCCGGAAAGTAGTGCTGGAGAGAGCCGCGTGGCGCTTCCGCGTGAGCGACGACGTCCCTCATCCCTGTCGCCGTAACGCCGTCGCGCCGAATCAGCTGGGCCGCACTGAAGACGATCCGCTCCCGCGGCCCCCGTTCCGAACCCGCCATCACTGACCTCCAACCGACCGGCGCGGGCACCACTTCTCACCCCACGGATCAGGTCAGCCTATATACGCCGGTCAGGCCGTCCTGATCACGTGTCGAGCTCTCCAGCTCCACGTGGCGGGCGAGCGCGGTAAGCAGTCCGGACCTGCCCGGCAGCACGCAGGCCGACACGCGCTCGACGCCGCGTTCTCGGGCGCGGGCGAGGAGGGCGTCGACCAGGGCCGTACCCATCCCCTGCCGCTGCCAGGCGTCCGCGACGAGCACGCCGAGTACGGGCCCCCGCGGGGCCGCTCTCCGGCGCGGCGGCGAGGCTGGCAAGACCGGCGAGGCGGCTGCGGTCGCCCTGGTGGGCGACGACTGCGTCATGCGCCTCGGGACGGCGGGCCAGCGCGCTTTCCGCATAGTCGCGGGGCAGCTCGTGGAGGTATCCGAAGAACCGCAAGCGGACGGTCTCGGGCGAGCAGCTGTCGAAGAGAGCCTTCAGGGCAGGGCCGTCGGTCGGCCGGACACTGTCGAGTCGCCACGGACCAGCTCCCCCGGGCTGCCGCGTGCGGGCCGCGGAGGGCTCGTCGACTGTACTCCTGCCGGGCATTCCTGATGCGGATGAACCCACTATGACCACTGTCATAGAACCCAGTATTATGACCACTGTCATAGATGGCAAGCTCGACGAGGGCGGTGCACGGTGGACGTAGGTTTCCTCGGCCTCGGCGTCATGGGGCAGCCCATGGCGCTCAATCTGGCCCGGTCCGGTCAGGACCTCGTCGTCTGGAACCGAACCGCCGCCAAGAGCGAGCCGCTGCGGGCGGCCGGCGCACACGTGGCGGCATCTCCCGCCGAGGTATTCGAGCGGGCCCGCGTGGTGATCCTCATGCTGGCCGACGAGGCGGCGATCGACTCTGCCCTGGACCGCGGGGCGCCGGGCTTCGCCGTGAACGTCGCGGGGCGCACGATCGTCCCTATGGGGACGACGTCGCCGGACTACTCACAACGACTCGAAGCCGATGTCCGCGCAGTCGGCGGCAGCTACGTGGAAGCGCCTGTCTCCGGCTCGCGCGTGCCTGCGGAGGCAGGGCGGCTCGTGGCGATGCTGGCCGGCGAGCGGACCGCGGTCGAGACGGTCCGCCCGCTGATACGGCCGATGTGCCATGAGACGTTCGTCTGCGGACCGGCCCCGAACGCTCTGCTGATGAAGCTCTCGGTCAATCTGTTCCTCATCACGATGGTCACCGGGCTCACCGAGGCGTTCCACTTCGCCGACCGGCACGGCCTGGACAGGGAGCAGTTTCTGGCCGTGCTCGACGCGGGCCCGATGGCCAGTGGCGTCTCCCGCATGAAAGCACACAAGTTGATGACCCGTGACTTCTCCGTTCAGGCGGCAGCCGTGGATGTTCTGAAGAACAACCGGCTGATCGCGCAGGCGGCGAGGAAGTCCGACCTGGCTTCACCGTTGCTGGACGTCTGCCACGCCCTCTTCGACGAGACCGTGGCCAGGGGGCACGGCAGGTCCGACATGGTTGCGGTCCTACGCGCCATTGAAGCCCGAACCGACGAAGGCCGACTTCGCTGAGGCATTCGGTACGAGGCCGACGGCGCCCCCCACCGCGACCAACGACGCCACGGAACAGGCAGGACGACACGGAACGCTCCCCCGGTTCGAGCCAACGGGACGAACGCTTCCAGTTCGGGGTCCATGTCGGCCATCCTCACCGGCACCACCCCGAGATCACCCGCCAACGGGGTCGTTGGCGCTGCTCGCACAGGTACCCCAGGGCACCGTGCGAAACAACGCCGACGTGGCCGCGATCGCCCGCATAGCCGGCAACCCGGAAAATCTGGAGACTCTGGACGCCTACTGCGCCACCGGCTCCCTACGTCGGGCCGCTGACCTCCTCCACCTGCACCACAGCAGTGTCGCCCGCCGACTCGACCAGATCGCGAAGACCCTGGGCATCGAACTCACCGAACCCACCGGACTGATCCGGGCCGGGCTCGCTCTCACCGCATGGCGGCTACTCAACGACTGAGGAAGACAACCCGGTCGCCCTCCGGCTGGCGGGTCACGACGAACGGGCTACGGGGTGACGATGCTGATGCCCCGCATCCGCGCGCCGGTCTCGGTACGCGGGCGATGCGTACTGCCCGGCGCGAACACGACATAGCTGCCCGGTCCGAGCCGCTGTCCTCGGTCGATGAACTCGCCCGAGATCACGTGATAGCGCTCTTCGCCCTCGTGCACGTCCACCTCGGGCCATTCGGTTCCCGGAGCGTAGTCGTACATCCAGCCGCGGGCCCGCTCGGTGGCAGGCAGCCGCCGCCGGATGATCCCGGGAACGACTTCCGGCAGCGCGTCGCAGCGGCCAGGCCCTTCTGGAGGAGACGGAACTCCCCGTGGAGACGATCGCGGTCCGAGTCGGACTGTCCTCGGCCGCCAACCTCCGCAGGCGCTTCCATGCCCTGGTGCACACCACGCCCGCCGCCTACCGGCGTTCCTTCGGCCGCCACGAACCCGGCACAGACTCCTGGTCAGGCGCCTGAGGAGGTCCCCACGCGAGTGGAGCGGCGTGCGTCCGGCTGTCGGGGTCACCGAAATCCCGTTCGCGCCGCAACGCGCCCTCGTGCGCGCGCGGTCACCCCAAGGCGCGCATTACGCGGGACGGGGAGGGAGTTGCGGCTCTACCATCGAAAGACGGATCTGCGGTCGCCCGACGTCGCGGACGGCAATTCACACCGGCTCAGCAGGAGCTGAGTTGTTTCCGGCGTGCAGCGTGACCGCAGCCGAGGTCCGGAACGGCCTGGTCCCTCAAGCGGAGGGGGCGTCGGGATCACGCCCATCCGTATGCCGGGCGGCGCGCTGCGGCCCGGCTACGAAGGCCTGATCATCGTGGCCTGCGGCCCGACGGAATTCCGCATGAACGGCTGCCTGGTGATCGACCAGGGACCGAGTGATTGAGAGCAATTACCGATCGCTTCCCGACTTTCAGCGCGGGGGCCTGTACGAGGGATATGGGGATGCAGATGAAGCCACGCCAGCATTTGCTGGACATCTGGCAGGCAATCGCGCTCCACTCGTTCGAGGACGGTGAATGGGAGTGGGGTGAATGGGGCGGGAGGAGCAGTGTCGCGGATGCAGAACGTCTGCTCTGCCTCATGTATCCGGCGACCGAGATCCCGGCGTTCCGGCTCGACGACCCGGACACCATGGAACGTGACGTCCGGTCGGCGCTGAAGAGCGTCGGCGGACGGCTGGAACTCCCGGTCACGCTCGTCGCGGTCCTCGCGGAGTTCATGCGCAGCCACACGGCGGAAGGCAAGAGGCCGAGTTTCGCCGGCGGTTACTACTACATCTCCGGCGATCCGGAGCGGGAACTCACCTCGGAGCAGCGGGAACTGGGCGTCGTCGACTCCTTCTCGATGTCGATCACCCTCTCCCTCGCCACCCTCGGCTTCCTCAAGGTTTGCGAGACGAGGACACGCCGCGCCGAGGTACGGGCCCTGATCGACGAGCTGAAGACCGCCACCGAGACCCGGCTCACCGCCGCGATGGTCAGTCTGCTGCGCTCGTTCACCGTCAACGTCTTCGACCCGGAGGAGCCCCAGGGCCGTACCCTCGGCGAGTTGCTCGGCACGGGCCAGGTCTCCGAGCGGATCGTCTTCCAGCAGTTCCGGCGCCGGTTCAAGGCACTGCGCGCCACGGTCAGCGACAGCTTCATTCTCGGTGTCGACGTCGCCGACCGCCTCAGGGACGACAGCCAGCTCTTCGAGATCGGCTGGGCCTGGAGCCTGGTGCGGGACGCCCCGCCGGTGGAGACCGTCGGGCCGATCGGCCCGCAGCCCGACGGGGTCGCGGACCCCGTCCCGTACCTCTACTTCACCGTGGTCGCCCTCGACGGCATCCAGGACCTGTTCTCCGAACGCACGCTCACGCTCGGTCTGCTGAATGCCGAACAGCAGCGGCTGGCCGAGGCGTTACGGCTGCGATGGGAGGTCACCCAGCAGTACTGGTCGGGCATCGCCCGGTTCGGCGAGGGCAGTTGGCCGCTGGAGGACATCCCCTGGCGTACGACGGGACAGCGGCTGGAGTCGGAGTACTTCTCCCTCTCCGTCGCCGCCATCCTCGTCCAGGACCTCGTGCGCCGCCGCGCCACCGACGACGACCTCGCCCGTACCGTCGGCATTATGGAACGCCTCGCCGAACGGGGCCGTATCACCAGCCGTACGACCCAGAATGATCCGGCCATCGGACTGCATCATCCCGGTGTCCGGCTGCCGCTCCTCGGCAGCCAGACCATCGGACCACCGATGCAGTGGACAATGGGCGACTTCTCGGCACAGCTGCTCAAGCGGAGCATCCAGCTCTGCGCGCTGTCCCGGAACACATCCGCGCATGACCGGCTGCTCCGTCTCGCCGAACGAATCCTCGACCACATGTGGACCCGCCGGATCACGAACGGTGACGGCGCCGGTCTGTGGGACCAGGTCCGGGCCGCGTATCCCGAGGCGCCGCCCAACGAGGGCCCGTTGTCGTGGAACATCACCGAGCGCGTCACCGAGTGCATGGTCGCCGCGTACCAGCTGTACACCCAGCCGCCGATCCGCAGCGCCGAACTGGCCGCTCTCGCGGCCGCCCTGCTCAGCGAGGCCACGCACCTCCTCGGCAACGAACAGCTGGAACCCACCTCCTTCGCCGACGGCTCCCGCGGCATCGCCCTCAGGAGCATCGAGGCCAAGCTCCGCCGCGCCCGGCGCATCCTCGACGACCAGCCCGGCACGGCCTTCGCTCTGACCCTGGACGCACTCGGCGGACTCGACACCCTGGCGCTGGCCAGGCATACCGCCTCCCGGGGAGTGTGAACGGTGCTCCTCTTCGCCGCTTCCGACAAGGGAGGCACCGGCCGCTCCGTCACGAGTGCCAATGCCGCCTACCGCAGGGCGCTCGCCGGGGACGACGTCTGCTACCTGGACTTCGACTTCGGATCACCCACGGCCGCCGCGGTCTTCGACGTTCCGAGGGTGCTGCGCGGCATCGGGCAGGGCGGTCTCCACTCGTACCTCCAGGGCAAGACCACCGCGCCCGTACGGCTCGACGTATGGGCCGAGACCGAGCACGAGGTGCTGCGCCACCGTCCCAGCGGCTCGGGCACTCTGGTGCTCCTCCCCGGCGACCGCGACGGGGGCGAATTCGCCGTCGGCGAGGACACGCTGAGCCGGTGCGTCGACCTGTTCCTGCGGCTGAACAGCGAGTTCGACCTGATCGTGGTCGACCTGAGCGCGGGCCGCAGCTACGCGACGGACATGGTCCTCGAAGCCACCTCACGGCCGGAACTGCGCGACGTCGACGCCCGCTGGCTCGTCCACCACCGGTGGACCCGCCAGCATGTGATCGCTGCCGCCCACCTGGTGTTCGGTACGCGGGGCATCGTCGCCGACGGCGTGGCCCGCGGCCATGACGAGGACCGGCTGCGGGGCAGTATCCGGTGTGTACGGGTCGCGGTGCCCGACCCCGAGTCGGCGCTGTGGTCCCAGGTGCCGCCCGCGCAGTCCGCGTGGATGCGCAAGTGCGACCAGGACCTCAACAGGCTCGCGGCCGAGCTGGACATCGGCATCGGCCGGGTGCTGGGTGCCGTTCCGCTGGAGCCCGTGCTCCAGTTGCGCGAGCAACTGATCACCGACGAGGACGTCCTCGCCAGCCGGGTCGCGAACCTGGAGACCTATCAGGCACTCGACGACCTCGCGGCCCGGCTGACCGACGACGACGCGTGGGGGCAGCCGTGACGGCGTTGTCCACCGTGGTGCGCCGGGCTAGGGTCACGAACGGGTGCCTTCACCCGGTGGACCTTGAGTGATCTTCTCGACGTGAGGCGTTCTCGGGAGGGGAAACAGTGGGGGGTCGCAAGCTCGTTCTGGTTACGGGATCGGGTCTGGTCACTGACGAAGCGTGCGCTTACGTACGCAGTCGCGACTACGAGATCCGTCACGTCGGGGACGACTATCTTGATGCCGGAGGGCTGCACGAGGCGCTCGACGGGGTCGCCGCTTACCTCATCGGCGGCTACGAGGAACCGCTGGACGAGCACTTCGACCAGCATCGCGCACTGGAAGCGGTGGCTTGGCTCGGATCGGACTACAAGGCGTTCGTGCCGGGATGGCCGCGCGGGCACGAGCGGGGAATTGCCTTCATCACCTCACCTGGCACGAACGCCGACTCTGTCGCCGAGTTCACGCTTCTCCTGTGCCTGACCATGAGGCGGCCCTTCACCGAGAGCATCGTCCGTGCCCGCAGTCCCATTCCGGGGCTGCCTGTTCCTGGCCGGGAATGCGCCGGGCAGCGCATCGGGATCATCGGCCTGGGACGGATCGGTGCACGGGTGGCGCGGATGGCGTCGGCAGGTTTCGGCATGGACGTCTCGTACTTCAGTCCTCGACGCGATGCTGCGGTCGAGCGGTCCCTGGGAGTGACCTACAGGAGCAAGAACGACCTGCTGGCCTCCAGTGACATTGTCACCCTGCACCGCCGCGGGCCCGAAGCCCACGAGCCGCCGGAGCTCTCGGCCGCGGACCTGGCCCGGCTGTCACCGGGAAGCACAGTGATCAATACAGTCCATCCCCGGCTGGTTGATCTGCCGGCTCTCCTGGTGGCGGTGCGGGACCGCGGCGTACGAGCGGCGTTCGACGGCGTGGGAGAAGGACCGGCGTGGCGCGAGTTGCTGGACTTCGGGCCCGGCCGGTTCCTCGCGCTTCCGCAGATGGGCTTCAACACGCTGGATGCCAATGCCAGGGCGGCCATGACCACCGCCCGCGCCGTCTGCGACGTCCTGGACGGCGGCATGCCGTCGGCGGTGGACAATCCGGACTTCCGGAAGGTTCGCAGCCGGGTCAGTCATGACGACTTGCCACGCCGCACTCGGTGATGGCCGACTGAAGTATTCCCACGCCGCGTTCAAAGTACGAGGGATCGCGAGACAGAGCGAGCCGTACGTACTGCCGTCCGGCGGCATCGCCGGACGGCCAGTGGAATCGGTCGCCCGGCAGTACGCGCAGCCCCTGTCGTATACCCGCCTGCATGATCTCGTCGCGGCGGGGTCCCAGGAGCAGCCATTGCACGCTCATGCTCTCGGTGACGAGACGAGGCGTCACCTGCTCGGGCAGCTCCAAGGACGCCAGAGCCGAGCGCAGTCGGCTGCGGTTGGCGAGGACCAGACGCCTGGCGCGTTCGACCTCATTGTCGCGCTCGTCCTCCAGGACCTCTGAGAGGAGGACGAGGTCGATCGAGGAGACGTTCAGAAGGATCTCGCTGCACACCTTCTCGAGCGCCGGCCCGATGTCGGGGGTTGCCGACAGCACACTGGCCTTGGTGTCGAGGAGCGACAGCACTTTTCCCGTATCGTCTATGCAGATGACCGACGCCCCGGCACCCACCCCTTGCGCGACGAGGTCGAAGCAGGCAACCGGGTCGAGCATGCGGAACGACAGGTCGAACACCAGAAGGACACGCCGCCGGGCGGCCCAGTTGATCGTTTCCCTCACCGTGTCACGGTCCCAGGTGGCTCCGGTGGGATTGTTGGGCAGCACGACGACGAGCGCCTCGAGGCCCAGGCCGTCGAGATAGTCGAAGTCCGGGGCAGGCATGAGCCGTTCCTGCGGTACTGCCGCCGGCTGCACGCCGGCAAGACGCAGCAGCGCGGGCAGGTTGTCGAATGTCGGTGTGACCAGGCCGGTCCTCCGTCGCGTGCCGACGAGGAACTTGGCGACGGCGTCGATGGCGATGGAGGCGGAGTACAGAAGACGGCGAGAGGCCCTGCTGTAGTCCTGGCCGGTCCACCGTGACAACGCCCGGAGGAATCGCTGTTCCACGGCTGGTACGGACAGATCCGCCTGGAACGCGCGCTCGACCGCGGAGCGCAGCCGGGTCTGCGCATGGGCGGGCAGGGTCTGCCGGGCGTGCCCGTCGGCGAGATTGACGCGGGCGGCGAGTGCAGAGCTTTCCAGTTGCGTGAGATTGGGACCTGCGTCTTTCATCGCACCTCGCAGACGATCAAGGAGAACATGGCCGATGCCGAGAAGGGGCGAGTGTGCAGGACCTGTACGCCTGCCACTGGCGCCTCGAGTCCGATGCGCCGCGCCGCGGACAGAGCATCGTCGCCTCCCGGGCATGAGGGTTCGTGTTCGAGGATGATCAGGCCCGGGCCCGGCTGTACGGGCCAGTGGGCGAGCATGCGCAGCACCATGCCGGTGTATCGGGTGCTGTCTGTCCCGGCTGCGGCTGACTCCGGACCGTCTGTCCCGCCCGGGAGGGCAGGCGGCCGACGGCCGCCGCTGACGGCTTCCAGCAGGCGGCCGGCGGTCTCACGCAGTGAGGAACTCCCGTGGTCCGGCTTGCTGGTGGTGCCGAACGGTGGCGAGGTGTAGACCACCCACCCGGGTTCCAGGCGGTCTCGCGCCCCCTCCCACGCCTCGTGGGTGCCCGCATCACCCCATCTGACCTCACTGGCCGCGACAGGGCGAGGCCCTGACGCCGTATCCTGCTCGATCCGGGCCCTCTGCCGCGACTCCATGGAGTGTGTGGTGGCAGCGGTGACTGCGAGACACCCTGCCAGGAACGCGTCCTTCGATGCGGTGAAGCGTGCCAGGCCATCGGCGGAGTGGAGCAGAGCCCCGACGGCATCGGCATCGGCATCGGCGAAGTGGACCAGCTGGTCGAGCAGTTGGAGATGCCGTTGGTCGCAAAGGGCCTTCGCCGTGGCGACACAGACCAGCAACGGGTCGATGTCCATGCCGATGAAGGGAACGCCCATCTCGCGCGCGGCAACAGCCGAACTTCCCGCACCGCAGAACGGATCGATGACCACGGACGGCCGACCGTGAAGGTCCTCGATGATGCGCCGCGTGGTGCGGGCGTTGGCGGAATCGGTGCGCTGGTACCACCGGTCTATCGGCTGAGCCGGATCCGGACGGTATTCGGCGGGCACGGCGGGCAAGTGGTACGCACGTGAAGCGATGTCAGACGTCCGCACCGTGATCCCACCCCATCACCGTGATCCCACCCGTCGGCGTTCGCTGGTTCACCCCCGCCACGAACTGACGCGCCGTTACGATACCGACAGTGGTGCGATATCACCACACCGTCACGGCCCGGATGGGCGACCGACCCGAAGCGGGAGGCATACATTGCCAGGTCATCCACCTTCGTCCACGCCCGAGACTGAGGACGAGCCGATCCTGGAACGCCAGCCGGGCGGTGCTGTGGCACTGGTCGCATGGCAGGACGCCGGAGGACCACCACGGCTGGCGTCGGGAGGCGACGACGGCACCGTTCGTATCTGGGACCCCGTGGCGGGGGCTGGGGTGGGCCAGCCGCTGGTGGGTCACTCGGCGGGCGTCTGGGCGCTGGCGAGTTGGACGGAGCCCGACGGTGTGTGTCGGCTGGCCTCCGCCGGCGACGACGGCACCATCCGCATCTGGGACCCCGCGGCGGGGGCTGTGGTCGGCGAGCCGCTCGTGGGTCACTCGGCGGGCGTCTGGGCGCTGGCGAGTTGGACGGAGCCCGACGGTGTGCGTCGGCTGGCCTCCGCCGGCGACGACGGCACCATCCGCATCTGGGACCCCGCAGCACGAGAGCAGATCGCCTGCGCAGCGCACACCGGGCGGGTGATGGCACTGGAGGTCTTCCGTTGCCGCGATGGTTCTCTGCGTATCGCCTCGGCCGGAGATGAGGGCACGATCCGCTTGTGGGACCCCGCGACCGGTGCACAGTTGGGGGAACCCCTGGTGGGTGACTCCGGATGGGTGCTCGCGCTGGCCGCGTTCCGGGCTTCCGACGGCGGCTTTCTGCTTGCTTCGGCCAACTACGACCGGACCATCACGGTCTGGGACCCGGAAGTGGGTCGGTCTCCGGGACCTTCCATGACAGGGCACACCGCCGGTGTTGCGGCCCTGACCCGGTGGACGGATCCGGACGGTGCCGACCGGCTTGCATCGGCGAGCGACGACGGCACCATCCGGACCTGGGATCCGCAGACCGGGCAGGCTCTTGGCGCACCCTTGCGCGGCCACAGCGCGGGCATTCTCTCGCTGGCGGTGTGGAGCGAGCCGGGCGGCGCGATTCGGCTCGCATCGGCCAGTTCAGACGGAGCGGTGAGGATCTGGGACCCGGAAACCAGCCGTATGCAGAGGCCGCCGCTCGTCGGCCACTCCGGGTGGCTGCGTTCCGTGGTCGGGATCGCCGGAACGGACGGCAGTACGAGACTGGCATCGGCGAGCTACGACGGCAGCATCCGCATCTGGGACGTGGCGGCAGGGACCTCGCTCGCGGCAGCCGACGGCGGACACCCGGGCGGCGTTCTGGCCTTGGCGTCATGGCTCGGCCCGGACGGGCCCCGGCTGGCCTCGGCAGGTTATGACGGCAGTATCCGTGTGTGGGATCCGGGCACCGGGCAACCTGCCGGTCCGGCTCCGATGACCGGTCACATCGGGGGTGTTCTCGCGCTTGCCGTGTGGCGTAGCGGGTCGGGTGCGGTGCGGCTGGCTTCCACCGGCTACGACGGAACGGTCCGAATCTGGGATCCTGACCGGGCGGAGCAGGTGGGTGAGACGATCGCCGGCGATCAGGGCAGACTCTGGGCGGTTACCTGCTGGACGCCCCCCGACGGCAGGACCCGACTGGCCGCAGTGGGTGACGAGGGCACCGTGTACATCTGGGATGCAGAGACGTGCGCTCCGCTTCGCACGCGACTTCACGGCCACAGTGGCGGCGGGCGAGCCCTCACGAGCTGGGTGGGCCCGGACGGTGCTCGTGTCGCGGTTGCCTGTGGTGACGGCACCATCGTCGTATGGGATCCCGAGACCGCCGCACAGGTCGCCTCTCCCTTGACCGGCCATACGCTGTGGGTGTGGACTCTGGCCACCTGGGAGACTTCCCAGGGCCGCCGACTCCTCGCCTCCGCCAGTTACGACGCCACGATCCGGCTGTGGGATCCCGAACGGGGCCTGGCCATCCGCAGTGTCGAGGTGGGCGCGATTTCCCTGTGGGGACTTACTGACGCCCCCGCGGAGCGGGATCTCCTCGGACGCGAGGCCCTCGTCGATTCACTGGTGCACCAGATTCACCGGGCAGACGGCGGAGCACCGGCTGGTCAGGGGCCCGTGGTCGTTACTGTCGAAGGTCCGTGGGGCTGCGGGAAGAGCACCCTGATGCAGCTGGTCCGGGGCAGGCTGCCCACTGTCGGGAACCAGCAGCCGTCTGCCGCCTCCTCTGCCCCGCATCTCACCGTGCGGCAGGCAGTACGCCTGATGCGGGACGGCCGGCCCGAGACGGCGAGCGGTGATGCGCGCCCGTCGGCACCTTACGAGGGTGTGGTCACGGCCTGGTTCAACCCATGGTCGCATCAGTCGGGCGGACAGGTGTGGGCGGGTCTCACCGAGGCGGTCATCGAGGCCGCGGCGCCCGTGCTGTACCCCACGGAACTCGACCGGACGCGGTACTGGTTCACCCGGAACCTACGCAAGGTGGACCAGTACGCTCTCCTGCGCTCCATCCGCAGACGGATCATCTCGCCCGTGCTGGGAGTGTGGCTGGCGGGCCTGGTCGCTCAGCTGGGCATCACTGTCCTTGGCGACGACCATGACTTCCACTTATTGGGCCATCAGGTCAGCGGAGTGGCCCTGGCGCTGGCCCTCTCCACCCTCGTCGCCCTGACAGGGATTGCCCACACGCTGCTGCGGTACTTCCGGGAACCGGTCTCGGTGTACATCGGGACCACGCTGCTCGAGGGGCCGCTGGCCCCAGGGACCGCCGTCCAGTGGCCCGGGGACGAAGCAGGGGGAACCGCCGACCCGCTGTACCAGGCCACCGGTGGTCAGCTGTACCTCCATCAGCACGACATCCACGAGCTCTTGGACGATCTGCGCCACCGCGGGTACGGGCTGGTGGTATTCGTGGACGACCTTGACCGCTGCCACTCCGACACGACCGCGCAGGTGTTTCAGGCAATCAACCTCTTCCTCTCCGGCCTGACTGCCGAGGGCGGCATGCAGGGATGTTTCGTCGTTGGGCTCGATCCGGTCGTCGTGGCCTCGCACATCGACCGGGAACTGGAATCACTCGGCGCCGTGGCCACGGCACCTCATGGTGATGACCCGTCAGTCGGCTGGGCCTACCTGCGCAAGCTGGTTCAATTGCCCGTCCGTGTTCCCGAGGTAGGAGACGAAGGCCTTC
Source organism: Streptomyces sp. NPDC043870 (assembly GCF_056435785.1). NCBI lineage: Bacteria > Bacillati > Actinomycetota > Actinomycetes > Kitasatosporales > Streptomycetaceae > Streptomyces > Streptomyces sp. NPDC043870. The sequence goes on from NZ_JBWKDT010000022.1 coordinate 118,280, forward strand.
ACGATTTCGTCGAGGTGGCGACGTGGGCCACGCCGACAGACATGCGGCGGGTTGGCAACGGGCCGGCCCCGTCCCCCGTGTCTCCCGTCGGCGACCCTCCCGCCACCGGGCCGTCTGCGTTGCGGCCCCGGGGCACCACGTCCGCGGCATCCTCCAACACGGTCGTGCCCGCTCCCCGCTCCCCCACACGTCTCCGGCCACCGGTGGAAACCACCTCCTGGCGCAATCTGGAGCGGCACCCCAGGATCCTCACACTCCTCCGCAGGCGGCTGAGCGCACAGCCCGGGCGTTCCATACGCGAGGCCAAACGACTGCTCAACGTCTGGCAGCTCTACGCCCGGGTGCTGGACAACGTGGAACCGCTCACGGATCCGGAGGCAACGATCACCCGAGCCTGTCACCTGGTGCTCCTTGCGGAGATCATCACCCGCTGGCCGTCATTGCAGTCTGCGCTCCACCAGCGGTTCGACGACCGTCGGGGTCTGGACCTCCTCGTCGAATCGATCGAGGATGAACAACGTTGGGAGGCGACGACGACCCGGATCGGTCTTGACACACGCGAGCACGAGCGAGCGCTGCGCGGACTGAGGCAATTGCTGCGCGACCATGATGGGCAGGAGATCGCCGCCCTCGCACGACGTCTGCTGTAGCGACCCATCCCCGTGCACACTTGCTGGCCGTCAGCGGCAGCAGAGCTTCCTATGAGGAGGAGTGCTTGAACGAGGCCACTCGCCTTTCCCCCGCGCATCGGCGGCCGCGTCCCGCCAGACTCGATGACCTGGCCGACCTGTGCTCACTCGACCATGACATCTTCGGAGAACTGGCCTATCCCTACTTCGTGCTCCGTCAGTGGTTCGACGTGCACGGCGAGCACTTCGTCGTGATCGACAGTTCTTCGGCCCGGGCGGGGCTGTGCGGATACGCCATGGTGGCGCTTGAACCGAGCCGCGAGACCGCCTGGCTGCTCGGACTGGGTGTTCACGAAGACCACCGGGGCCGCGGCTTCGGTGACGTACTGATGTCCAAAGCCATCGAGATCTGCGAGAAGGCAGGAGCGCAGCAGGTCAAGATCACGGTACGGCCCACCAACGACGCTGCTCTCGCGGTCTACAACAAAGCTGGATTCACTCAAGTGGATGAGGAGGACGACTACTTCGGTGCCGGAGAACCACGACTGCTCTTGCTGAAGCGGAACTGACCGAACGTGAACGACAGCGGTGCGTTGCCGTGCGTCACAGCCCCGGCTGGGATTCGCCCCCAGGATCCCTCGGCGGCAGGAGGGCACTCCCCGTCCGGACCTACGACCCGGCCAGAAGCCGCTTCGAGAGGGCATCCGCACCAGCCCGACTGGACCGCCGCTGATACGTCTACGCCGGTGAGCCTGCGGTCTGCGAGCGATGGTCGGTGGCCACGGCGGCCGTCAAAGTCGTCGTTCCGTTCATGGTGCGGACGCCAGGGCCCCGAAACTTCGGCGACCGCCTCAGCATCGATCGGCCACACTGGCCGCCACGAGCCTGCACCAGCCTGAACGCCCGACGGCAGACAGTGCCATCGGCCCGCGAGCGTGCGGCACTCTGGCTATGGGCCGAACGCCGTGACGTGCGAGGCATTCTTGGCCTGGCCGTCATTTGTTACCGCACCTCGCTTGCTGGTACAGGGTCGACAGCGCGTCGTCGATGGGGTGGCGCTGCGGCTTCCCCGAGGAGTCCGCCTCGTTCCACCTCGCGAGGTTCATTGCGACAGACATCTGCCTTCTGCCGTCGGCGCGGGTCAGGGAGATCGTCGAGGCGCCCCATCCTGAGGTGGTGAACGCACAAGAGGCCGGAACCACGCCCCGGCGGCACGCTCAGCGGCACAGCCGCGCCACGAGGTCCAGCTCGTCCGCCCACAGCGCCGGGTTGCGCGGACCGATGTGCGGCGCGGCCAGAGACCGTACACGGAAGGGATTGTGCGGCGTCACCTCGTCCGCTTCGCGGATCATCAGGTCCTGCAACGCCGGCGGGATCGAGCGGTCCTCGGTGAACCGCAGATACGTACGCGGCACCCGGCCCCACTGTTCCGGCACTCCGCGGGCGTCGCTGAGCGCGATGGCCGCCGACTCGTCCGGCTCCAGAATATTGAGGAGCGCCCGCACCTCGGCGTCCGGCCAGTCGGCGGCGACCGCTTCCTTCGCCGCCGCGAAGAGCGCGGGGTCGCCCGAGCGCCAGTTGACCCGGTTGACACCGAGCTCCGGCAGTGTCTGCACGACGGGTATCCGGAGGATGGCGCTTGAGGACGCCTCCGGAGTCGTCATCAGCCGGCTGACCGAGGTGTGCTTGGTGGGGCAGAACGCCGAGGCATACACCAAGTGGGAGATGAGCTCGGGCACTTGGTTGGCGACCGCGTTCACCGTTACCCCGCCCAGGCTCTGGCCGACCAGGATCACCGGACCGTTGCGGTGGGCTCGCCGCACGACACCCACGACATGCGTTGCGAAGTCGGCCAGCGTCACCTTGGACATCGGGGACGGCTCGGTACGCAGCCGCTCCAGGTCCTGCGGGGTCTGGTAGGAGACGGGGAAGTACGCGCCGAGGCCGTGCCCGGGCAGATCGACCGCGATCGCGCGGTACCCGCGCAGTGCCAGCTGGCCCAACACGGCTGTCCAGCCGAAGGAGTTGCTCCCGGCGCCGTGGACGAGGACAAACGTGGGCTCGCCGCGCCGCCGCCCGTCCGCGTGCGTGGCGGAGGCTGCCGCCCCCACCGCTGCGACGGCCCCGGCCCCGGCCACCGCCGCCCTCAAAACACCGCGGCGCGACTGTCCGCCGGCGCCGACGTTTTCGCTCATGCCGCTCATGTCACTCATGCGCCCGACTCTAGGAGTGGGCGCGCACATGATCGTCCCGTTTCGGCCAGTCTGCCCGGCAGGGCCGTACTCACACCCGGGTGGCGACGACTGTCGCCTGGTCAGCAGGTCTGTGGCTCGGTGAGCGGACCGCGGGCCGGTCACTCGGCCGCGCAACGCTGGTGGCGCCCTGGTCTCGGCGGCCTCACGGTCCTGCAGGCCCAGCCCGGTGTCGACAAGCTCCCGGTCCGGATGCGGATGAACGGACCGTCGTCGGTGGACGGGCTGCCAGACGTCCAGGTCAAGGTCCTGCTGCGGGGGGGGGGGGGGGGGGGGGGGGGGGGGGGGGGGGGGGGGGGGGGGGGGGGTGGGGGGAGAGAGGAACAAGAGGAGAGAAAG
>NZ_JBWKDT010000022.1:121509-139158 GCF_056435785.1 Streptomyces sp. NPDC043870
CCCCACACCCCAACCTCAGGTTCCCCATCCCACCGACACCCACCCCCCCCCCCCCCCCCCCCCCGGCCGGGTCGTCGTCTGCCCACCGACGGGCCCCACGCGGCGCCGGACGGACGGTCGGGGACGACGGACACGTCATCGCGCAGGTCATGGGTCGCCTGCGGGTGACCCGGACCACCGGGCGCCCCAGAAGCGCAGGTGCATCGAGCCGGGCTTCATCAGTTCGCGCTGTCGTCTGGGCAGGTCGGCTGGAACGGCTGCGTGGCTTGCGGGCGTGGTGGGCCCAGCGGTTGGAAGTAGTGGGCAAGTGTCCAGACGCCGATGCGGTTGCCGGCCCGGCAGCCGGCGGTGTCGGCCGTGCGGGAGTGGATTCCGGACCAGACGCGGGCGTTGATCATGTCCTCGTTGAACTGGTCGGCGTATTCGTAGTGCCGTGTGGTGCCGGTGATCTCGGAGTGGACGTTGAGGTCGAGGCGTGTGGTCCCGAGGATCCCGGTCAGGGTCTGGGTCACGGCGCCGGCGACGGCGGCGTGGCCGCTGATGTAGTCGGGGTGCGGTGGTGTGACGAGCAACGGCTGCCACTGCGGGTCGGCTTCGGTCGCGGGGTTGCCGTCCGTGTCGGCCAGCTGAACAGCCGTGATCGGCCGCCAGAATCCGTAGTGGAGCTTGGCGTCCCAAGCGGCGACGACGGCGTCGGTCGCCGACGCGTTCCCTGCGACGAACAACCGCGCTGTCTCGGCGATGCCCAGATGGTGCCGGGCGGTGTAGTCCCGGAACGCCTCTTGGAGCTGCACCACGAGACCGCCCCCGAAGAACAGGGCGGTTTCGGTCTGCAGGGCAGTGCGGGACGAGCCGCTCTTCGCCCCCATGGTCTTCACCTCGTTCACGTCCTCGGCGTAGCGAGCCGAGGAAAGAGCGGGCGGCTCGTCCGGACGGAACTGATCCGGGGAATTGAGCACCAGCGGGCGGAGCTTGCCGAGCCAGGTGTCGATGAAGGGCATGTGGCCGGGCGGGGTGGGCCGCCAGACGCCGGGCGCGGGCGAAGCGGTGAACTCCACCGGTGCGAACCGGCCGTCCCCTTCGCGCAGTTCGATGAGATGGTCGGCGGCGCGTTCCCCGAAGGCCACGCCCTGCCGCTTCGCCCTGCCCTCGGGGATCCTGGCGAGTGAATCGGCGTACGCGGCATCGAGCGGGGCCCGGGAGGCGGGGAAGTAGGTGAGCAGTACGTGGTGCGCAGCGGTCACGGCCGCTGCCTCGGGGGATGCGGTGGAGGGCCCGTGCGCATGCCACTTGTACGGGGCGTAGCGCCCCTCGATACCGACCACGGCGTTGTAGACGGCGGCCGAGACGAACCCGTGCCAGATGACGGCTTGCCCGGAGGGGCGGGTGGCGCCGAGGTTGGTGGAGATGGTGTCGGTGGCGATGGCGTTCCACTCGCGGATCGCCGCGGGGTCCGCCGATGGCGACGGGTGGCTGCTGTCGGTGGCAGTGGCGGTGGGACCGGCCACGACCGTGGCGGCCAGGAGCAGGAATGATGCGACAGCGCGGACGATGGCCCGTCCGCCCGAACCAGATGTATCCATAACCGAACTAACGGCCCGACGTGTGAACGGGCACCCCGTTTCACCGACGGGAACAGGTGCGCCGGAGTGCGTACGGAAGCCGGGTGCGCCGGGCGCACGCGCCTCTCCGTGGTCCTTGCCCCCGACGACCACAAGACCGGTGATCGGCTGCCGAAGGGGTGCCCTGCGGCGGCTCGGGCACCTCTGCGGGCCTCGCGAGCCTCGCGGGCTAATGCCCTGCTGGGCCCCGGATGCAGCTCTTGTGGGCCTGTGTTCAACCCAGGGCGGGCATGAAGCCGCCGCGGGACATGCCGCTGGTCAGCAGATGTTCCCAGTCGAGGACTGCCGGGAGCTCCGGGAGGGAGAGTACGACTGCGCCGCCGGCCTGTGTGACGTCGGAACACCAGCGCGCCATGTCGTCCGGGTCCCCGGAGCCTCCGAGCACGGGGGCGCCGAGGGCGGGAACGACGCACCCCGCATCGCCCGGTCCGTCCACCACGCACAGCGTGAGCATGGCGCCGATGCCCCAGCCCTCGCATTGCGGCACCGTCCCACCGGATGCGCGCAGTGCGGGCAGCTCGTCGTGGACCGGCGCGCCGGCCAGCAGGAGGGCGGGCGTAGCACCAGGTACGAACAGAGTGTTCTCGGGGAGCAGGAGCATCCGGTCACTGTTCCATACGCGTACACACCCGCGACCAACGGCCCAGGCCCCAGCGTCGGCTCCGCCCGAAGTGGTGCGGGGGATTGCTGGGGCTCAAGACGCCTGCTTGCCCGCCCGCCACTCCGGCGCAAGCACCGACCAGACTTCCTCGTCGTGCCGCTTCCCCCGGTACAGGTAGCTCTCCCGCAGCACGCCGTCTCTCGTCATCCCCAGCCGCCGGGCCACGGCGATGCTGGGCTCGTTCCCCGCCGAGACCCACCACTCCACGCGGTGGATGCCCCGCTCCTCAACGGCCCAATCGATGATCACACGCACGGCCCGGGTCACCAGACCCTTCCCGACCGCCGACGGCTCCAGCCAGCAGCCCGCCTCGGCAGTGCCCTGCTCGACGTCCATCCTCCGGAAGAGGACCGCGCCGACCAGCTTGCCGTCCGTCCAGATGCCGTGGAGCCGCCCGGCGTCGGCTGCCGCCTTCTCCGCGTACGCCTGGAGGAACGCCCGGCTCGACTCGAGGTCCGTGACGGCGTCGGGCAGCGCGTTGTACCGCCCGATGAACTCCCGCCCCCGGTCCACGTGGGTCAGGAACTCCTCGGCTCGCCACGGCTCGAGCGGTCGCAGCTCGGCACCGTCGTCGCCCAGGGATATCGCGTACATCGTCACCTTCCGTTTCCACGACCGAAACCAGCGCGCGTGCTGCGAAGGATCTTCTCACGGGCGGCTTCACGGGCGGCGTCGCAGGCGGCGTCACGGGCATCTGCCGCAGCACGGCACTCCGGGGGTCCGATGTCGCCGGCGGTCCGGGGGCGAATCCGGCGTTCCCGCTTCGGCGCAGCGGGTCGATCGGTACAGCCCCTGCCCGTCGCGTTCACTGGTCAGGCTGCTGCCGACGAGGTCCCGACGGGCAGGAGACCGGTGGCCCGGTACGCGGGCTGCCCGCCGGGCTACAGGGTTTGGGCTCAAGGAGTCGCGGCGTGAGCGGCAGCCGCCTCAGCGGCGGCGTCGGCCGCCCGGCGCTCGCCCGCGGCCTGTGAGCGCTTGGCGTACAAGGCGGTCCACACGCCGAGCAGGCCGAGCACCCCGTAGATCATCACGGGGCTGACCACCACCATGGTGCTGGTGGGCAGGACGTACGCCAGCACGATCCGCGCCCCCGCCTCAGCGAGGTACGCCACGCCCCAGACCGTGGTCATCACGTTCATGGTCCGGCGGAAGCCCTCGTACTGCCACAGACCGTTCCACCAGGCAGTGCTCTCCGAAGTGCCATCGGTGGCGAACTTGCGGCCGAAGTAGAACATCAGCGGCCGTGAGGCGAGCAAAGTGGCAAGGCAGAGCAGCCCGAACAGCCCGGTCACGGCGGAGTCCTTGATCAGCAGGGCGCGGGCGGAGTGCGCTCCGACCAGCGAGACCACGGCCGTGATCACCAGGAAGACCAGCGTGACGACGGCGAACTCGTCGAGCTTGCGGCGCCAGGCCACGTGGACGGCGCTGTCGAGGACGGGCCATGCTCCGCTGACCAGCAGTGCCGAGAACTCGCTCCAACCATGGTCGACGAGCGCGTTGTACGTGAGGATCGGCGCAACGACGTTGAGGCCGATGGTCAGGATCCAGCCGAGTGCGGCGGCGGATCCGGAACGGGCGGGCGGCGCCGGGCGCGCCGGGGCGGTGGACATGCTTCTCCCTGAGAAGTGCCTGATGATTGCGGTCAAAGGGACGCTAGGGGCACCGCGCGGCCCAGCCAAGGGCCCCACACCTCAAATGATCACCAAGCTGTCCGGAATCCATGGTTCCCCGGACAGGACGGGACAGGACGGGACCACGGCCGCTCTTGTGGATCACGCCGGTGGGACCTGGCAGGACGTCAGCTGGGACGGTCGGACAGGCGGAACCTGCGCCGCTCCGCCCGGCTCGACAGGAGTCGCACGTCGCCCGCCGGCGAACTACGGGCTGTACGGAGAAGAACTGCGGCGGACTCGGGCGAGGACCAGCACGGTGTCGTCGTTCGGTGGATCGGGCAGCAGGCTCGAGAGAATGCGGTCCGCCGTCGCCTCCAGCTGGTCGGACTCCCGGCGGAGTTCATCGCGCACTGCGTCCAGGCCCGCTTCGAGGTCCCGGCCGCGTGCCTCGATGAGGCCGTCGGTGTAGAGGGCGAGTACGGCGTCCTCAGGGAGGTCGATCTCGATCGTTCTGAAGGCGTGACCGCCGACCCCGAGAGGGATGCCGAGGACGTCGCTGATCGTCTCGACCGTGCCGTCCGGGTGGCGCACCAGGGGCGGGGGGTGCCCGGCGCTGGCGATGCGGGCGCGCCCGGTGGCGGGGTCGTAGAGGATGTAGAGGCAGGTCGCCATCTCGATTCCCGCCTCCTGGGCACAGGCGTCGAGCTCGGCGAGCAGATCGTCGGGTTCCTGGCTGTGCCGGGCAATCGTCTTGGCCGTGATGCGCAGTCGTCCCATGGCCGCGGCGGCCGGCACCCCGTGTCCCATCACGTCACCGACGACCAGGGCGACCCGGTCGCCGGACAAGTTGATCACGTCGTACCAGTCGCCGCCCACCTCGGTGATGCGGCTGCCGGGTACGTAGCGGTGGGCAACCTGCACGTAGGGGCTGGTCGCCAGGGCGCTGGGGAGGAGCGCGCGCTGGAGGGTGAGCGCGATGTCCTGGACTCGGCTGTAGAGACGGGCGTTGTCCAGGCAGAGCGCGGCGCGGGAGGCGAGCTCACCGGCCAGGCCGTGGTCCTCGTCGGTGAAGACGGGCCTGGCTGCGGAGCGTCCGAACATGGCGAGGCCCTGGACCGTCCCGCGGGCGATGAGCGGGGCGATGAGGATGCAGGTCAGGCCGCTGTCTCTCAGCAGCTGGGCGCGGGCCTGGTGGATGACGGTCCGGGTCACGAAATCGTCGTTCACCAGGACGCGGACGACGCGGCCCGTTCGCAGCATCTGATGGATCGCGGAACCGGGCGGGTAGGTCACGCTTTCCAGTCCGCTCACGAGTTCAGTGGCGGGTGGGGGCAGGATCGTGCCGGAGGCGATCCGGCGGGTGAACAGCGGCAGGTCCGGATCGAACTCCGCGGACTCGTCCATCCACTCCACGACTTCCACGACAGAGGCGTCGGAGAAGTCGGGAACCGCGGCGTCGACCAGTTCCTGGGCGGTGACGTCCATGTCCAGGGTGGTGCCGATCGAGGCCGCGGCCCGGTTCAGCAGAGCCAGCCGCTGACGTCCCGCGGTCACCTCCATGATCGCCTCCTCCCGGTCGGTCACGTCGACCATCAGCCCGCCCAGTCCGGGCCGGCTGCTGACCGCCTGGCTGAGAGGGAAGAAGCTCACGGACCGCACCTGATCACGGTCCGGGTGACCTGGCGTGCGCACACCCACCAGAGCGCCCACCACGGGCCGCCCCTCCTCGGCGACTCCTCGCAGCATCCGCTGGAACTCACCTCCATCGGACGTGATCATGATGTCTTCCATGTGCCGTCCGACGTGCTCCTCGATGGGGAGTCCGTCCATGTCGGCGAGCGCCTGGTTGACGTGGACGTAGTGCAAGTCCTCGTCGAGCATGAACAAGCCGATGGGGCAGGTCTCGAAAAGCGAATCGAGGAACGCCAGATTGGTCTTCACCCGGTCGAGCGCGTCACTTCGGCTGGCCAGGGCCATGACCACGGACGCTCCGTCGGGCCCGGTCATGGGAAAGACCCGGAAACCGCAGTCGAAGGCCGCGCCGTCCCGATGCCGTGCCCGCAGTCGACCGCGCCAGTACCCCAGGGTGCGGCCCCGCTCCGCCAGCCGGATCGATGCGTCGGCGCCGCCCTGTGGTTCCGAAAGGAGGATGCCGACGGGTTTGGACAGCACCGCCGCGGGGTCGTGCCCGAACAGGTCCTGTGCGCCGGGCCCCCAGTAGCAGATCCGGTCGTCCTCGTCGATGCCGAGGACCGCAACGGGCACGCGTTCCAGCATCGGCCCCGGCTCGGACCAGAACGGACCCGGAGCCTTCTCGCCCCCCGGCCGATCTGATGGCACCGACTATCCCCTTCCACCCGAGGGCCGCAATGCCTGAGCCCGGCCACGGGACGCCCGGACGCAGCGAGGCTCTCGTCATCCATTGTGCGGACATCGAGGCGACTGTGTATCGCCACGACGCCCGGCCTCCATCACGCGGTGGGACGGTCGGCACCGGCCGTGCTCGCCGCCACCGCCGTCGGCCGCGACGGTGGTGGCGACGAGGGCGACGATCAGCTTGATCCACGCCCACCCGGCAGCGGCAGTGGTTGTAACGCCTGCTACATTCGACAGCGTGACAGGCAGTGGAGCAGGGATACGGTGGGTTGTCCTCGTCATCAAGCTGCCCGCCGGCCCTTCGCGGCACCGGGTGGCAGTCTGGCGTGAGCTGCGCAAGGTCGGCGCGCTCTCGCTGGGCCAGGGAGTGTGGGCTGTGCCGGACGTGCCGGTCTTCGCCGACGGTGTCCGCCGGGCGATCGAGCTGACGGAGCGGGCCGAGGGGCAGGTCGTGACGCTGCAGGCGTCCGGTCGTGGGCCCGAGGACGCTGCCCGCTTCGAGACGATGTTCACCGCCGCGCGCTCGGAGGACTGGGCCGAATTCCTCGCGGACTGCGCCAAGTTCGAGGCTGAGATCGCCAAGGAGATCCGGATCGCCAAGTTCACGCTGGCCGAGCTGGAGGAAGAGGAGCAGAGCCTGGAGCGGCTGCGGCGTTGGCACCGTGACCTGATGGCCCGCGACGTCTTCGGCGCACCCGAGGCGGCCCGGGCCGGCGAACGCCTCAAGGAGTGCACGGCCGTCTGCGAGGACTACGCGGAGCAGGTCTTCGCCGCCCTGCACCAGAGTGAGGGGGCGGGCGAATGACCGCCGACGGCACCACCGGCGCCGGACGAGGCGGGACGATGTGGCCGCTGTACGCGGCCGGGTTCACCACCGCATTCGGCGCACACGGCATCGCGGCCAACCTCGGCGGCTTCTCCGAGGATGCAGTGACCTCCCTGCTGGTCCTGGGCGGGCTGCTCGCCCTGTACGACGGCGCCGAGGTGCTCCTCAAGCCGCTCTTCGGCACGCTCGCCGACAAGATCGGCGCCAAGCCCGTGCTGCTCGGCGGGCTGGTCGCCTTCGCCGCCGCCTCCGCGCTGTATGCAGTCGCGGACAGCCCCGGCTGGCTGTGGGCGGCACGCCTCGGTCAGGGCGCGGCCGCCTCGGCGTTCTCGCCCTCGGCCTCCGCGCTGGTCGCCCGGCTCAATCCGGCCGCCAAACACGGCCGGGCGTTCGGCAGTTACGGCTTCTACAAGTCCCTCGGCTACACCCTGGGCCCGCTCCTGGGCGGCGTACTGGTCTGGGCCGGCGGACTGCGCCTCCTCTTCGCCGTCATGGCTGTCCTGGCCACGGCCGTCGCTGCCTGGGCCGTGGCGGCCGTCCCCGCCCTGGCGCCGCTGCCCAAGCCCCGGCAGACCGTGCTCGACCTGGTGCGCCGGCTCACCTCCCGCGCCTTCCTCGCCCCCACTGCGGCCCTTGCGGGCGCGACCGCCGCGCTCTCCGTCGGTGTCGGCTTCCTGCCCGTCTCGGGAGCCACCGCCGGGCTCGGCACGGTTGCCACCGGTGCAGCCGTCTCGGTCCTCGCCGCCTGCGCTGCCTTCGCCCAGCCACACGCAGGGCGGGCCCTGGACGCCGGTCGCCTCACCACGCGCACCGGCCTGGCGGCCGGACTCGCCGTCACCGCCGCAGGTCTCTGCTGCGCCATGCTCCCCGGTCTCCTCGGCGTCCTGATGGGCGCGGCCCTGATCGGCGCCGGAACCGGCCTGATCACCCCACTCGGCTTCGCCGCCCTCGCCGCCTCCACCCCTGAGGAACGGCTCGGCCAGACCATGGGATCCGCCGAACTCGGCCGCGAACTCGGCGACGCCGGAGGCCCTCTGCTGGTCGCCGCCGTCGCCACGGCATCCACCCTCACCTACGGATTCGCCGTCCTCGCCGCACTGCTGGCGATCGGTCCGCTCCTCACCCTGGCCGCATACCGCCGCACCGCCCCCGCGCGACCGTAGGCATCAGCGGTGCGGAATCCCACTCGGCGGTCCTCAGAAACGCCCTCCGCGCACCTGGCCGGCCAGCCTGGGCAGTGGCCCTCACCGGCCTACGCGTGCTCGAAGCCGAGGAGGTGTCCGCCGACGACCGGCCCGTCCGAGGTCGAGCCCGTTCGGGCAGATTCCGAAGTTGCCGCAGACGCGAGCGGCCACAGTGAGCTGCCGGGCACCTGTCAGCGAATGCCGGTGCGCTCATGCGCAATGCGTCATCCTCCGCTGGAGCCGGTCGCCACACACCACTTGCACGTCTCGCGTTCGCCGGCGGCATGGCGGCATCATTGACCTGATGGAGTCACCACTGCCTCTCCTCTTCCTCGACGTCGATGGACCGCTCATCCCGTTCGGCGCGGCGCCGGGCCGTCACGCCGGCGCGCACCCGACGTACCCAACGGGCCTCGAACCGTCAGGAGCCGGCTCGAACCCGCTGCTGGAAAGGATCAACCCCGGGCACGGGCCCAGACTGGCGGCGCTTCCGTGCGACCTGGTCTGGGCGACGACGTGGATGGCCGACGCGAACGAGTACATCGCGCCACGACTCGGGCTGCCCGACCTGCCCGTGGTGACTTGGCCGGAGCCGTCCGACGACGACGAGCGTGATCAGCGCGCGGGACTGCACTGGAAGACCCGCGCGATCCTCGGTTGGGCGGCCGGGCGCGCGTTCGCCTGGGTCGATGACGAGATCACTGACGCGGATCGGGCCTGGATATCCGCTCGCCATGGCGAGCGCGCCCTGCTCCACCGCGTCGATCCCCGCCAGGGCCTCAACGACGCGGACTTCGGACTCCTCGACGACTGGCTGCGCGGAGGCTCCCTCATCGCAGCGTGCCGGGCTCCGGTTCCGCGTACGTAGCGCGCACGCCGCTCACCTTGCTGCTGGGCAGTCGCCCGGCCTTGGCCTGGCCGCTGAGCTGGTCACCGTCGACGCTCACATGGAAGACGAGATGGAGGCGCATGGGCCGTGTGATGGACTGACGGTAGCTCACCTTGTCGCCGTCGACGCTGATGTGGGTCAACGGCATCTCCTCCCCGGACTTGAGGTCCGTGGCCGTGCCGTTCCAGGTGCCGTCGGGTTGCGCGGCGAGTCGCACGCGGGCCTGTTGCTTGCCCAGCGGGGTGTCGATGGTCAGGTTCCAGATGCCTTCGGCAGACATAGTGCGGGATCTTTCGTGAGGGGGGAGGTCAGATGGTGAGTGCAGGTGCGGCGCCGCGCGGCGACCAGACGGTGCCGCGGCGCTCGTAGGCGAAGAGCTTCTCCACGGCGCGCGCGATCTGGGGGCCGATCTCGCGTTCGACGAGGTACAGGGCGACGTCCAGCCCGGAGGTGACGCCGCCGCCGGTGATCAGGTCTCCGTCGTCGACGACGCGGGCGTCGACGGCGCGGGTGCCGGTGGCGCCGAGCACGTCGAGCCCCAGGTGGTGGGTGGAGGCGGGGCGGCCCTCGATGAGTCCGGCCATGGCGAGGATCAGCGAGCCGCCGCATACGGCCGCGACGAGGGTGTCCTCGCGCTCGAGCGCCTGCTTGGCCAGGCGGCGCAGATCCGTTTCCAGGGTGCGGCCGAGTATCACCGGGATGGTGTTCCGCTGTTCTTCCTCGCTCAGCTCTGCGGGGTCGCGTACGTCGCCGACGGCGCCTGGAAGGACGATGATGTCGGCCCGTTCGGGGTCCAGTTGGGCGGTGGCCTTCAGGCTCAGCGGCGGAAGGCCGCTGAGCACGTCGCGCGGCCCCTCGGCGGAGACGAGCTCCACCTGCACGGTCCCCTTCGTGAGCATCCCTGCGGCGTGAAGCACCTCGTAGGGCGCGATGACATCCAGCGGGTCGAAGCCGTCGAACAGCACACATTGGGCGAGCATCGGCACTCTCTCTTCCGTCGCACTCGGCATTGCCGCGCCAACGCTAGGTGGCGGATCAAGCATCACCCCAGAGGCATTAATGACAGTCTTCAACAGATTCTCGCCAACCATTCTGACCTGTGCCTTCGTGAAACCGGACCGGTGTGGAGGGGATGATTCGGCTGGCGGGAACCCGGCTATCGTGTGAGTCATGCATACGGTGGCAGTGCTGGCTCTGGACCACGTGGTGGCGTTCGACATGGCCACGCCGATCGAGGTGTTCGGGCGCACGCGGCTCCCCGACGGGCGCCGCCCCTACCGGGTCCGTGTCTGTTCCCCTCGGCCCGAGGTGGCCACCGAGGCGTTCGCTCTGCGCGCCCCGTGGGGGCTCGAGGCGCTCGCGGAGGCGGACACGATCATCGTGCCGGGCTGCTCGGAGCAGGCACCGCCCCCGTCCGAAGAGGTCCTCGAGGCGCTGCGCACCGCTGCTGCGTCCGGGACCCGTATCGCCTCGGTGTGCTCGGGCGCCTTCATCCTGGCCGCGAGCGGCTTGCTGGACGGCCTGCGCGCGACCACGCACTGGATCGCCACCGACCTGTTGGCGAAGCAGTTCCCGCTCGTCGACGTACAGCCCGATGTGCTCTACGTCGACAACGGGCAGATCCTCACCTCGGCCGGTGCCGCCGCGAGCCTGGACCTGTGCCTGCACATGATCCGCCGCGACCTCGGCTCCGCCGTCGCCGCAGACACCGCACGTATGTCGGTCATGCCGCTGGAACGCGAGGGCGGCCAAGCCCAGTTCATCGTCCACGAGCAGCCGCCCGTTCCGAAGGGCTCCGTTCTGCAGCCGGTGCTGGACTGGATCGAGGACAACCTCGCCCATGAGCTGACCCTGGACGCCATGGCCGCACGCTCGGGAATGAGCGGTCGCACGTTCAGCCGCCGCTTCCGCGAACAGATGGGCACCACGCCTCTGCAGTGGCTGCTGCGGGCCCGCGTACGGCGTGCGCAATACCTCCTGGAGAACAGCGACCATCCCATCGAACGCATCGCCCACCAGGCCGGATTCGGATCAGCGACAGCCTTTCGGGAACGCTTCCGCCGAGTCGTGGGCACCACCCCGCAGGCGTACCGCTCCGCCTTCAACGCTCGCCGGTCCCCGCAGCCACTCGCCGCACCGGCGAACGCGTAACCGCAACGGCACGGCGGGCAGTGCCGCGGTCGACCCGGCGCGCGCCGCGGAGCTCCTGCATCTCGCAGCCGGCCCTGTCCAACCAGGTCAGGGCTCTGTGGCGAGCCGACAAGGACTACCGCGGTTCCTCGTCAGGGGGTGGGGATGCCGCCGGGGCGGCGGGCCGGGCGCCCGAATTCCACCGGGACTCCCGGCGAGTACAGCACACTCACGGGTTCCCCGAGCGGCTGGGGCAGTCCTGCCGCGGCCACGAGGTCCTCGTCGCACTCGAGGAGGTCGGCGCGGTGCAGCGGCCAGCGCGGGTGGGTGTTCGGGAGGTACAACGGCCGGCCGAAGAAGGCGCTGTGCATGCCCCAGCGGGCGGTCAGGAAGTGTTCGAGCTCGGTGGGGTCCTGGACGCGTTCGCCGACCCGTACGGCGATCCTGCTGTGCGCGCCCCGGGGTCCGGGCCAGCGTCGGGTGCTGGTGTACGTGATGGTGGTGCCGTCGTAGCGGATGGCCATCCGCGACCAGAGGTACGGGAGCCGGAAGGCGGCTCGCCCGACCGCCACCGGTATGAGGCGGGAGGCGTCGAGCGAGCGGAAGACCACGCCGCGGCGCCCGTGCGCGTCCACCGAGTAGAGGCGGACGTTGGTCTCGGGAAACGTGCCCAGGTAGGGGACGCCGGGGAGGCGGAACCATCCGACGCGGTGCATCCGGAAGGCGACGAGGCCGGCGTACGTCGCCCCGTTCAGGGTGTCCGGGACGGTCCCGGTCGGCAGCAGTGGAGCGACGTCGGCAGGGTCGACGGCCCAGTGGATGAAGGCCAGGTCGAGCCAGGACTGGGTGAGCAGAGGGCTTGCTGCGGAGTGGGGCGGATCAGCCGTTATGGGCTCCGGTTCCGGGGCGAGTGGTGTGAGGGGCACGGGGCAAGGATTCCAGAGCCACCATTGCAGCAGGGCCCCGCCCCCCTCCGACCGCACCGCTCCTCGCCGGTGAGCGGGCGAATGCGCCGTCTTGGAGCGACGGTTGGCCGGCCTCTCGGTGCGGCGAGGCTCAGGCCGGGACGGGACGGGCACGCTCGTGTGGCCGGGGCAAGTGCCGTAGCCCAGATCCGAGTCACCTGGGCCCGAAATGATTCTGCCGGGACCCGTGGCGGCGGGGCCAACGGCACGGGCTATCGTGCACCTGCTCACAGCAGGAAATGATCAGTGTCGAGGAGTGAGAGACATCAGACGTATATGGGCGATGGCCCTGTTCACAGGGTCCCTTCTGGCTGCGCTTCTGGTCCCGTCCTCCACCGCGTTGGCGGCGGACACAGGGCCCGCACTCACCACGGGCGCAGTCTTCAACGACCCCCTCGGAACCCCCGCTGAACAGGATGCGGTCAAGAACCACATCATCAAGGCGATCGACGACACCCAGAGCGGCCGTACGCTGCGCGCCGCCATGTACGCCCTGACCGACACCGGGTACAGCGACGCGCTCGGACGCGCGCACCAGCGTGGGGTTCAGGTGCGTGTCGTCCTGGACCACTCCTACTCCACCTCCACGGCCGCGACACAGCTCACGTCCGCCCTTGGTACGGACATGACCCAGGCGTCCTGGGTGCACATCTGTCCCGCGGACCGCGCGTGCATCGCCGACGCGACGTTCAACGCCGCCAAGAACCACATCAACCACAACAAGTTCTTCCTCTTCTCCCGGGTGGGCGACCCGGGAGTTGCCGAGGACGTGGTGATCCAGACATCCGCCAACCAGACCGCCGCGAACACCTCCCGGTTCTGGAACAACGCCTACACGTCTGTGGGCAACACCGAGCTCTACACGGCGTACACGGGGTACTTCAACGACCTCGCCGCCGAGAACCGCAATGCGGACTACTTCCGGCAGGGAGCCACCGCCGGGGCTGAGAAGTACTACTTCTTCCCGCAGAGCAGCGGCGACCTCATCGTCGACGTGCTGAACAACGTGTCGTGCACGGGTAATACGACGGTCGGGTCCGCCTCCCACAAGACGGTCATCCGCGTCGCCGCCTACGCCTTCTACCGCGAGGAGGTGGCCACCAAGTTGAGGGCGCTGGCCGATCAGGACTGCTGGGTCGAGGTCGTCTACAACGAGACCGACGAGCTGACGGCCCTCGGCAACCATGCACGGATCAAGCCGTACAAGCTCCATCTCGACAACGGCACGCCCGCGAGCGAGGGGGACGACCTCTTCGTCCACTCCAAGTACCTTCTGGTCGAGGGCAATTACGCGGGGCACCCGGACACCAAGTGGACCTTCACCGGATCCCACAACCTCGACGTCTCCTCCCTGCGGGAGAACGACGAGGCCCTCCTGCGCGTCGAGGGCGCCGCGACCCACGACGCTTACCGCAGCAACTTCCTCGCCATGCGCTCCGTGGCTACCCTGACCGGCTGACCTGGCTCGTAGGGGCGGGCCCGGCAGGGTCCGCCCCTTGCGCCGGTCAGGCTGGTCACGGCCGCCGCTCCCTGGGGAGCTGACGGATGTCAGCGGCCGGGGGCCCTCTTCTTGACCTCCTGGAGCACCCAGCCGTTGCCGTCCGGGTCGCTGAAGGTGGCGTAGGAACCGTAGTCGGCACGGGCGGGGTGCGGGCCGGCCACCCGCCCCTCGTCCCCGGCGGGATGGACGACCTCTCCGGCGTCGTGGCTGTGGTGGAAGAGCCCTCCGGCATCGTGGAACACCTCGCTCACCTCGATGCCGCGGCCGATGAGCTCTGCACGGGCCTCCTCGATGTCGAAGACGATGAGGTACAGGCCCTGGACCGAGCCGGGCACGGCGGAGGTGACCCCCTTACCGAAGATGATCGAGCCCTCGGAGCCGGGCGGCGTGAACTGCACACACCGGTAGTCCTCACTGGCGACGTGGTCAATGTCCATCCGGAATCCCGCCGCCTCGTAGAAACTCCTGGCCCGATCGACGTCGGAAACGGGCAGCACGATGACTTCGAGTTTCAGGTCCATGCGGATGCCTTTCGTTCTTGGCGTCGGCGAATCTCGCGTCCCGTGCATCACCGGTTCAGCGTGCGACTGTCCTTACCTGAGGCAGCGCCCACGGCTGTCCCGGCCCCGCCGCCCTGACCACCACGGTGGCTCAGCGATCGGAGTAGCTGAAATCGCCGACGGTCCAGCCGCTGACGTCCTTGATCGCGACGCGGTACATCCCTCCCGTCTCGGGGATCCCGATGTTGCCTTGCAGGATCCGGGCGACGTGGAAGTGCAGATGCGTGGGCGGCCCCACGCGGTCGGGCCGGTCCCGCGTCCGCTCGGCGGTGAAGACACCGGAGAACGGGCCGAGGCGGTCCGAGTCCCTCAGGACCTCGGCCACACGCTGCCTCCACACGGCTTCGGGAGCCAGCCGTCCGGTGATGACAGCGCCGCCGGTGACCACGGTCATGGACATCTGATTGCTCTGCTCGGACTCCACCATGGCGGCAACGTCAACAAGCAGCTCGTCAGCGTTCGACATGAAAGCCGATTCTATTCGTCTGCGCGCCGGCCGGGGGCCGGGCGCCCGCGAACTCGTCGACCGGGGCATGCCGGTCGAGGCCGCCTGCCGCAGTCGGCGCGGTTCTCAGCCAGTGGCCTTGGCGATGATGCGGTCCATTTCCTCCCGGCCGAAGGCCCTCAGGGTCGTGGTACGGACGTTGCCCACACCACCGAGCTGCAAGAGCGCCGCGGTGGCGGTCTCGTCGTCGGGCGCCTCGACGACGGCGACGAGGTCGTACGCACCGACGGTCCAGTAGATGTTCAGGAGCTTCGCCCCGAGTTTCTGCGCCGCTGCGGCGAAGGCCTCGGCGCGCTGCGCAGTGTCCTTGTAGGCACGGATCCCCTGATCGGTCCAGTTCAGCAGCGTGACATACGTCGGCATCCGTCTTTCACCCCTGTGAGGAGACACAACACTTCGTGGGGCCAATTCTGGACATCATGGCCGTAACCCTGCTCGAGATGCGCATCAGAACGGGTGATACGAGCGATCACCGACGGCCGGCGCCCTCGCCTGGGAGGCGACGGCCGTACAGGCCGTTCTGCAGACGAGCAGCAGGCGACGCGGGAGGGTGGCGCGGTCGATGCGACATCACGCTGTCGAGGCCGTCACATCACACCGGGGCATGAGCTGTCACGTTGTATATGGCCCCAGACTCGTTCGAGCAGGCGCAGCTGAACAGCTGACTGGTTCAGTTGGGAGGCATGAAAGCTCTCCGGTGCCGCATCACGCAGCATCTCGCACATGCCGGCAAGACAGCCGAACGCATCTCTCATCTCCACGGTTGCGGTCGCCAGCCATGCGCTGAGTTGTTCAGGGTCCGGTGCGGGCGTGTTGTGTGCGGCGTCCATGAGAGCTCTGGCCGCGTCAGCAAGTGACGGCGCACCAGCGACTGGGCCGTGTCCTGCTTCCGCTCGGACAGCCTGCGCAGAGACGGTCTGCGCAGGGACGGTCCGCGCGGAAGCAGGACGTGCGGATTCCCCTCCGGTCACGTCAGGTCCCGTCAGGTCAGGTCACTTGAAGGCTGCGATGTTGCGTTCCGCCCACTCACCGAAGGTGCGGGGCGGGCGGCCGAGGAGCTGCTCGACGTCGGGGCTCACCCTCTGCTCGGTGGCCAGCGGCTCGCCCAGGATGTCGAGAGTCCCGTCCACGACCGTCTCGGGCATGAACTGCAGCATGTGGGAGCGCGCCTGCTCCCGGGTGAGTTCGGCGAACTGCACCGGAGTGCCCAGTGCGGCACCGAGCGCCTCGGCCTGCCCGCGCGGGGAGATCGGCGCCGGTCCGGTCAGTTCGTAAGTGCGGCCGGCGTGGCCATGTTCCCGCAGCGTCACGGCCACGACGTCGGCGATGTCGGCGGGGTCGACGACCGGCAGCGCGATGTCCCCGAACGGTGCGACGACGGTCCGTTCCGCGCGGACCGACTCGGCCCAGGCGAACGCGTTGGAGGCGAAGCCTCCCGGCCGCAGCAACGTCCAGTCGAGGCCGGACTCCTGGACGGCCTCCTCGAATGCGCGGAGGCGGCCGTGCGAGAGGACCTCGGGCCGTGTCCCGACGATCTGCGAGGAGAGCAGGACGACCCGTCGCACGCCACTGGACGCCGCGACGTCGAGCAGCTTGCTCGGGCTCCCGCCGGACACGAGGAGTGGCCCGGCGAGGAGGATGAACAGGGCTTCGGCCCCGTCGAGCCCGGGCCGCAGGCTCTCGGGGTCCGCCAGGTCGGCCTGGTGGTGTCGTACGCCCTGCGGGGCCTCGAAGCTCAGTGGGCGCCGTGAGACGGCTGTCACCTGTTCGCCGGCCGAGGCGAGTGACGCGATGAGCGGTCGGCCTACGTTGCCGGTCGCTCCCGTAACTACGATCATGAACAGCTCCCATAACCGGTGGTCATCGTGGCAATTCCTGCAGTCGAGGCAGCGCTGTTGTTGCGGGACGTCGTCGGGCTTTCGTCCTCTGCGTTCACTGCGCCCGGTGTGTCCTCTGCTGCGATTCGCGACGCTAGCATCCTTCGTATAGTAGGTACCTAGAGGAAAGCGACTTCCCGGCGGCGTCATGGCGTCCGGCTTTGAGGACTGATCACTCTTCCCCCGTAAACAGGCCGGAGGATGACCGGTTTGACCTGAACACTGAAGCCATGACTGAAGCGAAGACCGAAGCCATGAGCGATCCGCGTCTCGGCCTCACCAAAGCCGTCGACCTCGCAGGACGCACCGTCGCCGCGGTACGGCCCGACCAGTACGACGGGTCCACGCCCTGTCCCGAGTACACCGTGCGTGACCTCTGCAACCACCTCGTCTCCGTCCTGCGCAGGGTGGCCGTGATCGGCGGCGGTGGCGATTTCTTCAGCGTTCCGCACTTCGCCGAGGACGTGGCCGACGGCGAGTGGCCGGCCGCGTGGGCCGCCGCCGCCAAGGACGCCGAGGCCGTCTGGTCCGATCCCGCTGTCCTCGGCCGGCAGATCGGCCTGCCCTGGGGCCCGGTGCCCGGTGCGGCGGCCGCGGTGATCTACACCAACGAGTTCGTCCTGCACACCTGGGACATGGCCACCGCCACCGGCCAGAGCCCGGAATGGGACCCTGAGGTCCTCGCGGCGCCCCTGGCCGCCATGCACCGTGCCGTACCGGCCGAGCCGCGGGGCGGCCAGGTGCCTTTCGGCCCGGTCGTGGAGGTGCCCGGCGATGCCCGGGACATCGACCGGCTCGTCGGCTGGTACGGCCGCCGCCCGTGACGGTGTGGGGGGGGGGGGGGCCCCCCCCCCCCCCCCCCCCCCCCCGGGGAAAGCGGGAAAAAGGGGGGGGGATTGGGTGGGCTTGCTGCCCCTCAAGCCCCGGTGGGTTTTCCTGT
>NZ_JBWKDT010000023.1:0-8869 GCF_056435785.1 Streptomyces sp. NPDC043870
CTTCCCCCCCTCCCCCCCCCTCCCCCCCCCCACCCCCCCCCCAACCCACCCCCCCCCCCCCCCCACCCCCCCCCCCCCCCCCCCCACCCCCCCCCCTCCCCCCCCCCCCCCCCCTCCCCCCCCCCCCCCCCACCCCCCCCCCTCCCCCCCCCCCCCCCCCCCCCCCCCCCCCCCCGGGCCGGCCTGACTTCCAGGCTACGGGACGACTAATCGCGGAGTTCGCCGAAGGTCCTGACCGCCTGGTAGTACTTCTTGGCGACGCCACGGCACGCCTTGCGCTGCGCGTCCGTGTAGGGACCCCACTGGGTATTGCACACCCGGTTCATGTCGTTCAGGAACGCCTGGTCGATACGCAGCTTGTTCGCCGAAGTGAACACCCGCAGCTTCTTGTGGTTGCGGTAGCCGAAGTCGTGTCGCCAGCACGCGGAGTAGAAATTGAATCCGAGCGGCTTGGAGGTCACGTTGGAGCAGCCGTCGGTCGACCACTCGAAGCGGTAGTAGTTCGAGCCCCGCTGGTAGAGGTCGAGGTACTTGAACCACTCGGTCTGGGAGGACTGCTCCTTGCCGGTCAGGGCACGGAGCTTGTTGAGCCGCACCTGGTGCCCGACACGCGGGGTGACTTCTCCCTCCGGCGAAACGGAAGACCCGGTCACGGCCGTCACGTTCGCCGTCTTCACGTTCACGTCCGCGGGCGCGGCAACCGCAGGAGTCACCGAGGCGAAGCCGACGACGCCGGCCAGCACAGTGCCGGTGAAAGCAGCCTGAACCTTATTCACATGTATACCTTTCCCCGATTTGCGAATGACCGGCGAACTGGTCAGGACCCGCCGGCTCCGGGAAGAAAATTAGCGCACAAGATCCGTACGGAGAAGGGGTTTTGAGGATCTTCCGGAAGCCTGGAACGCACCCTCAAGAAAAGCTCAGATTCCGATGGCCGGAGCAACTCGGAAGCATCAGTTCCCTTTTCCGGAGGGAGGCGGAACGCAACGGGCCCCTGTGTGCACGAGGTGCTCACAGGGGCCCGGTCACCACCGGCCGCTATTCCGTGGCGATGGCATTCAGCACGTTCATCCGGCCCGCCCGGAATGCCGGGACCAAGGCCGCGAACAGTCCCACGAACGCCGATCCGACAAATACCGTGAGGATCGTCGGCCAGGGGATCTCCAGAACGCCGAGGCCTTCCAGGGCCAGCAGCCTCTGCGCCGCCGTGCCCCAGCCCATGCCCAGGCCGAGACCGAGCAGGGCGCCGAAGAGGGCGATGACCACCGACTCCAGACGGATCATGCGGCGCAGCTGCCTTCGCGAGAGGCCGATCGCCCGCATCAGGCCGATCTCCCTGGTGCGCTCGACCACCGACAGGGCGAGGGTGTTCACGACACCCAGCACCGCCACGATGATCGCGAGCGCCAGCAGCCCGTACACGATGTTCAGGAGCTGACCGACCTGGTCCTTCAGGTCCTGCTTGAAGTCGG
Organism: Streptomyces sp. NPDC043870; assembly: GCF_056435785.1. Classification (NCBI taxonomy): domain Bacteria; kingdom Bacillati; phylum Actinomycetota; class Actinomycetes; order Kitasatosporales; family Streptomycetaceae; genus Streptomyces; species Streptomyces sp. NPDC043870. Next base: position 1,473 of record NZ_JBWKDT010000023.1, read on the forward strand.
TCTGGTTCTGCACCTTGTACTGCGGGTACTTGGCGACCGCAGCCTTGAGCGAGGCGTACGCCTCCTTCTCCTTGCCGTCCTCGGCCGAGGCGAACATGATCCGGTTCTTGGGCATCTTCGGGGCGGGGACGTACTGCGCGGCGGTCGTGATGCCGGTGTACATCGCGCCCTTGTCGACATTGGTGTCGTCGGAGGTGATCGCGGCCACCTTCAGCCTGGCCGTCTCGCCGCCCGTGAACGCGACCGTGATCTCGTCGCCGACCTTCACCCCGTGCCGCTGGGCGTAGCCGTCGCCGACGGACATGGCGTTCTTCCCGTACGCCGCCGAGAGCTCGCCCGCGACGGTCTCACGGCGCACATCCTGCGCGTACGTCGGATCGGCGGCGACGATCCGCTCCTCCTCGGTCTTGCCGTCCGGGGTGGTGAGCTTGGTCCTGAACTGCTTGTACTCGGTGACGTGGCTGATGTGCGGGGCCTTCTCCAGGGCCTGCTGCACCTTCGGCACGATCGCCTGGTCGTTGGTCGACTGGACGATGAAGTCGGCGCCGACGGACTTGTCGAGCTCCTCCGTCGCCGAGGCGACCATGGACGATCCGACCACCGACAGACAGGCGACCAGGGCGAGTCCGATCATCAGCGCGGCGCCGGTCGCGCCGGTGCGGCGCGGGTTGCGCAGCGCGTTGCGTTCGGCCATCCGCCCGACCGGACCGAAGATCCGCAGGACGAGCGCACTGATGACCCGGACCACACCGCCCGCGAGCAGCGGGCCGACGACGATGAAGCCGATGAGGCTGAGGACGACGCCGAGCCCGAGCCATCTCGAACCCTCGCCGGCCTTGTCGGCCTGGGTGGCGGTCCACAGCGCGAACGCCCCCGCACCGGTGAGGAGCACGCCGACGACGCCGCGGACGAGTCCGGCCCTGCCGTCCGCCGGTGTGCCGGCCTCGCGCAGCGCGGCCATCGGCGAGACCTTCCCGGCCCGGCGGGCCGGGATGTAGGCGGCGAGTACGGTGACGACGACTCCGAGCACGAGGCCGATCGCCGGGGTCGTCCACTTCACGGTCAGGTCCTGGGTGGACAGTTCCATGCCCATCGAGGACATGAGTTCCATCAGCCCGACGGCGAGGCCGACGCCGGCGGCGACACCGGCGACGGAGCCGACGAGGCCGAGCAGCACCGCCTCGACGAGCACCGAGCGGTTGATCTGCCTCCGGCTCGATCCGATGGCCCGCATCAGCCCGATCTCCCGGGTGCGCTGGGCGACCAGCATCGAGAAGGTGTTGACGATGAGGAAGATGCCGACGAGGACGGCGATCCCGGCGAAGCCGAGCATCGCGTACTTCATGACGTCGAGGAAGCCGCCGACGTCCTCACGGCCGGCGTCCGCCGCCTCCTGCTGGGTCTGGAACTTGTACGGCCCCTCGACGGCCGCGGCGACGTTCTTCTTCAGCTGCTCGTGGCTGACGCCGGGCGCCGCGGTGACGGCGACGTGGGTGAACGCACCGGTCCTGCCGAGGAGTTCGCGCTGGGCGGTGGCGGTGTCGAAGTAGACGACGGCCGCACCCGGGTTGGTGACCTTGAAGGAGGCGATGCCGGAGATCTTCGCCGTGAGGTCACCGGTGACAGCGATGGTGCGCAGCTCGTCACCGAGCTTCAGCCCGTGCTTCTCGGCGGTGTCGGCGTCGACCATCACCTCGGTGGGGCCCCGCGGGGCGTGGCCGGAGGTGATCTCCATCGAACGCAGGTCGTTCCGCGTCCAGTTGCCGGCGATCGTCGGGGCGCCGGTGGAGGAGCCCATGTTCTTGTTGTCCGCGTTGACGACGGTCACGCTCATGGAGACGACCGCGCCTTCGGCGGACTTCACGCCCTCGGCCTTCTCCACCTTCGCGAGGAGGGACGCGGGCAGCGTCTCGGGAACGCCGGTCTCCGGCATCTCGTCGTCCGTCGCCGCGCTCTTGGGGCTGACCGTGACGTCCGACGCGGTCGCCGCGAAGAGCTTGTCGAACGTCGTGTTCATGGTGTCGGTGAAGACGAGCGTGCCGGACACGAACGCCACCGACAGCAGGACGGCCACGGCGGAGAGCGCCATGCGTCCCTTGTGGGCGAAGAAGTTGCGCAGGGAGGTCTTGAGGACGGTCACGATGTCCGCCCGCGGGCGTCGAAGTCCTTCATGCGGTCCAGGACCTGGTCCGCGGTGGGGTTGAACATCTCGTCCACGATCCGGCCGTCGGCGAGGTAGAGGACGCGGTCGGCGTACGAGGCCGCCACGGGGTCGTGGGTGACCATGACGATGGTCTGGCCGAGTTCGTCGACGGACCGGCGCAGGAAGCCGAGCACTTCGGCGCCGGCCCGCGAGTCCAGGTTTCCGGTCGGCTCGTCACCGAAGATGATCTCGGGCCGGGCGGCCAGGGCGCGGGCCACGGCGACGCGCTGCTGCTGGCCGCCGGAGAGCTGGGTGGGCCGGTGCTTCAGCCGGTCCGCGAGGCCGACGGTCTCCACCACCCGGTTCAGCCAGTCGGCGTCCGGCTTGCGGCCGGCGATGTCCATCGGCAGCGTGATGTTCTCGATGGCGTTGAGCGTCGGCAGCAGGTTGAACGCCTGGAAGATGAAGCCGATCCGGTCCCGGCGCAGCTGGGTGAGCTTCTTGTCCTTGAGCCGGGTGATCTCGGTCTCGTCGAGGTGGATCTCGCCCGAGCTCACGGTGTCGAGTCCGGCCAGGCAGTGCATGAGCGTGGACTTTCCGGAGCCCGACGGACCCATGATCGCGGTGAACTGCCCGCGCATGATGTCCACATCGACGTGGTCGAGCGCGACGACGCGCGTCTCGCCGGAGCCGTAGGCCTTGACGACCTGCCGCGCTCGTGCGGCGACGGCCGTACTCCCTCCCGCCACCCGACCACCGCCCCTGACCGAGGCGCTACGCGCCGCACCTTCTGAATCGTCCCCGTGCCGGGGAGTGGTCACAGCCGTTGTCACGGTAAGTCTCCTGTTTCGGTGAAGAGCAGCGATGAGCGCGCCGCGTGCGGTTCGAGTCTGCGGGCGGGAACGGTCCCGTCGCGCTGGGGCGTGGCGCAGTCTTGAGCGGGGGTTTCCCCCACCCCACGGCGGCCGGTGAGGCCGGGCCGCCGCCGTAAGACCAAGCTAAGGAAGGGCCCCTGTCCCTCTCGTCCTCCAGGGGGACGAACGACCCCTGGACAGAAGTAAGGAGGTCCCCCTAGGGGTCTCCTCCCCCGGGCCTACGCGCGTCCCCGTGACGGCTGACCCCTCCCGCCGCACGAGGAGCTAGTGAGAGGGTGTGTCCGGCGCAGATACGTGCATAGGGAAGGGATCTTGATGAGCGGGGGCGACACGGGCCCGGGCGGAGGCCGCACGGGCAGGGACGAGGGAAGTACGGGCACGGGGGAGGGACGTACCGGCACGGGGGACGGACCTGCCGGCACAGGCAGGGGCAGGGCGGCCGCGGGGGCGGCACCCTCGGCACCCTCTGCACCCGCGGCGTCCGCGGCGTCCGCGACCGGCCGCCGCGGACCGGTCGTCGCCGCACTGATGCTCGGCATGGCACTGGCCGCACTGGACGGCACGATCGTCTCGACCGCCGTACCGCAGATCGTCGGCGACCTGGGCGGGCTCTCCGTCTTCTCCTGGCTGTTCTCCGGCTATCTGCTCGCCGTGACGGTCACCCTCCCCGTGTACGGAAAGCTCTCCGACACCTTCGGCCGCAAGCCCGTCCTGATCGCGGGCATCGCCCTCTTCCTGGTCGGCTCCCTGCTGTGCGCGGCCGCCTGGAACATGGCGTCGCTCATCGCCTTCCGCGTGGTCCAGGGCCTGGGTGGCGGCGCGCTCCAGGGCACGATCCAGACGATCGCCGCCGATCTGTACCCGCTCAAGGAGCGCCCCAAGATCGTGTCCAAGCTGTCCACGGTGTGGGCGGTCTCGGCGGTCGCGGGCCCGGCGGTGGGCGGTCTGCTCGCCGCGTACGCCGACTGGCGCTGGATCTTCCTCGTCAACCTGCCGGTCGGGGCCCTCGCCCTCTGGCTGATCGGCCGTCACCTCGTGGAGCCGGTACGGGAGCGGGGCCCCCGCACCCGTGTCGACTGGCCCGGCGCCCTCGCCGTCTTCCTCACCGGCGCCCTGCTGCTCACCGCCCTCGTGCAGGGCGGGGTGGCCTGGCCCTGGCTCTCCGCACCCTCACTCGGGCTCCTCGCGGGCAGCGCGGTGTGCGCGGGAGTCACGGTCCTGATCGAACGGCGGGCCGCAGAGCCGATCATCCCCGGGTGGGTGTGGCGGCGGCGCACCATAGCCGCGGTGAACCTGGCCCTCGGCGCACTCGGTCTGCTGATGGTCGCGCCGACCGTGTTCCTCCCCACGTACGCCCAGTCCGTCCTCGGACTCGGCCCGATCGCCGCCGGGTTCGTCCTGTCCGTGATGACACTGAGCTGGCCGGTCAGCGCCGCGTTCTCCAACCGGGTCTACAACCGCATCGGCTTCCGGTGGACGGCGGTCATCGGCATCACCGCGGCCCTGCTGATCCTGCTGGCCTTTCCGGTACTGCTGCCGTACCCGGGCGAACCCTGGCAGCCGGCGCTGATCATGCTGCTGCTCGGCGCGGCGCTGGGCTTCTTCCAGCTGCCGCTGCTCATCGGCGTCCAGTCGACCGTGCCATGGGCCGAGCGCGGGACGACCACCGCGTCCGTGCTGTTCTGCCGTCAGGTCGGCCAGAGCGTCGGCGCGGCGCTCTTCGGGGCACTCGCCAACGCGGTGCTCACCGACCGTCTCGGCGGCTCCGGCGATCTGGACTCGGTCGCCCGCGACCTCGCCAGCGGCGCGCCGCAGGACCATCTGCGGCGCGCCGTGGCGACGGCGGTGGACTACGTGTACGTCGGCGCGGCGGGCGCGGCCGCACTGGCGCTGCTCGTCCTTCTGTTCGTGGCGCCGCGGAGGTTCCCGGTCATCACGGAGAAGCCGGAGTCCTGAGGGCCACGCACCCCGGCGACCAGCCGGCAGGCACGCGCTGTTCACCGGCCGGCAGGCACGCGCTGCTCACCCGCCGGGCCGGGGCTGGCCCGCGACCGGATGTGCGACCTGCCACCTGCGCCCCGCGCCCCGCGACCTGCGGACCGACATGTGATCCGACTGATGCCGAAACGACATACCGCCCAGTCGGTAACCCCCTTACGCCAGCCCTCTACCGACAAGTAACGTTCGCGGTTCCCCCCACAGCGACACCGCCCGTCCGCGAGGGCCCGCAAGGAGCCGCACGATGTCGTACGACCACTACTTTCCCGAGCCGCCCCCCTCGGCGGGGCAGCCCTGGCACGCACCACCACCGCCGGTGCCGCCCTCCCCCGCCGAGAACGGCGATCTGGGCAGGCTCCGCTCGGGCTACCGCAGGCTCCGCCGCGTCGCGACCCTCACGGCGCTCGGCTACTTCGTCCTCTTCCTCATCCTCTCCGGCTACGCACCGGACCTGATGACCGGCGAGATCAGCGGCGGCCTCACCACAGGAGTGCTCCTGGGGCTCCTCACCCTGCCCGTGACCCTCGCGGCGATCGCCCTGTACGAGCGGATCGCACGCAACCGCGTCGACCCGCTCGCCACGACGATCCGGCAGAACGCCGAGCAGGCGGCCGAGGCAGCCGCACCCCGTCAGAGCCGTCAGAGCCGTCCGGGGCCTGCCGGATGGCAGCAGCCGACGGGAGGCATGCGCGCATGACCGGCTTCGACTCCGACGCCCAGACCATGTCGTTCGTCGCCTTCATCGCCGTCATCACGGTCACGCTGCTGCTGTGCGTGATGACCGGACCCGATCGCGACGACCTGGGCGAGTTCTACACCGGCTACCGCTCGCTCTCCCCCATGCAGAGCGGCCTCGCCATCGCCGGCGACTACATCTCCGCCTCGACCGTGCTCGCCACCATCGGCGTCATCGCGCTCGTCGGCTACGACGGCCTGACGCTCGCCCTGAGCACCGTGCTCTCGCTGGTCCTGATGATGTTTCTGCTCGCCGAACCACTGCGGAACGCGGGCCGCTTCACCATGGGCGACGTCCTCACCCGCCGCACCCCCGGACCCGCCGTGCGGATCACCGCGTGCGTTGTCACCCTGGCCGCGCTGCTGCCGCTGGTGATCTTCCAACTCGCCGGCGCGGGCGATCTGCTCGCCATCGTCCTCGGCTTCGACGCGGACGGCTTCAAGACCGGGTCCATCGTCTTCCTCGGCGTCCTGATGATCGCGTACGCGGCGATCGGCGGGATGAAGGGCACCGCCTTCATCCAGATCGTCAAGACCGTCGTCCTGCTCGGCGCGGCCACCGCCATCTCCGTACTCATCCTGAACCGCTTCGACTTCAGCGTGCCCGCACTGCTGGACGCGGCCAAGAAGGGCAGCGGTTTGGGAGACGCGTACCTCACCGCCGGACTGCAGTTCGGCGGCAGCGAACTGGACATGATCAGCGCGCAGCTGACGGTGGTGCTCGGCGCCGCGGTGCTGCCGCACATCACGATGCGCATGTTCACCTCGCGCAACGCCACCGCCGTGCGCCGCTCGTTGTCCTGGGCGGTCTCGACCGTCGTCGTGACCTGCCTGCTGCTCGCCGTGATCGGCTTCGGCGCGGCCGCGATCGTCGGGCACCAGGGTCTCACCGCGGGCGACCCGCAGGGCAAGACAGCCCTCCTGATGGTCAGTCAGGCAGTCCTCGGAGCGGACGTCACCACTTTCGAGAGTCTGCTGTTCACGGCGGTGGCCACGGCGGTCTTCCTCACCCTCCTCGCCTCGGTCGCCGGCATCACCCTCGCCTGCGCCAACACTCTGGCCCACGACCTGATCGCGCACGGCCTGCGCAGGACCAAGCTGAAGCACTCGACCGAGATGGTCGTGGCCCGCGGCGCGGCGGCGTGCGTCGGCCTCGTCGCGATCGCCGTCGCGGCCCTCGTCCGCGACGGGAACCTCCAGGCGCTGGTCACGCTGTCCTTCTGCGTCGGCGCGTCCGCGGTCGCCCCGGCGCTCGTCTACAGCCTCTTCTGGCGCGGCTACACGCGTACGGGCCTGCTCAGCACCCTCATCGTGGGCACCGCCACCGTGCTCATCCTGACGACCGGCACCAATCTGGTCTCCGGCTCCCCGCAGTCCGTCTTCCCCGACCACGACTTCAACTGGTTCCCGTTCACCACGACGGGCCTGGTCTCGGTCCCGGCGGGCTTCCTCGCGGGCTGGCTGGGCACGCGCCTGTCCCACCGCGAAGCCGCGGCACAACGTCGGCGCTACGAGGAGGTCGAGCCCACCATCCTGGCGGGCGGGGGGGGGGGGGGGGGGGGGGGGGGGGGGGAAGGGGGGGGGGAGGGGGGGGGAGGGGGGGGGGGGGGGGGGGGGGGGGGGGGGGGGGGAAGGGGCGGGGGGGG
>NZ_JBWKDT010000023.1:8879-10563 GCF_056435785.1 Streptomyces sp. NPDC043870
TCGCGGGGGTGGGCTGTACCCTCTCCCCCCCCCCCCAAAACACACTACACAACCTCCCCCCCCCCCCCCCCCCCCCTCCCCCCACACCCCACCCCCCCCCCCCCCCCCGGGGCGTTCGCTAACAGGGGCTGCGCCCGGGCCCCGGCAGGGTCTCGGACGGGCTCCGTCGGAGCCCGTCCCGTCCGGCGGTTCGGGGACGGGCACCGGGCCCACCCGCGGTACCGGCACACCGCAAGCCCGTCCGGCGTCCGAGGACGGGCACCCCGGCTGCGCCGACGGGCACCGGCACGCTTCCAGGCCCCGACGGGTCGCCACACCCGCAGGGCGTGAGGGAGTTCGAGGCACGAGGCGCGAGCACCGCCCGTACCGCGGGGCCCGGGACGGCGGAACCCGGCGTCCGGCCCCGGGGTGCGGGGCGGACGCCGGGTTCCGTGGGTCAGGACCGTGCGCGTACCGCGGTCAGATCAGGCCGTCCCACATCTGCTCCAGCAGCACCGACCACCAGCTCTCCGGCGACGACAGCGCCGCCGGATCGAGCGCCGCGAGCTGCGACTGGAAGTCGACCGTCCAGCGGCCCGCCTGCTCCGGGTTGAGCCCGAAGCGCAGCCGCCACATCCGGCCGAGCAGCGCCAGGCAGCGGGTGAACTCCGGCAGCCCGCTGTTCACGAACTGCGGCGCCATCGGCTGCCCGCCGGGCCCGCCCTCCACCGGCACCGCCACGATCTGCGCCGTGCCGTACTGGACACAGATCGCCCGGCCGAAGTCGCTGCCCACGACCAGATACGAACCGGCGTCCGACGCCGGCTGGACCTGCCGCTGCGCGGCCAGTTCGGCCAGGGTCGGCACCACCGGCTGAGCCGGCTGCGCCCAGAAGAACGGCCCGAAGTCGGCCGGCAGGCCCGCCCACACCAGGGTGCGCGCCACCACTTCCGGCACGCCCTGACGGGACACCGCCCGCTGGTCGAACCGGCAGATGCCCTGCGGCCCGAACGCCCCCGCCAGCTCCTGAGCGATGCCCTCCGGGGGCACCGGCGGCGCCGGCTGTACCGGCGGCACCGGAGCACGCACCGGCGCGGGGCGCGCCGGGCCGTCCGCGACCTGGTGCAACTCGCCCTGGTGGGTGAGGAGCTGCTGCATGCCACCCTGCCGGCTGGCGTGGTCCTTGCCGTACGGGGCGATGTTGGTGATCCGCGCCTGCGGCCAGGTCTCCCGGATCATCCGGGCGCAGTAACCACCGGGCAGCTCACAGGACTCCAGCTCGGTGTGGAGCTCGAGCACCTGGTCGTTGGGGACGTTCATCCCGCGCAGCTCATGGAAGATCTGCCACTCCGGGTGCGGCGTGCCGGGCGCCGAGCGGCGGATGAGCTGCTGCTCGGAACCGTCGGGCGCGCGGTAGCGCAGCACAGCCTGGTAGCCGGGGCCTACGGTCGGCACACCGGCCGGCTGCTGCTGCTGCGGATAGCCGTAGGCGGGCGGCGGTCCCTGCGGCGCCAGTCCCTGCGGTGCCGGTCCCGGGGGACCCGGAGGCTGCGGGACCTGTGGAGCCTGCGGCGGCGGGACCTGGCCGGGTCCGGCCAGCATCGTCGCGGCGTGGTGCACACCGCCGGGCGGCGTGCCGTGAGCACCAGGCGCGCCGGGAGAACCGGGAGGGCCGGGCGGCTGCGGAGCATTCGGAACCCCCGGC